>JALSIJ010000203.1 GCA_026981655.1 Rhizobiaceae bacterium | reverse complement strand
AGCAAGCCGGTCAGCATTTTCATGGTCGTGGTTTTGCCGCAACCATTGGAACCCAAGAAGCCAAAGATTTCGCCACGCTGAATTTTCACACTCACATGGTCAACTGCGGTAAAATCACCAAACCGCATGGTCAGGTCCTTGGCTTCGATGGCCAAAACCCCGTCACTTTCAATCCTTGGTGGCAGGGTAACAACTTTATGGCCAGCGCGCTTTTCTTCCGGTAACAGCGCAATAAAGCCCTCTTCGAGAGTTTTTGCCCCGGTTTTTTCTTTAATCTCGTTTGAAGTACCAACCGCCAAAACCCGGCCATCATCCATAGCGATCAGATGGTCAAACCGTTCGGCCTCTTCCATATAGGCGGTCGCGGTAATAACGCTCATTTCCGGGCGATGTTTACGAATACGATCAATAAGCTCCCAGAATTGACGTCGTGAAAGTGGGTCAACGCCGGTTGTCGGTTCATCTAAAATAAGCAGGTCGGGATCGTGAATAAGCGCGCAACAAAGCGAGAGCTTTTGCTTCATACCACCAGATAATTTGCCCGCCGGCCTTTTGGCAAAAGGGGCAAGTCCGGTCGATTCCAAAAGATCCTTGATGCGCCAGGCTCTCTCTTTGGCAGATTGCCCAAATAGTCGACCAAAGAAATCCACGTTTTCAAAAACCGACAAGGTTGGATAGAGATTGTGGCCAAGGCCTTGAGGCATATAGGCGATTTGTGCATAAACATTTTCCCGGTGCTTACGGGTTGCCATATCGCCTTCAAGCACGGTTACACCGCCCTGTTGGATCTTACGTACCCCGGCGATCAGGCCTAAAAGTGTGGACTTTCCAACACCGTCCGGGCCAATCAGACCAACCATTTCT
Organism: Rhizobiaceae bacterium; assembly: GCA_026981655.1. GTDB lineage: Bacteria > Pseudomonadota > Alphaproteobacteria > Rhizobiales > Rhizobiaceae > SZUA-100. The sequence continues at coordinate 11,896 of JALSIJ010000203.1, read as the reverse complement.
CCGCGAGGAACGGAAATTGAAATATCATCAAGAGCCAATGTATCACCATAAAGATGATTGACCGACTTTAGCGCGGCAACAAAATTTGGGGCATCAGCCATCGTTGGAGCCTGAAACAACGGGCAGGTTGACCTTCAGGTTCTCCGGCCAGCTAACATTGGTTGAAAGTTTAACATAACCAATTCCAGTAATGCCCGCTTTTACCCGTTTTGCATATTTTTTCAAAACCTCCACAGGAAGGCGTAGCTTGACCTTGAACATCAGCTTTTCACGCTCGTTTTTGGTTTCCACATATTTGGGTGTAAATTGAGCATCGGATGCCACAAATGTTACCTTTGCCGGTATCACATATTGAGGCGCGGCATCAGGAACGATGCGGGCTTCGGCGCCAATTTCCAGCTTACCCGCATCGGCGGTAGGCAAAAATATGGTCATATAAACATCGGTTAGATCAAGGATTGTCACAATCTTGCCTCCGGCACCGACAACTTCACCCGGCTGGGCAAGGCGATATTGCACCCGACCGCTTACGGGCGTTCTAAGAACATAGTCCTTGAGGTTTTCCTCCAGTCGAAGTGCCCTGGCAATAGTCGCTGTAATACCGGCCTTGGCCCGTTTAATGCCGGCCTCTGCTGATATTACAGCTGACTGGGCAGCCAATTGCGTGGCTTTTCTCTGACCAACTTTTTCAAGTGTGGCAAAGCCTTTTTTCGCCAATATCCGCGTACGCTCATATTCCTGTTCAGCAAGTATCAATTCGCTTTTACGCTGGGATAAAAAAGCAACTGCCTGATCAAGTTGCTGTTCGGCTTCTTCTGTTGCTGCCTTTGCTTCCAAAAGCTGGGCATTAATTTCAGCCGCATCCAGCCGCACCAAAATTTGACCTGCCTCAACGCTGTCACCTTCTTTGACCAGAACTTCTTTAATACGAGCAGGAAATTTGGTGGCAATATCGGTGCGTTCTGCTTCCAGTCGACCGTTTGAACTTGCAATGCCCGGTGGCAATCCTTCCGGTTTGAATTTTTGCCATGCAAAATACCCACCAGCGCCGATGGCAATTGCAATGAGTAAAAATAATCCGGTTTTCCAACGCATAACAGGCATTCCTTTTCAACTTTTCTGTGCCTATCAGCCGGGCTTGATCGGTTGATGGGTATGGTTCCAAATCCAGATACTCGACCCACTTTGGATAGATGTTAGCATTTTGGTCCACTATTTGGATATTGAATAATATGAAAGCAACGACCTATCTTGAAATTGCCTGACTTCTATATAAGTTAGCTATCAGTCACTAACAAGATGTCAATTTTACTGGATAATACGAATGAGAATGAAATTACCAATCTTTGATTTTGCGCCGATTATAAACGGGCAAGAAAACTCAACTTTTAGCAATAATGCAGCAAAAACTAAGACTGTGCTTTTATTAGTGGCTTTTGGTGCAATGGCTATGTTTTCATCGCCTGCATTTGCTGCGCAATTAACTAAAGAACAACTGTCAACTCAGATTATTGGAAAGACCCTGACAGCCAAACGTATGGGAATGAAGGTCAAGATATTTTACAGTAACGATGGAAACGTAACGATGAAAATGCCCTTTATGTCTGGCAACGGTACTTGGAAATTTAACGGCGACCAAATTTGTATGAACATGAAAAGTGGCCCCAAACGCGGTGAAACCTGTTTAACTTTTGAACATGTAAAGGCAAACAATTACCGGAATTCTGAAGGCGTTGTTTTATCCGTTGGGCAGTAGCTTTTTTAAACCAATTTGAAAAACGGTCCTCCTCCCAAGACCTTTTTTCAAACAACAGACCTCGGAACATTGTATCAAGTGTTCCCGGGTCCAGGGTTGAGACTCTCGAAATCTCCAATACGTCATAATTAATGGATGAAGGAGTAAGTTATGAATGCTACTCAACTTCGATCAGCTTCTACCGATGCTGATACTCTTGCCAGTCGCGTAAAAACGCTTGTTGAAAGCCCGGCCTATCGTCCGGCAACGGATGATCCAGAATTCATGGAAACCGACGATTTAAGAGCGGTTCGTCTGCAGCTGGAATATATCAAACCTGAACTTTCGATGCGCCAGCAGGGGATTGGATCGACAATCATCGTTTTTGGCAGCGCCCGGCTGCTTTCAGCCGAGCAGCTGGAAGCACAGTTTAGCGAACTAAATGAGCAACTCGCCCTTTTGCCTGAAGATGAAGACCTGATCGCCAGACAAAAAATACTCAAGACACGACGAAAATACGTCAAATATTATGACGAGGCGCGCAGGTTTTCAGCGATTGTTTCCAAGCGATTTCAAGATGAGCACCGCTGCGATTTTGTGGTGATCACCGGCGGTGGGCCGGGAATAATGGAAGCTGCAAATCGCGGTGCCGATGATGTGAATGCCCGCTCAATCGGGCTGAATATTGACCTGCCAAAAGAGCAGCAACCCAATCCGTTTATTTCGCCAGAATTGTGCTTTCAGTTTCGTTATTTCGCCCTGCGCAAGCTGCATTTTTTGATGCGGGCAAAAGCACTTTTGGCCTTTCCCGGCGGGTTCGGCACTTTTGACGAATTGTTTGAGGTTTTAACCCTTGTCCAGACCAAAAAAATAACTCCCTTGCCGATTGTTTTAATGGGCAAAGATTATTGGTCAAAGGCAGTAAATTTCGAATTTCTGGCGGAAGAAGGCTTTATCGGTGATGCGGATTTATCATTGTTTAAAATCACCGATACCGCCGATGAAGCGGTGCAATTCATTAATGATTTTTACCACGGTGTTCCTCCGGAATAACCAAACTTAAACAACGATAGCAAATTCAATCACGGAGCAGACAAATGAGCGATAATTCAGCAGTGAATATTTCATTCCTCGGTGCTGCCGGTGAAGTTACAGGTTCCTGCTATCTGGTGGAAGCACCTTTTGTTCGGTTTCTGGTTGATTGTGGCATGTTTCAAGGTGGCCGACAGGCGGATGCGAAGAATCGAAAAGATTTTCCCTTTAAACCGGAACAAATTGATTTTCTGGTTCTAACCCATGGGCATATCGACCATAGCGGCCTTATTCCAAAACTGTGCAGGGATGGTTTTCGTGGGCCAATATATACAACAGATGCAACCGCTGAGCTGCTTTCAATTATGTTGCGCGATAGTGCGCATATTCATGAATCCGGTGCCGAGCGTGAAAATAGAAAACGCAAGAACCGTAACAATCAAATCACCCCGCTCTATACGCTGGTGGATGCGAAAAAATCACTCGATCAGCTTGTTCCGCAAAAATATGATGAGAGCTTTAGTCCGCATGAGGGCATTAAAGTCAGAATGCGGGAGGCAGGGCATATTCTTGGCTCGGCTATTTTGGAAATCTTGATTACCAATCAGGGGCATACACATAAAATTGTATTCTCAGGCGACCTTGGCCAACCCGGCAGGCCGATATTACGCGACCCGTGCTATATCCAGAATGCTGATTATCTGGTTGTTGAATCCACCTATGGCGACCGCGAGCATAAGGAGCTTGGACCATCGCTTGATGAGCTTGTTGAGGCCATCGACAATACGATTGTCACCGGTAAGGGGAATATTATTATTCCGGCCTTTGCGGTGGGACGAACCCAGGAGCTTATCTATTATCTCTATAGTTTGACCAAGAAGAAGAGGGTTCAAAACCTGAATGTTTTTCTCGATTCTCCCATGGCCCAAAGCGTCACCAAACTGACCCGTCGCCATATTGATTTGTTTGACAAAGAGGCTAAAGAACTGGCCGACTGGTATGAAAAACATGGCAGCGAGTTGGCCTTGAAATTCACCGAAACGGTGCAGGAGTCTATTGCCATTAATACTATTCGCGCTGGCGCAATCATCATTTCTGCAAGTGGTATGTGCAATGCCGGGCGTATTTTACATCACCTGCGCCACGGGCTGGGCAATCGTGGAAATACCATATTGATTGCCGGTTATCAGGCCTATGGCACCCTGGGCAGGCGGCTTGTGGATGGGGCTGAAAGTGTAAAAATTTTTGGTGATGAAATTCCGATTCGAGCCAACATTGTTACCATTGGTGGATTTTCCGCCCATGCAGATCGAAAAGCTATTTTAAATTGGCTTGGCGGATTTGAAGCGCCGCCTAAACAGGTATTCATTACTCATGGTGAGCCAAAAGCATCTTCGGCACTGGAAAGCGAAATTAACAATCGCTTTCACTGGAAATCAATAATTCCGGCGAACGGTGATAAAATTGTGCTTGGTGAAAACTCCTCATAGGGAATGGATAAATTGGTGCCCCCCGCCGGAATCGAACCGGCACTCCAATAAAGGAACAGGATTTTGAATCCTGCGCGTCTACCAGTTCCGCCAGAGGGGCCCAAAGGGCAGTGCGATATTCGAACTGGAATGTGGGCAATATAGTATTGCAACGGGGTTGGTCAACTGCCTAGGTGATCGAGTTTAAAATTTAGGATATTTTTCAGTAATTTTGTCGGCAAATGAGTAAATGGCAATAATTTGATCGCAAATTCTTTCTCAGTAGCCTATCTAGACGGAAATTAATTTCTGTTGAGAAGTATCCGATGATCCGCAAACTCTATGACTGGATGTTTAATCTGGCAAAAAGCCCGCAGGCAACCAAAGCGTTGGCTGGATTTTCATTTGCGGAAAGCTCGTTTTTTCCAATTCCACCGGATGTACTGCTTATTCCCATGGTGCTGGCAAACCGGGCAAAATGGTTTAAATATGCGTTGATATGCACGATTTCATCCATTTTGGGGGCGTATCTTGGCTATGCGATTGGCGCGCTTGGCTATGAGTTCATTGGCAAGCCGATATTGGCATTTTATGGCAAGGAAGACCTGTTTGTCACCATGCAGCAATGGTTTGAAAAATGGGGCGGCTGGGGTTTGCTCTTTGCGGCGATTACTCCGTTTCCCTATAAGGTTTTGACCATATCTTCAGGCTTTGCCGGATTGAATATTTTGATGTTTACGCTGGTCAGCATAGTTGGCCGAGGCTTTCGGTTTTTTTTGGTTTCATGGTTGCTGTTCAAATATGGCGAACCGATTCAGACCTTTATTGAAAAACGTCTCAACTTGCTCTTTGTTGTTGGTGTCGTGATGCTTATCGGCGGCTTTGTTATGGTTAAATATATTGGATAATTCAAAATGGCTTTAAATGCGCCTATTGGCACAAATCAAATCAGAATGGCAATGCTGGTATCATTGGGCATGACTGCCGCTATCGGTGCCGTTCTGGGGTTTCAGCACATCGGTGGGTATATACCCTGCGAATTGTGCTATTTGCAGCGGCAGCCCTATTACTTTGTTGCCATGCCGGCGGGTTTTTTAGCGCTTGGTTTGGCGATGTTTGGGCGCCCGGCATTTCTGGTTCGATTGCTGTTGCTGATCACATTATTGGGATTATTAACGACGGCTGGAATAGGTGCTTATCATTCCGGTGTTGAATGGGGTTTTTGGCCGGGGCCGATAAGCTGTGGAGCCGCCGTTGACGGGATTACTGGTACGGCCGGAGATCTACTTTCAAGCCTTGCCTCCACAAAACCACCCTCCTGCAATGAGGCGGCTGGCCGGTTTTTGGGCATATCATTTGCCGGGTGGAATGTGATTGTGTCCTTAATCATGGCATCAATGGCCTGGCACGGCGCATTCGGGGGCGATGAATAACTCTATTTGTTTCACGGCGATTTGGTGCTGTGCACCAAGCCTGCGACGGCGCGGGCTGTTTGCCCGGCTCGCTTGGAGCCTGTGCTTGGGCTTGCCGAAGGCAAGACACGGGTGCTCGCTATAGGGGTGACTGTGGTAATTTTGGACTGAGAATTCGCTATCAAATTATCAAAAACCGTAAGAGATTTATGGCTCCAGGGGCGTATCCCAATAGAGGTAATCCATCCAGCTTTCATGCAGATAGTTGGGTGGAAACTTTCGTCCGTTATTTTGCAGATCGTGTACACTTGGTGCAAAGGGATGATGTTTGGGCCACATGCGGGCCTTACTGGTTAATTTTCCACCTTTGCGCAGATTGCAGCTGGAGCAGGCGGTGATGATGTTTTCCCAGGTTGTTCTGCCGCCCAAGGACCGCGGCACAAGATGATCGAAGGTCAGTTCTTCGGGCGAACCGCAATATTGGCATTGAAAATCATCGCGCAGGAAGAGATTAAACCGCGTAAAGGCCGGCTTTCTGGTGGCTTTCACATAGGTTTTTAGCGAAATGACGCTTGGCAGTTTCATCGAAAATGATGGTGAATGAACCTCACTGTCATACTCGGCAACAATATCCACACGGTCAAGAAATACAGCTTTTACTGCATCCTGCCACGACCATAGAGACAGGGGAAAATAGTTGAGCGGTCGATAGTCAGCATTGAGCACCAGTGCCGGGTGGGCGTCAGGTGATAGGGCGATTGTCAAATTATTCTCCCGGTTTCAAACTTCTCTGTCACGGAATTACATCTACTATCTAAGAACACTAAAATCTGTATGTGAAGCTCTAATGACTGATTTTATACAGGAATTACATCACGCCCCTGTTTTAAATAGGCATAGTAGGACCAGAATAGCCGGGCAGCGATACCGCGATAGGGCGACCAGATTTCGGCAATTTTGCGAACCTCATTGTCTTTTGGCCGCGACGGCAGGCCGAGCGCTTCGCCGACTGCATGTTGAAGGGCCACGTCCCCGGCGGGAAAAATATCAGCGTGGCCCGCACAAAACAGCAAAAACACCTCTGCGGTCCACGGGCCGATGCCTTTAATCGAGGTGAGATTTTCCTGTGCCTCAAGGGCCGGAATTTGACAAAGCGCTTCAAGATCAAGCCCGTCATGCTCAATTGCTTTTGCAACCAGTGTAAGCGTTGATTGCTTGGCCCGCGAAAGCCCGGCTTCAATCATCGGGGGTGCGCCAAGGCGCCGAATATTTTCGGCTGACAGCGGACTAACCAGTTTTTCAAGCCTGCCGAACATCGCGGCGGCACTGGTTTTGGAAACCTGCTGCGAGACAATGATTTCCGCCAGACCGTGAAAGCCCGGTGCGCGCAGCCGCAGGGGCAGCGGGCCTGCATGTTCTGCAATTGGGCGCAGGCTCGGGTCAAGCAGCAATAGTGCTTCCAGCCCTTTATTGACGTCCTCAATGTTGGTAATTCTTTTCACCGGCTTAACCTATTCAGTTCTCTCGCTATTGGATAGATTGAAAACATGGTCGATGATAATTCACAACCCGTCTTTCGTTTTGCCCCAAGCCCCAATGGTCAATTGCATTTGGGCCATGCCTATTCTGCCTTGCTGAATTTTGATATGGCAAGGCGTGCGGGCGGACAACTGTTGTTGCGAATTGAAGATATTGATACCACCCGTTGTACGCCATCGCTGGAAGAGCAAATGCTGGATGAGCTCCACTGGCTGGGGATTGAATGGGAAGACGCACCGCGACGACAATCTGAGCATTTTGGTGAATATCAAAAGGCACTTGACCAATTGGAGGAACGAGATCTGCTTTATCCGGCCTTTATGAGCCGGGGAGAAATCAAACGCTATATTGCGGAAAATTCTGATCCGAACACTCTCTGGCCGAAGGACCCGGACGGCGCGCCGCTTTATCCTGATATTGATCGTGGTCGCGACAAGCCTGAGCGGTTGGGGCTCATCGCATCTGGCAGGCCTTACGCCCTTCGGCTGGATATGAAAGCGGCACTTAAGGCCATTGGCAAGAGGCTTGCATTCGAAGAATTGGGGGGCGGCCCGCAAGGTGAGGTGGGCAAAGTGGTCTGTGACCCATCACTTTGGGGCGATGTAATCCTGGGGCGAAAAGAGCTGCCGACCAGTTATCATCTCTCTGTGGTTCTGGATGATGCCTTGCAAAACATCACCCATATCGTGCGGGGGCGCGATTTGTTTTATGCAACATTTGTGCATCGGCTTTTACAGGAGTTGCTGGGCCTGCGCGCGCCGATCTATCACCACCATGATTTGATTTTATCCGATGACGGGCGCAAGCTTTCCAAAAGTGCCGATGACACTTCGCTTCGTTCCTTGCGCAATTCAGGTAGAACGCCGGATGATATTCGCCACATGGTAGGACTTGCCTGCGACGAATGATACGCCGAAAAGATGCATATCGTTCAAAACAGTTAAAAACCTGCGCTCGCGCTTCTATACTTGCTGCATTCGCTATATGCATGGCCCAATAGGCTCCTCAATTCTGCTGCTATCCAAGGAATTTTTCTATGTCTGTGAAATCCCGTAATACCCCTGTTCCTGATCTGGTTCGGGTGCGGCGTGCGCTGTTGTCGGTTGCTGATAAAACCGGGCTGGTAAAATTTGCCCGCAAACTGGCAGAATATGATGTGGAGCTGATTTCCACCGGCGGCACCTATAAGGAACTCAGCGATGCGGGATTGGCGGTTCGCGATATTAGTGAGTTGACCAACTTTCCTGAAATTATGGATGGTCGGGTGAAAACCCTGCACCCGAAAGTGCATGGCGGTATTTTGGCCATTCGCGACGAGGCTGAACATATCGACGCTATGGGCGAGCATAACATTCAGCCCATTGATCTGGTGGTTTCCAATCTCTATCCGTTTGAAAAAACCGTTGCCTCTGGCGCGGACTACGCCAATTGCGTGGAAAATGTCGATATTGGCGGCCCGACGCTCATTCGTGCCTCGGCGAAAAACCATGCCTATGTGGCCATCATCACCAATCCGGTGGATTATAATGATATTGGCGATGCGCTGGATGAAAATGAGGGTTCGCTGCCCTACTCATTGCGCCAGAAGCTTGCCCAAACCGCATATGCCAGAACCGCCGCCTATGATGCGGCAATTTCCAACTGGTTTGCCGAAAGCCTTGGTATCGGTGCGCCGGAATATCGAACCATTGGCGGCAAATTGGCCGAAATCATGCGCTATGGCGAAAATCCGCATCAAACGGCGGCGTTTTATAAAACCGGCGATGGGCGCAAAGGGGTGGCAACCGCCCAGCAGCTACAGGGCAAAAAGCTCTCCTACAACAATATCAATGATACGGATGCAGCCTTTGAAATGGTGGCAGAATTTGACGCTGAAAAACAAGCCGCCGTTGCCATTATTAAACATGGAAACCCGTGCGGTGTGGCTGTGGCAGAATCCCAAAAAGAAGCTTATTTGCGAGCCTTGGCCTGCGACCCGGTCTCTGCTTTTGGCGGCATTATTGCGCTTAACAAGCCATTGGATGAGGAAACCGCGAGCGAGATACTTAAGGTATTTACCGAGGTTATAATTGCGCCGGATGTTGACCCGATTGCCAATAGAATGATCGCCTCTCGCAAAAATATGCGCCTTTTGGTAACCAACGGTATGCCCAACCCTCGCGATAGTGGCCTGTACGCCAAAACCGTATCGGGAGGTATTTTGGTGCAAGGGCGCGATAATGCGGTTGTCGACGACATGGAATTGAAAACGGTGACCAAACGCGCGCCAACTGAAAAAGAGCTGGTTGATTTGAAAATTGCCTTCAAGGTTGCCAAATATGTGAAATCCAACGCCATCATCTATGTGCGCGATGGGGCAACCGTGGGCGTTGGTGCAGGCCAGATGAGCCGGGTGGATTCATCCAGAATAGCTGCCAGAAAAGCTGTCGATGCGGCCGAACTGGCCGAACAGGACACACCCATGACCGTGGGTTCTGTTGTGGCATCAGATGCCTTCTTCCCATTCGCAGATGGATTATTATCCGCCATTGAGGCCGGTGCAACCGCGGTTATTCAACCCGGTGGCTCAATGCGCGATGATGAGGTAATCGCGGCGGCCGATGAGGCCGGAATTGCTATGGTGTTTACCGGTCATCGACACTTCAGGCATTGAGGGTTCAAAATAGCGACATTGAAGACGAATGCCTTAAGGTATTTATTACCTGTTGGCCAATAAACGTCTTTTTGCCAGGCTTAACAAAATTTTAGAATAAACTTTGTGAAATCCGAGTAGAGAATTAAACAGTAAGCCCATTTTTGCTTCACCGGTATCTTTGTTTATTTTGGGCAAAACCACCGATCCAAAATATAAGCGTGTTTGGTTTGCATCATCTGCCAAAGGTGCGATCATCAACCAGGAACGTATTGGGCTGTTCACAACAGCTAATAGCAGTTGATTATCTTCGCGTAATTCAATTTTCCAGAATGCCAGAACATCGCTCGATCCTTGGGCAAGGTTTTTGACATCGGTATCTGTAGATGGGCGCGAAGCAAAAATGCCCAATAGTTTCCGTTCAAGACGGAATACCGGAGTGGTAAAAAATGCTACTATAAATTCCTCAAGCCGCACATGTTTTGGCACATCTGTATAATAGCAGTCCACGTAACAATCTTTTTGACTTGCATAGGTTTGGATCAGTCCATTTTCTGGTATTATCGCTGATTTAACCGAGTGCATTTTAATTCCTTATGAGTGTTTATTATTGCGATAAACCTTTCCAAAACATTCAACTAATTCTTGATCGCCTTATCAATTTCGGCTTTGAGCTTTTTCAGTGAGATTGGATTAAGCGGGCCGACATGTTTGTAGCGAATTGTTGCGTCGCGGCCGATGACAAAAGTTTCTGGAATTCCGTAAACACCCCAGTCAATCGCCGCGCGGCCCTTTTGGTCTACGCCGACCGCATCAAACGGATTGCCCAATTGGCCCAAAAAGCGCAAGGCATTTCCTGGCTTGTCTTTGTAATTGATGCCAACAAGGCGGAAGCGGTCGTCCTTGCCCAATTCCATAATTATTGGATGCTCAACCCGGCAGGGAACGCACCATGAGGCCCAGACATTTACCAAGGTCACTTTGCCGTTGAAATCTGCGGTTTTAAGGCCGGGTATCTGGTTGCCATCGCGCTTGAGACCTTCGAGCGCCGGCATGGAAAATTCCGGTGCTGCTTTGCCCAATAAAGGCGAAGGCAAATCAGATGGATTTGTATCGCTCTTTAATTGCTTGAGGAAAATAAAGGCGAGGCCCGCAAATAATATCAGCGGAATCAATGCCAGAATAACACGCGTATTTCTGTTACCCGGTAGCTCTTCTTTGATTTCTTCGCTCATATCTATGCTTTCGCTGATTTGCCAGACCGTCTTGTGATACCCTGTTTTTCTAGTGCGTCGAGTTTTGCATTATAGGCCCGGTGCTGGAACATTATCCAAAAAATGAGGCCGGCAAATACCAAAAGACTGATGCCCCAGGATGAGGCGACAAAGGTGAAATATTTTTCGTCAAACATGCTCATTGGAATACCCTTACTGCCCGCGCTCGGCCCGGCGTGCGGTGTTAATTTGTAGCGAGCGAATGCGGCGGCGCAAAATTTCGTTGCGCATGGCCATTAAGTGCAAGGTTAAAAAAAACATCGAACAGGCGACGGCCATAACCAGCAGCGGCCACAAAAATTCTGGAGAAAGGGCAGGACCACCCATTTTAAAAACACTGGCCGGTTGGTGCAATGTATTCCACCAGTCGACAGAAAATTTGATGATCGGCACATTGATCGCCCCGATTAATATGAACACGGCTGCGGGCCGGGCAGCAGATGCCGGTTCTTCAATGGCGCGCCAAAGGGCTATCAGGCCGAGATAGATGATGAACAGCACCAGAAATGAGGTCAGCCGCGCATCCCACACCCACCAGGTGCCCCACATTGGTTTGCCCCAGATGGAACCGGTGATCAGCCCGATAAAGGTGAATGCCGCACCAAGTGGGGCGGCGGCACGCGCTGCCACATCGGCCAGCGGATGCCGCCAGACCAACACGCCAAGGGCGCTTGAAACCATCACCATATAGGCAAACATCGCGACCCATACGGCCGGCACATGAATGAACATGATGCGCACTGTTCGGCCCTGTTGATAATCTTCCGGGGCGGCAAAGCTCATCCAGATGCCAATAGCAAAAA
>JALSIJ010000202.1 GCA_026981655.1 Rhizobiaceae bacterium | reverse complement strand
AATCAATCACCGTACCTTCAAAGGTATCCGGCAAGTCCGCACCTTCAGGATCCAAAACCAATTCTCCACTATCGTCCAGCTTGGGTTTAGCAAAGGGGGAGCCCTCTGGCACCAGAATATGAGCAATGTCTTCGCTGATGATTTGGGTCACTGGTTCCAGCGTTACAACACAGGGCTGAGTAATCTTTACCTTCAGTTCCCCCTCGACATTCACCCCGTCGCGACGCCAGCGTGAAATATGTAATTCTGCCTTAAAATCAGTCACATCTGACAGGTTAAAGGATTTAACCAGCGCGCTTTTTTCCTCCGCGCTGATGACGACTTTCATGTGCCTGCCTTTTGTTGGCAGACGCGCGACATCAATTTCAATCGGGTTTAACGGTGAGGCTTGGTCTTGCATGGCGATAATATCTTTGATTGTTAAGCGGAGACAGGCTCAACCGCATCCAGAGCGATTTCACCTTTTAGAATATCTTCTACGGCCAATTCCTTTATATGGGCGTGAAGGCGGGTCATATATTCAGCCAGAGCTTGGGCACAACTATCATTATGATCATCGGTAAAAATATTACGATTGATGACGGCCATCAACTGTTCTTTATCACCTTTTTCAATTGGCTGTTCATAGGCGCGCAGGCGACCATAATAAACTTCGGTCATTTTTTTGAGTTTTTTGGGAACCGAGGTATCACCCACACCTTCTTCGCGCAGGCCACGGTCCATATCGAGTAAAAACGCATCAAAGATGTCTTGCGAGAGCTCCCGGCATCCCTCGCCCGCATCTTTAAGCCGATGTGACAACAAAAAGACATGCAACACCATCATATCGAATCGGCCGTTTATGGTATCGGGCACGCCTAAATCCCGATAAAGCACAGGATTGCGTGCCCGGGCCACAAGACTGCCATAAATTTCGTATGGAACATCACGCTTGGGCATTCCTTTCGATTTTCTGGAGAATAGCTGTCCAAACATTTGTTGGTTCCTTGCGCAGATTGCGCTATATGATTTAGAATGGAATAACGCGCCGGTGTGGTGGATTAAATACACCTGTCACGTTTTAGTGAAATACGTGGCCGAAAGACGGCCCCTAAATAACAGGCATTGCATATCCATTCAGGCTGGTTTACTCAATTCTACAAAAATTGCTACCCAAATATAAGATGAGGGAAAGTTTCATGGCATTTGGTTTATTTCAGAATCAATCTGGTGATGTTCACAACCATAATGGTGTGCATGTTTCGGCCTCACCTCGCTCTCGACTGTTCAAAGGTTTGGGTCTTGCTGTTGTGCTTGCGCTTACCCCTGCACTCTCTTCCTGCAATTCCAGCAGTCAGGTATTATCCCACGGATTTCAGGCAAGTGATGACACAATAGATCTGGTTCCGGTTGGATCCAGCCGTGAACAGGTTCTTTTAGCGCTTGGCACGCCTTCAACCACGCTTACTCAAAATAGTGAGACTTTTTATTATATCTCGCAAAAGAAAAAACGTACCCTTGCTTTTGCAAAACCTAAGCTTATCGACCAGAAGGTTCTGGCAATCTATTTCGACAAAGATCAAACGGTCAGCCAATTGGCCAATTACGGCCTGAAAGATGGCAAGGTATTTGATTACATCTCGCGCACCACACCAACCGGTGGCCGCGACCTTACATTCCTCGGCCAAATTCTTGGCGCTGCAAGCTCTGGTGTCGTGAACCCGTTTGGCAGTTGATCGTTCAGCCAAATGTGATTTCGTCATAGAATTCTTGAATTCAGCAATGGGCAAGTAAAACAAACTGCCCATTGTATTGGCTGCCCCCTTGCATGAGTGCAAATAATTCCCCTACAACATCAATAACAAGCCTAGAACAACTCAATCGTTCGTTCTGTGCCACGTCTGACAACAATTTATCAAAGGTGATGCCATGCCTGTTTATCGCTCCCGAACCTCAACCCACGGCCGCAATATGGCTGGTGCCCGCGGCCTTTGGCGCGCAACCGGTATGAAAGATGACGATTTTGGCAAGCCGATTATCGCAGTGGTCAATTCATTCACCCAGTTTGTGCCGGGCCATGTACACCTAAAAGACCTTGGACAGCTTGTTGCCCGCGAGATTGAAAAATCTGGCGGTGTTGCCAAAGAATTCAACACTATTGCTGTAGATGATGGCATCGCCATGGGCCATGACGGCATGCTCTATTCGCTGCCATCGCGCGATTTGATCGCCGATTCGGTGGAATATATGGTCAATGCCCATTGCGCCGATGCGATGGTTTGTATTTCCAATTGCGATAAGATCACCCCTGGCATGATGATGGCTGCCATGCGGCTGAATGTTCCAACCATTTTCATCACCGGCGGGCCAATGGAGGCCGGCCGCGTCGTTATAGATGGCGAGGAAATTGCCATTGATTTGGTTGATGCTATGGTTAAAGCGGCAGACCCGAATGTTTCGGATGCGGATCTGCAAAAATTCGAAGAAAACGCCTGCCCTACCTGTGGTTCATGCTCAGGCATGTTTACGGCCAATTCAATGAACTGCCTGGCCGAGGCGCTTGGCTTGGCACTGGCCGGGAACGGCACCATCGTTGCCACCCATGCGGACCGTAAGGGGCTGTTTTTGCAAGCCGCCCGCCAGATTGTTGAAATCACCCGACTCTATTACGAAGAAGACGATGAAAGCGTCACCCCGCGCGGTATTGCGACGAAAACAGCCTTTGAGAACGCAATGGCGCTGGATATTTCCATGGGCGGTTCTACCAATACAATATTGCACCTTTTGGCCATTGCACGTGAGGGCGAGGTTGATTTCACCCTCGATGATATTGATAGGCTTTCACGCAAGGTGCCGTGCCTTTGCAAGGTCGCACCAGCCGTTGCCAATGTGCATATCGAAGACGTTCACCGGGCTGGCGGGATTATGTCTATTCTGGGTGAATTGGAAAAATGCGGCCTGATCAATGGCGATGCAACTACCGTTTATGCAAAATCAATGCGTGAGGTTTTGGGCGCGCACGATATTTCGCGCACTGACCACGAGGATGTTCACACATTGTATAAAGCAGCCCCCGGCGGGGTGCGCACAATTGAGGCTTTCAGCCAGCAAAGCCGCTACCAGAAACTGGACCTCGACCGAGAAACAGGCGTAATCCGCTCCAAGGAGCACGCCTTCATGCAGGATGGTGGCCTGGCCGTATTAACCGGCAATATCGCGCAGGATGGCTGCGTGGTAAAAACCGCAGGTGTTGATGAAAGCATCTGGAAGTTTTCCGGCCCGGCACGGGTGTGTGAAAGCCAGGATGAGGCGGTCAAACGCATTTTGTCAAAAGAAGTTGGCGCGGGCGACGTTGTTGTCATCCAGTATGAGGGACCGAAAGGCGGCCCCGGCATGCAGGAAATGCTCTATCCAACGTCCTATTTGAAATCCATGCGTCTGGGCAAAGAATGTGCGCTGATTACTGATGGCCGGTTTTCCGGTGGTACATCCGGGCTTTCCATCGGCCACGTTTCGCCCGAGGCTGCAGAGGGTGGGAATATCGGGTTGATCGAAGAGGGTGACATTATCGAAATCGACATCCCTGCCCGCACCATCAATGTGAAACTCGATGATGCGGTTTTGGCTGAACGGCGCAAGATTATGGACGCTAAAGGCCGTGATGGCTGGGCACCGACCAAGCCACGTAAACGCAAGGTTTCGCCTGCCCTTCGCGCCTATGCGGCGATGGTAACCAATGCTTCCAAGGGGGCGGTGCGCGATGTTTCGCAGATCGAACGATAGGTGGGAGCACCCTCCTGCATCATTCCAAATTGCGAAGGTGATTTTACCGCTTGTAAACTGTCGGAAACCCATAAAATTAATCTTAGAGCGTGTCCGTCTTTGACAGAATCGCTAAAATTTCTTTCGCTCACGGCGATTTAGTGCTTTTCTAGTGGCTCAAGTTTTGCGCTTCGCGTTGCTCAACGTGCAACTTGAGCTGTGCCCGGCCTTCGCGGGAGCGATGCATTCTCATCGGGCTGGTTCCGCCCTTAAATCAATTTCATCGATTTGCAAGTCAGGCTCCAATCGCAGCCTGATGCCCAGCTTCAATACACCAGCGTGAGCGCTATATAAGCTGCGTAGAGCCCGCTCATAATTACACCACCAACAGTCCCAATGGTCTTACCCTTGTAGGCGAGTACTGCCAATCCAATTGCCGCAGCCAACATAACAAGCATATCAAAACGAATAATTTGCTCGCCTACATCAAGCGGAATTACCATAGCGGTGATCCCCATGATTGCGGTGATGTTGAATATATTAGAGCCCACCACATTGCCTAGCGCCAACGATGTATTGCCGCGGTAAACCGCCATAACCGAGGCAGCCAACTCCGGCAACGATGTACCAATAGCAACCACGGTTAGGCCGATGACTTCATTGCTGACGTGCCAACTGCTGGCGATGGAGCTGGCCGAATCGACGGTAAATTTGGCACCCAAGGGTAGTAATACCAGACCAACGACCAGCATCAGTGCAATCGTCCAGTTTGTGGTTGGAACATTTTCAACTTCGTCATGGTAGTCGGCAACACCATGCCCATGAGCGATTTTATTATTATGATTTGCGCTGCGAGATTTATTTTTAGCGGTTTGAAATTGGTCGAAGAGATAAAGCACCAACAGTGCAAACAGGATTGCCCCGTCGTAGAATTCCAGTCGCCCTTTGACCATCATTCCCATAAACACGACGGTCACGCCCAGTAGCACTATCAGGTTCTTTCCGATACCCTCGGCCCCGCAAGCGCAGGACCTGAACAAGGCTGGCACACCCAACACCAACAGCACATTAGCAATGTTGGACCCGACAATATTGCCAACAGCAATACCGGCCTTTCCCAACAGCGCCGCTTCGACCGAGATGAACAATTCCGGTGCGGAGGTTCCAAAGGACACAATGGTCAATCCGACGATCAATGGCGGTACCAGAAGTTTTTCCGCCAGCCCTACGGCACCGCGTACAAGTAAATCTCCGCCAAACAACAACAATGCCAGGCCGGCGAGGAGAAGCAGATAATCTGTCATGAAAACTTATTTACCGTACGCATTGATTGGGGAAACTGAAGGAACTCTGGGAAAGTGTTATAGTTATATGGGGTTGTTGACATCAAATTGAAGGGGAAAAATGATGTATCAACAAGCCAGTTTGTGGGGCGGGCAGCTGTGCGTATTGGCAGATGCTACATTGAGGACTGTTTATTTGCCTGGGATGCAGGTGTGTGTGAAGGCTAGTTGATGGTAATTGCAACGCCATGATCAGAGTACAATGTTTGAAAGAATGAAATTAAACGAACTTTTCTGGCTTTCGACAGAAGAACATTGCGCTCACCTTTGGAAAGTGTTCGCAGTTTAACAACACCTTCTGGCGTAGGTGCCGCCAAAGACGTAATTGAAATTTTTCCGTTCAAATATTTTTCGCTCATGCGTAATTATAGCAGGGAATGGGGATTTAACAATGACCAGAAAAATTGTGATGTTTTGCGGCGGGCGATCTAATTTTTTGGTGCGGCATATTTGATAAAAAGAGTCGCAAAACCCAAGATCTTTGCAACGCTCCAAAAAAACCACAGGTCGCAAAACCTGCGGGCTTTAATTTATTTTCGATATGCCATTCGGCAATTTATGGCACTCACGCCAGATGCTTACGCATAGGCTCCGGGGGCGCTGGCGCGACTTAGCCTTTGCCACGCGGCCTATGGCCACCCGTTCACAAACAGGAGTTTTTATGCAGATCGCTTGCAAGCCTCCGTGGCAGGGCAAAATTTGGTAATTCACAAATTGCCCGCCCGCGAGCGTACGTCAGGCCGGACGGCCTGACGGAAAATAAAAGCGCGTTCTTTCGCTTTGCGTTCGCTTGCGCATCGCTACGCTCTACGTGCGCTCGCTTTAGTTATGCGCCAGCACCGCCAGCAGCAGCAAGGCCACGATATTGGTGATCTTGATCATCGGGTTGATCGCAGGGCCAGCAGTGTCCTTATAGGGATCGCCAACCGTATCACCGGTAACGGCGGCCTTATGAGCTTCTGAGCCCTTGCCGCCGTGGTTGCCATCTTCGATGTACTTCTTGGCATTGTCCCATGCGCCGCCACCGACGGTCATTGAGATCGCAACGTAAAGCCCAGTCAGGATAACGCCCAGCAACATCGCTCCGAGAGATGCAAAAGCAGAGTTCTTATCGGCAACCAGATAGATCGCGCCAAAGCATACCAGTGGTGATAGTACCGGCAGCATGGATGGAATAACCATTTCCTTGATCGCAGCCTTGGTCAGCATATCAACCGCACGGGCATAATCCGGCTTCGATGTACCTGCCATGATGCCCGGATCGGCTTTGAACTGACGCCGCACTTCAACCACCACAGAACCGGCCGCACGGCCAACTGCTGTCATGCTCATGCCGGAGAACACGTAAGGCAACATTGCACCAAAGATCAGGCCAACAACAACATAGGGGTTGGAGAGCGAGAAATCGACGCTAACACCTTCGAAGAAAGAACCAGGCTTGGCGTTTGCAGCGAAGAACTTCAGATCCTCAGTATAGGCTGCAAACAGCACCAGCGCACCAAGACCGGCAGAACCAATGGCATAGCCCTTGGTAACAGCCTTTGTGGTGTTACCCACAGCGTCCAGCGCATCAGTTGTTTGGCGCACTTCCGCTGGAAGATCCGCCATTTCAGCAATGCCACCGGCATTATCTGTTACCGGTCCAAAGGCATCAAGTGCCACCACATTACCGGCCAAAGCCAGCATGGTGGTAACAGCAATTGCAATGCCGAAAAGGCCGGCAAACGAGTGGGTCGCCAAGACACCAACAATGATGATGATGGCCGGTACAGCCGTTGATTCTAGCGAGATCGCCAGACCCTGAATAACATTGGTGCCGTGGCCGGTTTCAGATGCAATCGCGATTGATTTCACCGGACGGTAGGTAACACCTGTATAATATTCTGTAATCCAGATAATCAGACCCGTGATAATCAAACCAGCGATACCGCAATAAAACAGATCCAGGCCGGTGAATGATTTTCCAGCAACTTCCATCACTGTATCAAAACCAATTACCCAGGCAATCACCCCGCCAACCGCAAACACTGAAAGCACCGCAGTGGCAATAAAGCCCTTATACAGCGCGCCCATGATCGAGTTGTTGGCACCAAGTTTCACAAAGAATGTACCGATGATTGAAGTGACCACACACACACCACCGATTGCCAAAGGTAAAACCATGATCGGTGACAGCAGATCGCTGCCTGAAAAGTAAATCGATGCAAGCACCATAGTGGCAACAACTGAAACCACATAGGTTTCAAACAGGTCCGCGGCCATACCGGCGCAATCGCCGACATTATCGCCGACATTGTCTGCGATGGTCGCAGGGTTTCGAGGGTCATCTTCAGGAATGCCAGCTTCAACCTTGCCCACAAGGTCGGCACCAACATCTGCACCCTTGGTGAAGATACCGCCGCCGAGACGGGCAAAGATTGAAATCAGTGACGAACCGAAACCAAGTGCAACCAGCGCATCAACAACCGTACGGCTATTTGGCGCAAAGCCCAGTTGCACTGTCAGGAGATAGTAATAGACCGAGATGCCCAATAGTGCGAGACCCGCAACCAATAGACCGGTAACAGCGCCTGATTTGAATGCAACATTCAAGCCTGCCCCGAGGCTTTGGCTTGCAGCCTGCGCCGTGCGCACATTAGCACGAACGGACACCAGCATGCCAATAAAGCCTGCAATGCCTGAAAGTATCGCCCCAATCGCAAAGCCAACCGCAACCAGGCTGCCAAGCAGCCACCAGACGATCAGCAACATAACCACACCAACCATACCAATGGTCATATATTGGCGCGAAAGATAGGCCTGCGCGCCCTCCTGAATTGCGCTTGCGATCTCCTGCATGCGCTCGTTACCCGCATCGGCACTCATTACCGACTTACTTGCCCAAATTGCATAAACAATCGAAAGCACACCGCAGACGATTGCTAGATAAAGAGGAGCCATTGCTCTCATCCCTTTTCCTATCCTACATATTCAAAAATTCAACAATTAGAATATGTTAGGTCGTTTCCCAATGCTCCGATTCGACGTAAAAAAAGGAGCTTCCGCGGGCAAGGTATCGCGACATTCGCTCACGTCAAGGCGAATTAGGAAAAGATCGGGGATCAGCATGATTTTTGTTTGTATTTCGGTGAATTCACGCAGTTTTTTGCGACTTTAGATGTAGCCAGGTCAATCCAATCAAACAAATCGCGACCACGGGAAACGCAACCCAGTTAAGCATCGTCCAGCCAAATGCATTCAATGTCTGGCCCGACATCATTGATGCGAAGGCAACCGAGCCAAATAGCAGGAAGTCATTTATGCCCTGAGTCTTGTTTCTTTCAGCCGGCGTGTAGGTATCCGTCAACATCGCGGTTGCGCCAATAAAGCCGAAATTCCAACCAATACCGAGCAACACTAGCGAAACCCAAAACTGCCAAAGCTCTTGCCCTTGAATGGCAACAATCGCACAAGCAATAAGCAAGAAAAATCCGGTTGCGACAATCGTCTTTTTACCAAAACGGGCAATCAGATTTCCGGTAAAAAAACTGGGGCCAAACATGGCCAAAACATGCCACTGAATGCCCAAAATTGCATTTTCCTGGCTGATACCGCAGGCAACCATTGCAAGCGGGGCCGCCGTCATAACAAAACTCATCAATGCATAGGCACCAATTGCGCACATCAGGGCCACAATGAATTGCGGCTGCATGACGATTTCAGCCAATGGGCGGGTATTGGTATCATCAACCACTGTATCCCTTTGCAAAGGCTCTGTAAATTTCAATTGGGATAATACCAGCATTCCGGCGAACAGTATAAATGTGCCGGCAAAATAGGCCCCGGCAAACTGTACCGGTGCGAATAAATCTTTAAAATGGGATGCGGTTTGAGGCCCGATAACGGCGGCCAGAATTCCACCTGCCAACACCCATGATATAGCCTTTGGTTTAAAGCTGTCCTCGCCTTCATCGGCGGCGGCAAAGCGAAATTGCTGGGTAAACGCTCCACCCGCCCCGCTAAACACCATACCAAAGCAAAACAGATAAAAACTGCCAATATAAAGTGCGTAGGCCGAAATGAGGCTGCCACACATGCCCACAACAGACCCACTCATAAAGCCAAGCCGACGACCAATTTTGCGCATTAACATTGCGGCAGGCAATGCGGTCAGGGCTACACCAAGATTATAACTGGTTACCGGCACTGTCGCCCAGGATTTATCGGCGCCAAGCAGGTACATGCCGGCCAGGCCACCAAGCGCGATGGAGATTGGTGCGGCCGAACCATTTAAAGCCTGTGCTGCAGAAAGGATTAAAGCATTACGCCGGGCAAGCCGGTTTGGATCGCTGTTCACAGCGGCACTGATTGCCATGGGATGAACCTTTGAAAAACTCAAAAATGAATATATGAACTGGTATCAAATGACAGTTGGGAGCCGTCATCGTCATATAACCCTATGCCATCTTTGGCATCTTTCACAACACCTATTTTTTCAATTGATATTGGCAGCAAATGGATTGCGGCTTTGAATTCAATGATTTGCTTTTCCGGTACGGTAAATAGCAGTTCATAATCATCACCGCCGGTCAATATGGTTTGCAGCTGTTCAGGGATAATCTGAATTACTTTTCTTGCCGGTGATGATATTGGAATCTTTGACACTTCTATGCTTGCACCGACATTCGAAGCCTTGCACAGTTTTTCCAGATCACCGATCAGGCCATCGGAAATGTCCATGCAGGCCGAGGCAAACTCAGCGATAATCGGCGCCATTAAGAGTGACGGATTAGGCAATAAATAGCGCTGTTGCAAATGGGCTTTTTCGCCCATTCCCAATATGCGTTTATCAAATTGATCCAGTTTTTGTTTCAGGCCCAGTGCCGCATCGCCAATTGTGCCGGTTACAAAAACTGTATCACCGCGGGATGCGCCAAGCCGGGATGTATAGTCTTTCGCATCCAGCTGCCCAAGGGCTGTGATCGAGATTGTGGTTACTCCGGGGCTTGCATAGGTATCGCCACCGGTGAGCTGCATATTGAAACGTGTCTGATCTTCACCCAAACCCCTGGTAAATTCGGCGATCCATGCCTCGTCCCAATCATCGCCAAGCCCAATTGACAATGAATAGGCGAATGGCAACGCTCCCTTGGCAACAAGGTCGGAAATGTTCACCCGCAAGGCTTTTTGGGCAATCAGCTTTGGCGGGTCGTCGGAAAAGAAGTGCACGTTGGCGGCAAGCGCATCCTGGGTAATGACCAGTTTTTTGCCTTCTGGAACGGAAAGAATCGCTGCATCATCCTGCAATCCAAATGCCCCCTCGCCCGCGAGTGGTGCGAAGTATTTTGCTATCAGTTCAAATTCAGTTGGACGGGTTTTCATCGCCATCACTATTGTCATCTTTATGGTCCGGGGCATCTGCTGCGGTGCCCTTAACATTGTCAGCATGGCCGGCTAATTCGCCATCACGCAATTGGCGGGTTACCCGGTCGAGCACACCATTGACCATTTTAGGCTCATCGCCTTCAAAAAACGCATTGGCGACATCCACATATTCGGTAATAACCACCCTGGCCGGCACATCTTTGCGGTTTGCAAGTTCGAACACCCCGGCCCGCAATATTGCGCGCAAAATCGATTCAATGCGGGCCAATGGCCAGTCATCTGGAAGTGCTGCATGAATGATCGGGTCGATCTTTTTTTGCTGCTCAACAACGCCAGCGACAACGCCTCGAAACCATGAGACATCGGCGGCAAGGTAAGTATCGCCATCAATTTCCATGCCAAGGCGGGAATTTTCATATTCAGCAACGGTTTCCATAACCCCGGTGCCGACAATATCCATTTGATAAAGCGCCTGAACAGCGGACAGTCTGGCAGCACCACGTTTGTTGGCAGGTTTAACCGTAGATTTCATGGTATTATCAGGCATATAAATACAATCAGGCTTTGAGTTTTCTACGAAGGGCGATCATTGCAAGGGCAGCTTCTGCGGCACCACCACCCTTGTTTTTATCGTCCACATTGGCCCGCGCCCAGGCTTGTGTTTCATTTTCAACGGTCTGAATACCATTTCCAAGCGCCAGAGAATAATCAATCGACAGGTCCATCAACGCGCGAGCAGATTCGCCCGCAACAATATCATAATGGCTGGTTTCACCACGAATCACACAGCCAAGCACGATATATCCGTCATACAAGGCTGGGCCATCATTGCCATCTTCATCAAAATTATCATTGTCGCCGAGTATTCCCAACCCGTCGAGCTCGCTATCCATTGTCATGGTGAGCGCTGCCGGAATTTCCAGCACGCCGGGCACCGAGACCACGTCATGGGTGGCACTGGCCGCATCAAGCGCCAATTTTGCACCGCGATAAAGTTCGGCGGCAATGTCTTTGTAATAGGGCGACTGAATCACCAGCAGATGAGGAGCTTTTGACATGGAAAATTCCATTTAATATTAGTGAGCTGTTTGTGGGTCTATGACCTAGCGCTGTGAACCATGATGACCATCCTATGGCAAGTATAATTTTTCGCCCGGGTGATATTCAGTCAATTTTAATCGGAAAATTCCGCCAGCCTTGCTGCATAACGCGCCATTGTATCGACTTCCAGATTGAGCCTGTCGCCAATTTTTGCATTGCCCCAGGTGGTGACTGCAAGCGAATGACGAATGAGCAATACGTCGAACCGGCTGCCATCAACCGCATTGACCGTAAGCGATGTGCCATCAAGGGTAATGGAGCCTTTAGGCGCGATAAATCTGGCAAATTCATCCGGCACCGAAAGCGTAAATCGGATAGCCTCGCCTTCGCTTTTAATCGCAGTAATTTCGGCCAGACCATCCACATGGCCGGAAACAATATGCCCGCCAAGCTCATCGCCGACTTTTAGCGCCCGCTCTAAGTTGATTTTATCGCCGGCTTTGCAGGTGGCAAGATTGGTAATCCGCAAAGCTTCTTCCCATGCTTCGACATCAAACCAGCGGGCATTGGCGCTATCGTCCGGCAATTCAACAACCGTCAGGCAAACACCGCCACAGGCAATTGAAGCGCCAATTTCAATGGTCGCCGGATCAAAATTTGAAGCAATACGCAAGCGCGCGCCTTCTGCAAGCGGGGTGATTTTTTCAATTGTTCCAATATCGGTTATAATACCGGTAAACATCAGTGTTCGCCCTTTCGGTAGGCATAAAGCGCATCATCCTCGAAATGTTCGGTACGGACAAGGCTAAAGCCAGCAGGTGGTGATTGCCGGTTAATAGGTGCGGCAATTCCATTTTCACCAACCAGCTTATTGCCAATGAACATATTGACCTCATCGACAAGGCCCGCATCAAGAAAGGCTTTTGCCACTTCTGCGCCGCCTTCAACAAACAGGGATGAAATACCAGTTGCCGCAATATCTTCCAGCATTTCCGGCAAGGCAATGCGCCCGCCAACCAGCTCGCCTGATATGATATTGGCCCCTGCTTTTTGCAATGCAGCAACAGTGTTCTGGTCTGCATTCGGGCCAACTACAATAGATAAGGGCGCTGTATTAATGCTCGAAACCAGCCGCGAATTTGGTGAAAGTCGTGCCTTGCTGTCCAGAATGATACGATGAGGCGAACGGTTTTTCAAACTGGGCTGGCGGCAAATCAATTCCGGATCATCTTCAATCGCGGTTGCAGAACCAACCATAATCGCATCATGATAACTACGCATCATATCGACCTGCGCCCGCGATATGGCCCCGGTAATTTTCACCTGCCCCTCACCCTTAATGCCAATATATCCATCTTTTGAA
>JALSIJ010000201.1 GCA_026981655.1 Rhizobiaceae bacterium | reverse complement strand
TAATTTATTTCACTCACGGCAGTTCGTGCTTCGCCCGGCCAGCGTGGGCGCGGCACAAAGTGCCGGGCTCCATTTGAAGCCTGACTGTTTCCACTTTTAATGTAAAACAGCCTAGGGCCAGGACCTAACTATCTTTGAATGCACAGGCCTTCAAGAATTCTGTGCACGACGGTCAGCACCTGATCGGTCGATTTGCCGTTTTCGACATCGAGCGATGCGCTATCAAACATTGCGCTAAGCTGCTCGGTTAAAATATCCATTGGTAGTTTTTCCATCACGCCGCTTTCGGTGGCAGCCTTCAGCGCTGTGCGCAATTGACCGCGGGCATATCGATCTTCAATCTCCATCAGTTCTTCTCTGCCAATCACCGATGGCGCTTCAATGAGAATGATCCGGGCGCGGCCGTCCTCAGCCATCGCAGTAATGAACGATTTCGCCCCGTCCTTTAAAGCCCGCAGGGAGCCCCGCTCATTTTTGCGTTGGCGGTTTATTTCATTGGCAACAGCCTTGCAGTCATCTTCTACTACGGCTTTAAAAAGTTCTCGCTTGTCGGAATAATGGTGATAGAGCGCGCCTCGTGTGACCCCCGCCAGCTTAACAATCGCCGGCGTGGATGCACCGGCAAAGCCCAGTTCGAGGGCAAGTTCTCGCATCGCCAGTTTGAGCGATGTTTTGGTACGATCAGTTCGATCCTGATTTAAGTTGGTAGAATTCTGTTGCATACATGCAGCCTGTATGTTTATATTGATTCACATGCAGTATGTATGTTTTTTGCAAAAGGAGCAAGTACAATGAAAATCACCAGTTACTATCCAGTAATACAAACCCTTGATGTTGCGGGCACTTCTTCGTTCTATCAGGCGCATTTCCGCTTCAAACCGTTGTTCACTTCCGACTGGTATGTCCATTTGCAGGCCGAAAATGATGCGAGCGTCAATCTAGCAATTCTGCAATATGATCATGAAACCGTGCCTGAGGGTTCACGCGCGCCGGTTAGCGGAATGCTACTAAACTTCGAAGTGGAAGACCCCGATGCGCTTTATGAAGAGTTTAAAACAGCCGGACTTTCCATTGCCAAAACCCTGCGGGATGAAGATTTTGGCCAACGGCATTTTATCATCCGCGATCCCAATGGTGTGCTGATTGATGTGATCAAACCAACCGAACCAACGGCTGAATTTGCCAATGATTACGCCGAAGGTGCGATTGGTGTTTGAGCCGACAGCGGCGCTTGCATATCGGTGTTGCTGCAGGGGTGGATTTCTTGTGGGGAAAACCGCCCTCTGCCAAGCCGCTCAGTATTGCTAATTTCGTGGGTGGCGTTAAAGGATGCCTGGAGAAAATTGAATGGCTCTGTTTTGGCTCATTGAGCAATTTGATATTCGGTGGCTATCGTTCTTGATAAAGAGTTTCGACAAGCATATTACTTGCAGGCTCGAGCAGCACTAAAGAAACATTGACGAAGGGCCGACATTTTGAGTTCATACACCGACGGCCTTTTGAAACTTATTGTCATGAGTGACATTCATTTGTTACCGGAAGGCGAAATAAAACGCGGGTTGGACACAGCGCCACGTTTCAAGCTGGCAATTGAGAGCGTCAACAATCTTCATGCGGACGCAGATCTAATTGTTTTTGCCGGTGACATTACCGAAAAAGCCGATGCAGACGCCTATGCTGTTTTTGACGCAATTCGTGCCGCTAGCGATTTACCACAACGTGTCATGTTGGGTAATCACGATGATCGCAATGTTTATTTGGAGCAGGCCAAACATCCGATGCTTGACGATAACCTATTCGTTCAAGGATATGAGGACATAAAGGGCCACAGAATTATTATGCTGGACACCTCGGAACCCGGCGTGTTGCGCAGCGGCCTGTGCGCTAAACGTCTTGCCTGGACCGCTGAATGTTTGGCTGATGCGAAGGTACAGGACCTGAAAGTTATTCTTTTATTGCACCACAACCCCTGCGCATTGCAGATGCCCGTCGATACCTACAGACTAGCAGAGCCCGAAAAGCTTCTGAAAATTCTTCATGAAAGCCAGGCAGATATTATCCAGATTCTTGCCGGCCACTGCCATATTACCACCGCAGGAAGCTGGGGAGGTTATCCCTGTGCGACAATTTCCGGCAATCAACATCGGGTTGAGCCGTATCTACGGGGCCGCACCGGCCAGCAGAGTTGTTTTGAAGCCCCGGCTCAATATGCCGTGATTATGTCTGACAAAATTAACTGTGCGGTTCACTTCCAAAGCTATGTCGACCATAGCACAATCATGGACCCAAAACTTTTCCCCTACAAGATGGATCAGAAATTTGAGGTCATGGATTAATAATTAGATGCTTAAAGCTTTTCATCATTTAATTGAATCGCTCTGAATTGATTTCGCCCCCTGCGATATAGGGATTTGCCCTGTTGATGGGGCCAGTTATTGCGCACCAATCACCATTTTTTCAGAATGCTATAATGCGAAAAACCGGCGCCGGCCGTGGCACTGGATTCAAAATCCATCAACTTAAAATAGGCACTGCAAACTTCACAGTCCTTGATTTTTTCCGATGCTGCAACAGCGTCTTCTTTGGTTGCCCAATGAAGAATATCTGCGTATTCATGATCGCTTTTTTTCACCAGTTCGCGGCTGATAAATCCCTTTTGCTTAACCAGAAAGTCCACATTAACCTTGTCTGCCGCCTCAATCAGCTGCGGGTCTGTCACATTATCGGCCTTGATAAACGGAGCCCATTCAACCGATACCGGTTCACTGGCAGGCGACGCTCCCACAGCTAAAACGCTTGCTAATATGGACATCGCCAAAGTTGAAGTTAGATTTATCATTAAAGTCTCCGATTGTTTTATATTGCGTAGGCAGGCTGCGGCCCGATTGAACCAGCCATGCTTACTGGACATACCCTGACAGTTCATGTCAGGGTTATTTAATGCGAATTGTCAGACTGTTTTCCATACTTGATGAGCTTCGATCTCACAGCCGCCCGATGCCTGCCCATGCATTGGCTGAAAAACTGGAGGTGAGCCTTCGCACCATCTATCGGGATATGGCCATGCTGCAATCGATGGGCGCGCCAATTCGCGGCGAAGGCGGCATTGGCTATCAGTTGGAAAAAGGTTACTTTTTGCCGCCGTTGCATTTCGACCACGATGAGCTTGATGCAATTATTCTTGGCATGAAATTCGTCAAGGCGCGTGGTGATGGCCCGCTTGGTGATGCCGCTGCACGTGCTTTTGCCAAGATAAATGCCACATTACCCAAAGCGAAAAGTGCATCACTACGTCATTCCCTGCTGCTTGCCGAACCCAGCAAGGAACCTATTAAATTTCTTAGCCCGCTACGCACGGCCCTGCGCAAACGAAGCAGGCTTAAAATGATCTATCTTGATTTAAACAATAAACGCAGCGAACGAGTTATTCGCCCCCTGGGCCTGACGGCTTTTGACCGGGTTTGGCTGCTCACCGCATGGTGCGAATTGCGCGATGGTTTTCGCGATTTTCGTGTTGACCGGATAGAAGAAATAGAACCAACCGGCGATGCTTTTCCGCGCCAGCCGGGCCAGGAATTTAATGACTATTTGAGAATGCTATGAGGTAATTAGGGGGACATAATATTCCTTAAATCATTTAATTTGTATATGCTCTTATTTAGAACACGCTTATTACAATCAGGACCACACCCATGCTCCCACAGGAAACAATCAGAAAAAAACGCGACGGTGAAGCGCTGTCGGCTGACGAGATTGCCGAATTTGTGGCGGGCATCACATCCGGTGCCGTATCAGAAGGCCAGATTGCGGCTTTGGCGATGGCGGTGATTTTCAACAATATGAACCGTGATGAGGCGGTAGCCCTGACCCTTGCCATGCGCGATTCCGGCGATGTGCTCGACTGGTCTCACCTAAACGGGCCAGTGCTTGATAAACATTCAACCGGTGGCGTGGGGGATAATGTCTCGCTCATATTGGCACCGGCGATTGCCGCGTGTGGTGGCTATGTGCCGATGATTTCCGGTCGTGGGCTTGGCCATACCGGTGGCACGCTGGATAAATTTGATGCTATTCCCGGTTATCAAACCCAACCGGATAACGCGCTCTTTCGCATAGTCGTTGAAAATGTTGGCTGTGCCATTATTGGCCAAACCGGTGATCTTGCACCGGCTGACAAGCGGTTTTATTCCATTCGCGATGTGACTGCTACGGTGGAATCCGTGCCGCTGATAACCGCATCAATATTATCAAAGAAACTGGCGGCCGGGCTGCAAGGTCTGGTGCTCGATGTAAAATGCGGCACCGGTGCTTTTATGGATTCGCTCGATCGGGCCCGCGAGTTGGCCGCAAGCCTTGTGGCGGTTGCCAATGGAGCGGGCCTGAAAACCACAGCACTTATTACTGACATGAACGAACCACTTGCATCGGCTGCCGGCAATGCGCTTGAAATGCGCAATGCGATTCAGTTTCTCAATGGCGAGCATGTGGATTCGCGACTTTGGGATGTAACCGTCGCGCTGTGTGGAGAAATGCTGGTCTCCGGTGGGCTTGCCTCGGATAGCGATGAAGGGCGCGCCAAAATTGGTGATGCGATTGGTTCGGGCAAGGCCTGCGAGATCTTTGCAAAAATGGTAAGCGAGCTTGGCGGGCCTGCTGATCTGGTTGAGGCGCATGAAAAATACCTAAAGCCAGCTGTAGTTATCCGTCCGGTTTTTGCGTCAAATGAAGGCTCTGTTACTGGCACCAATGCGCGTTCAATCGGACTTGGAGTTGTGGCACTTGGCGGCGGACGTACCCGCCCGCAGGATGCAATTGACCATTCGGTCGGCTATAGCGATCTTGCGGCCATTGGCGATATGGTTGACCTGGAGAACCCGATTGGCATGGTGCATGCCCTCAATGATGATGAGGCGGAACAAGCGGCCAGAATTTTACGAGAGGCCTATGAAATCGGCAACGCGCGCGATGTGGTTGACAACCCGACGATCATCGAGCGGATAGGGGGTCCCGCGAGTAATTAGACGATTTATAACCCCTCATCCGACCATCGCGCAGCGATGGTCGGATGAGGGGTTTAATAAAAGAACGCATCAAAGCCCTTGATTATAATCACCGACTTCCGTGTTTTCACGCAGCACCGCGTCCATTGCGTGGAACATGTCGATTTTGCGTTGTTCGGAGACCGGACTTTCCACCACCACAACCAATTGCGGGGTGTTGGAGGAGGCGCGAATAAGCCCCCAGGTGCCATCATCGCTCACAACGCGAATACCGTTGACGGTGATGCATTCGGCAATATCGTGACCGGCGATTTTTTCGCCCGCATCACGCATGGCCAACAGACGTTTGATCACCCGGTCGACCACCTCATATTTGATCTCATCGGCGCAGGTTGGCGACATGGTGGGCGAACCAAAGGTTAACGGTAAGGCACGGCGCAGATCGGCCATAGATTTATCCGGGCTGCGATCCAGCATATCGCAAATGGCCAGCGCGGTAACAATGCCATCGTCATAACCACGGCCAATCGGAGCGTTAAAAAAGAAATGCCCGGATTTTTCAAAGCCCGCGACCGCGTTAATTTCATTCACCCGGCGCTTGATATAGGAATGGCCGGTTTTCCAGTAATCGGTTTTTGCGCCCTGCTCTTTCAACACCGGGTCGGTGAGGTAAAGTCCGGTGGATTTAACGTCTGCTACAAAAATACTGTTAGGCGTAATGGCCGAAATATCGCGGGCCAGCATCACGCCAACCTTGTCGGCAAAAATCTCTTCGCCCTCATTATCAACCACGCCGCAACGATCGCCATCACCATCAAAGCCAAGGCCAATATCGGCCCCATGCTCCAGCACTGCATCGCGGATTGCATGCAGCATCACCATATCTTCAGGATTGGGGTTGTGGTTTGGAAAGGAGTGATCAAGCCGAGTGTTGAGCGGAATAACCTCGCAGCCAAGGCGCTGCAAAACTTCCGGTGCAAAAGCGCCCGCCGTTCCATTGCCGCAAGCTGCAATAACCCGAAGTTTGCGCTTAATTGGCTCACGATCAGCCAGATCAGCAATATAACGGGCGGCAAAATCCGTTACATAATCATAGGACCCACCGCCGATCAGTTTGAACTTTCCATTCAAAACGATGTCGCGCAAACGCCCCATCTCATCGGGCCCGAAGGTCATGGGTCGTTCGCAACCCATTTTCACCCCGGTCCAACCATTGTCATTGTGGGATGCTGTAACCATCGCAACGGATGGCACATCAAGCGCAAACTGGGCAAAATAGGCGGTGGGCGAAAGGGCCAGGCCAATATCTTTTACATTGGCACCAGCGGCCAACAGTCCGGCGATCAGCGAATTTTTGATCGAGACCGAATAGGCGCGGTAATCATGGCCAACCACAATGTCCGGCCCGGCGCCCAATTCGCGAATAAGTGTTCCGAGCCCCATGCCGAGCGCCTGCACGCCCATCAAATTGATTTCCGGTTCCTTGTCGGAGTTCGGATTTCCAAACCACCAGCGCGCATCATATTCGCGAAAACCGGTAGGCTTCACCAAAGGTGTGATCTCGAATTCACGCGTGTTGGAAATTACATCTGCCCGGGGAGTTGGGAACATCAAGTACCTCTTGAACGGATTGAATTGTTGGAATGCGATTTTTATTGAGTAAGGATCAAAGTTGAATTGCTTATTTCGAATTTTCTGAGCTTCCTCAAAAAGGTCATGCCTAACAGAGTGCTGTTTAATGAGCTATCTTTTAAAACCGCAGCGCGAACATTATTGACGATAACGCGTCCAATTTTTATCTCATCTATCGTCGCCGAGGCAAAATACGCAATGCCGTTTGCGGTCTGGCTTTTATGTTTGAAATCAGCATTGGTAAGCTTAATGCCCAAACGTCGTGCGGTCGAGCGATTGATCGCAACCCCGGTTGCACCAGTATCAACCATAACCTTAACCGATGCGCCGTTCATTTTGGTATTGAAGTAAAAATGGCCATTGGATTGCATCCGCGCCCTGGCGGTTCGCCCAGCCAGTGGATTATGGGAAGATTTGCGCTTTTGGGTTTTTAACGATTTCTTTGATGTCGTATTTTCTACGTTGGAAAAGCTGACATCGGCTTTATCCCGGCCATCAAGATAACGGGTCATTAATTCTGGCCCCTTGAGCGAAAAGCCAACGAGAGAAACACCAATGAAAATATAACGCCACATAAAACTTATCCGCCACAACTCTGATGTTGAACAGGTTACGGCACTCGGGTTTACATCGCGTTAAATCAAATATTAAGAAAATAGGACCGTTTTACAGCCAACCACCGTCCACGACAAAGGTCTGATTGGTGCAGGCCGAGGCGGCATTTGAGGCTAGAAACAGAACCGGGCGAGCAATTTCATCCGGGTATAGTTTTCGCTTCAGACACTGACGGGTCATCAATTCATTTTCCCCTTCGGGGGTTAGCCATTTTTCAACCTGCCGGTCGGTCATAATCCAACCCGGCGCAATAGAATTAACACGGATATTAAACGGGCCAAGATCGCGCGCCAGCGAACGGGTCAGCCCCATAATGGCGGCCTTTGCGGTGGTGTATCCGGGCATTCCACCCTGGCCAAACATCCACGAAACTGACCCCATATTGATGATGGAGCCGCCGCCCAACTGTTTCATATCTTCAATAACGGCCTGGCTGGCAAAAAACTGATGCTTGAGATTAACCGCCATGCGCTCATCCCAATATTCAGGCGTTACCTCTTCAATGCTGTGGCGTTCATCATGGGCGGCATTATTGACCAGGACCCTGATTGGGCCAAAATGAGTGCGAACCTTATCGATTGCAGCTTTTAATGCTGGAATATCGGTCAGATCACATTTGGCGTAAAAGACGCTGCGCCCCTGCCCCTCAAGTTCGCTAACCAGTTTTTCAGACGGCGCGTCTGCGATGTCGAGAAAAGCAGTTTTCGCGCCCTGTCTGGCAAAATGCCGGACAATTTCGGCACCAATACCGCTGCCGCCACCGGTTACAACAATGACGGAATTTTCAAGATCAGGATAGGTTGGATCTAAATCAGCATTGCTCATTTTGTGCCATACATCCGGTCGCCGGCATCACCAAGACCCGGGACAATATAGCCAACTTCATTTAGATGATCGTCAATTGCCGCTGTATAAATTGGAACATTTGGCAGGCGTTCACGGAAATTTCTGATGCCCTCAGGCGCCGCCAAAAGGCAAAGAAAGCGGACATCTTTTGCACCACTTTCTATAAGCTTTTCAATGGCCGCTGTTGCAGAATTTGAAGTTGCAAGCATTGGGTCAACCGCGATTACCAGCCTGTCCTGCAAATCGGTTGGAGCCTTGTAATAATATTCAATGGCTTCGAGGGTTTTGTGATCGCGGTAGAGGCCCACATGTGCCACACGGGCAGATGGCACCAGATCAAGCATGCCTTCAAGCAAGCCGTTACCGGCGCGTAAAATTGAGGCAAAACACAGCTTTTTGCCCTTCAAGGTCGGCGCATCCATCGGGCCCATCGGGGTTTCGATCGATTTGGTGGTCAATTCAAGGTCGCGGGTAACCTCGTAACAAAGCAGCAAGGAAATTTCGCGCAACAACAAACGGAATGCGCCGGTTGATGTGTTCTTGTCGCGCATAATGGAAAGTTTATGTTGCACAAGCGGGTGATCAATTACTGTGACGCCATCCATTGAATTATCCTTATGTTGAGGTTTGCGTTACCCTATCGCGCCACCCATGCCAATTGGAAGCATGAATTTGCGCCGAACCGAATTTGAGCCTGCGTATTAACAAGTTATTCGATTTTGCAGTGCAATTGAAAGCTAACAGCGGCTGCGCTGTCGGATATTGGGCAAGGTAAGTTTTGCAACACTCCGTTAAATCACAAGAAGCTGCGGCCGACCTTTCCCGGTTTAATACCCAGATGCGCGGCAATGGTTTCGCCAATATCAGCAAATGTATCCAAGGCACCAATTTTGCCCGCACCAATATCCGGGCCAAAAGCCAATACAGGCACCTGTTCGCGCGTGTGGTCTGTACCCGGCCATGTGGGGTCGCAGCCATGATCTGCTGTGATAATTGCCAGATCGCCCGGCTTCATTTTGGCTTCAATCTCTGGCAATCGCCGATCGAAGTGCTCTAGAGCGGCCGCATAGCCTGGCACATCGCGGCGATGACCGTAAAGCTGGTCGAAATCGACAAAATTGGTGAATACCAGATCACCATTGGCCGCGTCATCCATCGTGCGCAAAGTGGTATCAAACAGGGCTTCATTGCCATTGGCTTTTCGAATATCGGTGACACCCTGATGGGCGTAAATATCGGCGATCTTACCAATTGCAAAAATCTCGCGACCATCGTCGTCTAACCGGTCGAGAACCGTTGGTGAGGGCGGCGGCACAGACAGATCACGCCTATTGCCGGTGCGGGCAAATGTATCGCTGGTTTTGCCCAGAAACGGACGCGCAATCACCCGGCCAATATTATAGGGATCGACCAGCTTGCGAGCAATTTCGCAAACCCGGTACAGACGATCAAGGCCAAAATATTCCTCGTGCGCGGCAATCTGCATAACCGAGTCTGAGGATGTATAACAAATCGGCTTGCCGGAGGTTATGTGTTCGATGCCAAGTTCCGCTATAATTTCGGTGCCGGATGCATGGCGATTGCCCAAAATGCCCGGCAACTCTGCTTCCCGGATCAAGGATTCGGTTAGTTCGGCTGGAAAGGTCGGCACTTCTTTTGGAAAATAACCCCAGTCAAACAGAACTGGCACGCCGGCAATTTCCCAATGGCCGGAGGGCGTATCCTTGCCTTTGGAAAGCTCTTTTGCATGGCCCCAACGCCCTTCGGCTTTCTGCGTACGATCGAGGTTTTCAGGGCGCGCACCACTTGCCGATTGTGCCGCATAACCCAGACCCAGACGCTCAAGATTTGGCAGTTTTAATGGGCCGGCGCGCAACCCCTCACGGTCGCCATTGCCCTTGGCGCAGTACTCTGCGATATGCCCCAATGTGTTGGATCCAACGTCGCCATAGGCCGCGGCATCCGGTGCGCCACCAATGCCAACAGAATCAAGTACAAACAGGAATGAGCGGGCCATATTATCTCCGAGTATAAGCCGTCTTTGGTGAAATCAAGCATACCAGATTTGCGCCGAGGCGAAAGCCGATAAAGGCTAATAATCGACCTTTTCAAGATAAAGCCCTTGTGGTGGAGCAACCGGCCCGCAACGCTTGCGGTCGCGCGCCTCAAGCGCTGAAACCATATCGGCTTTTGACCAGCGCCCCTCACCCACGCATTTTAGCGAACCGGCAAATGAACGTATCTGGTTGTGGAGGAATGACGGCGCATAGGCATAAATCTGAATATGCTGGCCATCGACTTTATCAACACATGCGACCTCTAGCTTGCTCAAGGTTTTCACCGGTGATTTTGCCTGACATTCGGTAGAGCGGAAAGTGGTAAAATCATGCATACCAACCAGCACCTGGGCCGCTTCATGCATGGCTTTAACATCAAGCGGCACCTTCACATTCCAGGCCCGTCCGGCATGGATTGTCAGTGGCGCGCGGCGGGTGATGATATGATAGACATAATGCCGGGCAATTGCTGAAAAGCGTGCATTAAAATCATCATCGACCTGTTCCGCATTCAGCACCGCTATGTCGCTATCGCGCAAATGGGCATTGGCCGCATTGCAGATTTTAAACGTGTCCCAGCTTTCCTTCAAATCGATATGGGCAACTTGTGCTGCCGCATGGACACCTGCATCGGTGCGCCCGGCACCAAACACACTTATCGGATAGCGGGCAAATCCCTCGATTGCCGTTTCAAGCGTCTGTTGAATAGACGGCTGATCATTTTGTCTTTGCCAGCCCTTATAGGCGCTGCCATCATATTCAATGGTAAGCTTATATCGCGGCATGTATGGGACCCTCAATCAAGTCGCAATCCTTTTGGAACTTTATTGCCCATCAAAAAGGTCTTTAAGTCCATAGTTTTTGCGCCAGCCTTTTGCAGAAGCACCGGTTCAATCGCCTGATCACCACAGGCAATTGTCAATTGATCACTGATAATTTCGCCCGCAATACCGCTGCCCGACACTACCCGGCTTTTAAGTATTTTTACCCGGGTTGATTTATCGCCCAAGGGCATTTCGCACCAGGAGCCTGGAAAAGGCGACAATCCGCGAATAATATTATGAACCTCTGTTGCGGGTTTTGCCCAATTTATGCGTGCCTCGGATTTATCAATCTTTTTGGCATAGATGGCTCCCTCGTCTGGCTGAGGCACCAGTTTAAGATCGCCATTTTCCAATTTTTCCAAGGCATCCACCATTAATGATGCACCGCGTATCGAGAGCGCATCATGCAGATCGCCAGCGGTCATGTCAGCGGATATTGCGATCTCAGCGGTTAGCACAATATCACCGGTATCCAGCCCCTCATCCATTTTCATGATCATCATACCGGTTTTTTCATCCCCCGCCATAATGGCCCGTTGAATAGGAGCCGCACCTCGCCAACGCGGCAAAAGCGATGCATGGCCATTAAAACAGCCAAATTTGGGCGCATCAAGAATGGGCTTTGGCAAGAGCAAGCCATAGGCAACGACCACGGCCACATCTGCCTTGTGGGCGGCAAATGCCTCCTGTTCTTCCGCGCCTTTAAGTGATTTTGGCGTATAAACATTCAAACCAAGCGTTTTGGCCTGTTGATGAACGGGTGACCTTTTTAATTCCAGGCCGCGACGCCCGGCCGGACGCGGTGGCTGGGAATAAACCGCGACAATTTCATGGCCAGCGGCATGAATAGCCTCAAGCACCGGCACAGAAAATTCCGGCGTCCCCATAAATATAACGCGCAAACTCATGAGATTTTGTTTCCCGTCTGGAGAACGCCAAGTTGTTCAACCGATGAATTTACGGCCAGATTGTTTGGCAGATTTGGTGAACTTCTTGATCACCATATCACGTTTCAGCTTTGAAATATGGTCGACAAATAACACCCCGTTGAGGTGGTCAACTTCGTGTTGAATGCAGGTTGATAAAAGCCCGCTGGCTTCCATCTCCTGTTCTTTTCCATCGCGGTCAAGATAGGTTATACGGCAACTTTCAGGCCGCTCCACCTCGGCATAATATTCAGGAATAGAAAGGCAGCCTTCCTCATAGGTACTGGGCATATCTGAATGCCAGACAATTTCCGGGTTGATCAGGAATATTGGATTTTTTTCCGGCTCCTCAGCAACCTCTTTTGGCGCGCCATCTTCATCCAGATCATCCTCATCTATTTCTGCGCGTGGCGAAACATCAAGCGTGATCACCCGCAAAGGTTCGCCCACCTGAATGGCGGCAAGGCCAATGCCCGGCGCGTCATACATTGTTTCCAGCATATCATCGAGAAATGACCGCAGTTCATCATCCACCCGTTCAACGGGCTTGGATTGAACCCGCAAAATTGGATCGGGTATTAATATAATTGGTTTTATGCTCATAAGATCAAGACTCTATTGGGAAAGCCAGCGGTTGTCAGGGTGAGATATGAAATAAGGCTGGCCCCGTCAAGTTTTCGATTCAGCCAATGTTCACTATTTGATCTTATAAGTCACCTCGAATCATCTATAGTTGGCCAATGAACATTAATCCAATCGACTTTTCTGACCCATTTATCCAATTCGGAACCCGCTGGTATTCGCTGGCGGATATGGCAATTGTGTTTTCAATTTTGTTTTCGCTGCTGCTGATTTGGCTGTTTCTCAGGGCTGCCCGAAACCGTCGTGAGCATCGTGAATTGATGCAGATTGAAAGAGAGCGCGCCCGCAAAACAGAATTGCGCATGGCCGAACTTGTT
>JALSIJ010000200.1 GCA_026981655.1 Rhizobiaceae bacterium | reverse complement strand
CCGGCCATACCAGAACATGCAGTGGAAAACGGTCTGACAATCGATGTAAAATATCGCGGATAACCGCCCCGGTAGGTGAGGTGATGACCCCAATTACTTTCGGCATATAGGGAAGCAATTGCTTGCGCCCATCATCAAACAGGCCTTCAGCGGCGAGTTTTTTGCGCCGCTCTTCAAGCAGCACCATAAGTGCCCCGGCACCGGCAGGCTCGAGATTATCGATGACGATTTGATATTTCGATGAGCCTGGATAGGTGGTCAGCTTGCCCGAGACGATCATTTCCAGGCCTTCTTCGGGCATAAATTTCAACCGCGAGGCGACGCCGCGCCAAATTACCGCTTCAATACGGGCTTTCTCGTCTTTGATGGAGAAATAGCAATGTCCAGAGGAGTGCGGTCCGCGAAATCCGGAAATTTCACCGCGCACCCGCACATTGCCGAAGGCTTCTTCAACCGTTCGCTTCAACTTGCCGGAAAGTTCCGTAACGCTCAATTCAAGCGCATTGGTGGGGTTGGATGATTCGACCATAATATGATTATAATTGAGTTGGCAGGAATTGAGAACACATGGCTCACTCCTGCTGAAAATTGAATTTTAAGTGGCGCTAATGTTCCGATTGATCGTTGAAGTATGATGTCCTCTTGCTGATGAAACAAGCTCTGCTCCCAATTCGCCACCAGTGATTTTCGGACCTGATCCCAAACTATCGCGAATATGATTGACCATAGCTTCAATAGTGCCGTTGGACAGCCCTCTGGAGCGGATTAATGCAATTTCGCTGGCTGGTAATTCTGGAAAACCATCCTGTTCAGTTAATATGCGCATGCCCGGTTGAATGGCGCTTTCAGGCAATGCAGAAATAGCCAGGCCATTTAACACAGCCGATGCAATCACCATGGTCGACCAGCT
Source organism: Rhizobiaceae bacterium (assembly GCA_026981655.1). Lineage (GTDB taxonomy): Bacteria > Pseudomonadota > Alphaproteobacteria > Rhizobiales > Rhizobiaceae > SZUA-100. The sequence goes on along the minus strand of JALSIJ010000200.1, from coordinate 953 downwards.
GGAATAGAGCAAACGATGCTTTCTGCCCAATTGACCAAGTGCCGCCAGCCCCCATTGCCGCCATAGGCAGGTTTGCCGCCCAAACGCCACCGGTAGCACTTCTTCCTCATGGGTAACGTGACGATCCGAGGTCACCCAATGTATCGGTTCCTTGCGCAAAATCTCACTACTACCCATTATGGCTTCCTGGGTGACGATTGCCAGATCAAGCTCGTCTTTTGCAATTAGGGCATGCAGATTTGACGATGGTTCGCAGATAACCGTCACCTCAACCAGCGGATTGGAAACGGCAAATCGTGCCAATATTTCGGGCAGGAACCGGTCCGCATAATCATCCGGAGTGCCAATACGAACTGCCCCCAGCAGCACATCGGTGCTGAAAGCAGCAAGGGTCTGGTTTGAAAGATCAACCAATCGGCGTGCATAGGCCAGAAGCCGTTCGCCGTGTTCACTCAGATTTACCGCCCGGCCCTGTCGATGAAACAGCTGTTGGCCCAATTGTTCTTCCAGCCGCTTTATCTGCATGGAAACCGCAGATTGGGTCTTGTGAATCTGGGCAGATGCGCGGGTAAAGCTTCCCGTATCCACCACCGCGAGGAAAGTTTGTAAGCTGTCGATATCAAGGGGAGCAGGCATAATCTATTCCATCAAGAATATTGATATTAACTATTAACAACATTCGTTGGACTGATCAATAATATTTTGAGAAATTGCCTTTCCCAAGACTAAATGACCATCACCCCAAGCGATATCGGAGATTGTTATGACCTATATTTCTGTCCATCAGAATACCCATGACTGCCTTGACACCAAGCCTGTCAGCCAGACACGCAACATTCTCACCCAATTTTCAAATGGCTTAATCCGCAGGTTTCGTTTGACGCAAAACCGCAAACATCTCGTCACATTGCGTGAAATGAGTGTTCAGCAATTATTGGATATGGGCCTCAATC
>JALSIJ010000199.1 GCA_026981655.1 Rhizobiaceae bacterium | reverse complement strand
CATCGTCATAATCTCATGGCGCACAACCCGCCGTCCAAACGGCCAAGCCTCAATCAAGATCACATCAGGTGAAAGGCCAGCAAAAACGGCAAGCAGCTTTTCCTGTCGCTTCGCCATATAGGCATCACTTAGCCGATTGCCATCCGCATCAATGTTAAAGGAATAATCAATTGCACCCGCCTTGATAATGGGCAGAAAATGAATGCTCTCGGCGGCGAATTCCATATTCGGCAGCGGTTCGCCACCATAGATCACATCGACGGAAAACCCAGCTTTAGTAAAGCCCTCACATAGCCGTTGCGCCCGAAACACATGCCCCACCCCCAACAGATGCTGCACATAAAACAGCAGTCGCTTACCGCTCTTGTCTTGCGAGGAAATATCTCTGATGTCGCTCATTTTTCAGCAGCGGTGACAGTGGTTTGCCGCCCATTTTCCAGCAAATCAACCAGCATAACGATTTCGTTTTTCGCATTAAACCCCGCCTCAACGCGGCTGCGACCTTCGCGACCAAATTTGGCCCGAAGCTTTGGATCGCGCGCCAGTTGTTCAATCGCATCAGCCAGCAATTGCGGTTGATTGGGCTCCACCAGCAACCCATTTTCACCATCTTCAATTAATTCCGGAATGCCTGAAATCGGCGTTGAAATCACGGCCAGACGCTGGCTCTGCGCCTCAACAATTACATTTGGCAATCCGTCGCGGTCACCATCGGCAGCAATCCGGCAGGGCAGAATAAAAACATCGCTGGAACGATAGGTTTCCAGCACCTTTTGTTGCGATTGGGAGCCCAAAAATTCAAGATTTTTCTCAATCCCGAGCGCTGCCCCCTGCTCTTTAAGTTTAGCAAGCAACGGCCCACCGCCAATATGAACCCATTGCCAGTTTAAATCACCCGGCAACTTTGCCAAAGCATTCAACAGATTGTCGAGCCCCTTTTTTTCTACCGCCCGACCAACGGTTAAAAAGCGCACCGGTTCTCCCTTGCCCGTGCGTTTTGAGGGTTTTTCAGCGCCAGGCGCAAAACGGTTTAAATCCAACCCATGATAAAGCAATTGAACCTTGTCACTTGATACAGCCAGCCCGGCAAGGTGATCGGCCCCGCCACGGGTACAGGTCACCGTCCATTCGGCTGAATCCAGTTTTTCTGACAATTCCCAGTCAGGTGATGTCCAAATATCTTTTGCATGGGCAGAATAAGACCACGGAAGGTGACGGATCATACCGCAATAGCGTGTAACCGACCCCGGCGTATGAATAAAATGGCCGTAAATCCAGGTAAAGTCATCATCAAGTTCACCCGCCATAACCATCGCCTGCCCCCAACGGCGTACACGATTGGCATTAAAATCGCGCATCAGATCGCGCAACCAAACCTTGCGGGCTTCGCGGTAGCCGACCATATGACGAGCCTTGAGCCAGCCTTTTAAAACTCGCGTGGGTTCCTGATAAAGATATTCAGGCAGGTAATTGATTTTGGCTTTAATTTCATTATGAACCGGATGCCGCTTTTTATCGGTCGGGTGGCGCAGCGATGCAATCGCCAAATCAATTCCGGCTTTTTCCAGAGCCAGAATTTCCTGCGCAATAAATGTTTCAGATAATCTGGGATAGCCTTTTAATACCACTGCAACACGGTTTTTCCCTCGGCTTAATATACGGTGTTCACCACCAGGCGGTTCAAATATCGCTTGCACCAAGCCACAAATTTTGTCCAAACCGGAAAGGTCAATCGCAACGTCCGATTGGGAAGGCCGTGGTTTACCGGGTAAGTCTCGCAGCACCTTGACCATAAATTCAGGGTCCTGGGTTTCCTCTGCGCTAAATTTGTTCACCCAACCCAGTTCGCTTGCCCGTTCAGCCCGGATTAACTGTTCTTCGCGT
>JALSIJ010000198.1 GCA_026981655.1 Rhizobiaceae bacterium | reverse complement strand
GCGGTATGGCCTCTGGTTATGCGGGTGTGCAGAATGAATTGTTCTTCAAGGACAACACCATGATGCTGTTTTCTGATGCCAAGAAAATGGTCGAGAATATTATTAAAGCGCTGGACTAACTTCGTTAGTTTGATGTGAAATTAGTACGGCGTGGTTTGGGAAACTGAACCGCGCCGTTTTTTTGTCTCACTCCGCTTCGGCAAACCGTTTTCGGTACTCACTTGGGCTGATGTGCAGGCTCTTGCGGAAGTGGTAGCGCAGGTTTTCAACGCTTGTAAGGCCCACGGTTTCAGCCACATCATCAAGCGGTGCCGAACCCGTTTCAAGCAGTGTGCAGGCGCGGGCAAGCCGTTGCTGATTGATCCACTGGATGGTGGGAATGCCGGTTAGCGCTATAAACCGGCGCTGGAAGGTGCGTGACCCCATGCCGGAACTTTTCGCCAAAGAACTTACCGTATGCGGTTGATCAAGGCTGTTTTGAATATATTCAAGGGTGTCGGAAAGCCGATGCGCCTCGTGCGTTTTTGGCACCGGCTGTTCTATATATTGGCTTTGCCCGCCTTGGCGATGGGCATGCATGACCAGCCGCCGGGCCACTGAATTAGCAATCTTCGCACCAAAATCCCGGCGGGCAAGATGAATACAAAGATCAATTCCGGCGGAACTGCCGGCCGATGTGAGAATGTCGCCATCGTCAATATAGAGATTGTCCGGTTCGACGATAATGCCGGGATAACGCTTGGCCAAATCATCGGCATAGCGCCAATGGGTGGTGACGCGCCTGCCATTCAACAGGCCTGCCGCTGCCAACACGTAAACGCCGGAGCAGATGGAAACCAGCCGCGTGCCGCGCTTGTGCGCACCTTGTAATAGTTTGCAAAAATGGTCTGGCACCTTCGCATCCTTGCCGCGCCAACCGGGGATGATGATGGTATCGGCGCGTTGAAGATCGACCATTTTGCCGGTGGCGGTAATTGTCAGCCCGCCGGCAGCCCGCAAGGGGCCATCTTCCACCGCGACGGTTTCAAACTGATACCAGTTTGGCCCCATTTCCGGGCGATCAAGGCCAAAAATCTCGGCCACAATGCCATATTCAAAAGTGCAAAGCCCGTCATAGGCAAGCGCTACTATTAGATTTTTTTTTGAACGATCTGTCATGAATTCCAGCATAATTGGCAGTTCCGCATATGGCAATATATCAGCGGTCATTTAATTATTGCCAAATTGATATTTTTTTCGTTGTTGTTGTGATGGCGAGCAAATTACGAGCCGCCGCTAATGCGGCGCGTCTCGCAGGCCCGGAGCGCTGCGTAGGATTAATCGTGAGAGAGAGTAATAAAAATGAAAGAAACACCGGAACTGCTTAAAGCCGTGCAACTGTATTTTGATGCGCTTTATTATTGTGATGTGGAAATGCTGAACAAGGTTTTTCATGAGACATCCAGCCTGTTCGATGCTGATGAGGGAAAAATTTTTGTTGAGCCAATTGCCAGTTTTAGCGCTGATGTAGGCGGTCGCATATCGCCTGCAAGTAAAAATCAGGCTCGCGAAGATGAAATTTTGATGGTTGATATGTTGTCGTCAATCAGCGCTACCGCAAAAATTCGGTTGCGGGCGCATGAGAATATTTTTGTCGACCATCTGGGCTTTGTTAAAGGCGAGGACGGATGGCAGATCGTTTCCAAAATCTGGCATTTGGAACGCAAGATTGAGGTTGTTTAGAGAGCGCTTTATGATTTGATTGAATTGCTCTGAATGCTTTCACTCACGGCTAATCGGCTCTTTCTAACGGCTCAAGTTTTGTGCTTCGCGTTGCTCAACGTGCAACTTGAGCCACCCCATGTTTTTCTAAATCGGCGCGCATTTGGGCGGGGCTGGTAAACAGTTCTGC
>JALSIJ010000197.1 GCA_026981655.1 Rhizobiaceae bacterium | reverse complement strand
ATTGCTGACCATGCCAGTCTGGTCATCGATACGCGCAATGCAATGGCCAGCACAAAACCGGGGAAAGCCGTCGTGGTCAGAGCCTGATGTTGCGGGCATAAATTGAAACCTAACAGCACCATTTAAGTGCGAAACAGTCTTGCAATTCGTCCGAAATTTGGGCTTTATCGCGATGTCAAAATTTGCTGATAAATAGCTGAAACTTTCTTGCGAATATCGGCCTCTGTAAAGCCATCCAAGACACGTGCCCGTGCAGCATCCCCCATTTGTTGGCGTAGTTTCCTATCGGTCGCAAGTTTCTTCAATGCCTGTGCCAACTCTGCCGCATTTTCTGGCGGCACGACATATCCCTCAATTCCGTCCCTGACAAAATGACGACAACCAGGAACGTCAGTCACTACCAACGGTCTGCCACATGCAGCCGCTTCCAACATAGAGCGCGGCATGCCTTCTCGGGTACGTGTGGATACCACGCAAATATCTGCCTTCTGCCAAACCGATTTCACATCATTTGAGCGCCCCTTCCAACTGACTCCAGGTATTTTGCTCCATTTTTTTAGTAATTCTTTCGAGATTTCGTTTGGATTTCCTTTATCCGGTTCACCATAAAGATTGAGCTGTATAGGGCAGCCTTCCTTATTAAGGAGTTTTATGGATTCGATCAGTATATCCACCCCCTTGGTCCAAATCATACGTCCAACGAAGGCAATTGAAGGGGGAGAGCAATTGGGTAGCGGAATTATGTTCCAATAATCGGGATCAACACCCGCACCACCCAGCAGTGTTACATTGGCGCTTGAAACCGATCCAAATTTCCGCAAAAATTCAAGATCGTCAGGATTTTCAACTATCAAATGGCTGTTGGGTTGTTTGAGAAATCTGACAATCAATCCAAATAGAAAATATCTAAGGGTTCTTGCGAATGCTGAATTTCCCTCAGCAATCGTCCCTAATCCCGTGACGTGGTAGATTTTCCCGGATTTAGGATAAAACCACGAAATAAGCCCACCAAGCAGAATTGGTTTCATGGCAATCATATGGATTACATCAGGCCTGGTTTTTCTAAAGCCTTTTATAAGTTGTCGTATTAACCTAATTGCAGAGATCGGGTTTTTGCTTCGGCGAGAAAACTCGACCGGCAAAACATCCAATCCTCTTATTTCCAGATTTGTTCTTACATCTCCCACGGAGCAAAGAATGCTGGATCGACAGTTTTCAATAGATTGAGAAACATCGGCTAACGGCAGAAAATGAGATTTAAAAAACCAGTCTTCTGTACACAAAAATAGAATAGAGCGGTCGTCAAACTTCATGATCGTAAGTACCCTGGTAAATATCGTGGAGCCTGAAAAATAATCTGCTTAAAATTAGGTGTAAATTTGTATTCTTAGTTGGCAGTTTCGGCCTTGAATGCGATTGGCGGCTTGTAACCAATAGCAGAATATAGATTGAGCGGTTTATAGAAGTTTTCTATGGAATGACCAATTGATTTTTCCACCAGAATTTTGTTCTGGCCAGGTTATGGTTGGATAGGTTATCTGACTATTGAATCGCGACCAAATCAAGTATGGTAATTTTCAAAAAACAGCTTCTGATACATTGACGGATTTGGGACCTCTATTGGGGCCATTATCACAGATCAAATTGACTGGCAAAAATGAAATGAGCAGGCAACGGGTTAAATTACTGGCCAGAAATTTGGCGGATGTTTCAAATCGGGCATGGCTCAAGCAATTTGATTTATCGCGATTTGGCCCTGAGGGAGCCGAGCCTTTCGAGTTTACGCTGGATCCCGATGACCGGGATTATGATTGGCTGGTTGTCTATGATGAAATCCCAAAAATATCGGTTGATGCGGGGAAATCAGATGGTCCAATGCGCCAGTTTGAGGAATTAAATTGTCCGCCAAAAAACAGCATTCTTGTAACTTCCGAGCCATCGACAATTAAAACCTATGGCAAAAAATATGTGTCCCAGTTTGGATATGTGCTGACGGGTCTGGAGCCTTGGAGTATGCACAATCATCCCGGTGCCATAATCGAACAATCTTCGATGGTTTGGTATTATGGCTGGAAATATGACAAGCCGGGTGAGGGGCGTTCCGACTTTGATGAATTGGCCAATCGCCCGTGGCCAGAGAAAAGTGAATTGATTTCAACATTTTGTTCTGACAAGCGCCAGCGGTCCACACTGCATAATCAGAGATATGTTTTTACCCAATATTTAAAGTCGCAATTGCAGGAGTTGCAGATTTTCGGTCACGGTGCCCATTGGGTTTCTGATAAGGCTGAAGCGCTCGATCCTTATCGCTATCATGTGGCGATTGAAAACCACATTGCCCCAGACCACTGGACTGAAAAATTGGCCGATGCTTTTTTGGGTTATTGCCTGCCGCTATATTTTGGTGCGACAAAAGCCGCAGATTACTTTCCAAAAGATGCGTTAATTGAGCTGGATCTGGCGCGGCCCGAATGGTCGGCGGCGCGCATAAAAGATGCCATTGCCAATGATGAGTTCACCGGCCGAAAACCCGCAATAGAAGAAGCACGGCAACGAATTCTGCATGAGCATAACCTGTTTCCGCATATTGCCCGCATTATATCGGAACGAGGCAATGTAGTTGAAAAGCCAACGAGGCCGGTTACCATTCATTCGCGTCATTCCTTGCGTAAATCCAATCCAATTTATGCAATATCTCATTTTATAGAAAAGCTTATTCAAACGAGACGCTCGACCCGACATCAAAAAAATCTTGTGCCTGCTTATTCGCGGTTGGAAGATTTGAGCTAGGCGCATGTTGCTGATTATTAATATGGAATCGAGCAGGAAACAGTAAGAGTTGTTTGGATGGCATCTGAGCAATTGGATATGCTATTTCAACCGCCACTTCTGCTCAAATTGTGTGATATCACCATTGTGAAACATAAATACAATATTTGTGAGGTTGTATAAAACAGGTTTTAATGGCCTGTTTAAGATCTTGTAATTCAAGGATAATTATTGATGTCTAGCTTCTGTTTTTCCATTTTGGACCAACAGCCTGCCAATGAGCAATAGATATTGATCTTGATCAATTTTCTTCCTCTCCAAAAGTTTACAAGGTCAATATTGCGGTCCTGATCATCTAGAATAGGGTCGTTGATCAATGGATGGCATTTAAATCCAGATTACCAGTGGCTTTTGACCTCTCAGAAAATCATTTGGCATTCAGGGATGATGTTAATTTACAGGAGATCGAATCATGGAAATCAAACGCTTGTTTTTCGGCCCGGCTGTAGCATTTCTTGCTGTTAACGGTGCAAATGCTGCTGACGCAATTGTTGCCCCGGAGCCTGAGCCTGCCGAATATGTGCAGGTTTGTGAAACCTATGGAAAAGGATTTTTCTATATACCGGGAACTGAAACCTGCCTGAATTTTAACGGGTATTTGCGGGTTGAATTTATCTATACGGATACGGCAACGACAGAAACGACCGACTGGCAATTGCGCGGGCGGTTTAACATAGATGCTCGTAATGAAACGGACTGGGGAACCTTGCGTTCACAACTTCGCTTTCAGGGAAACGGTCGCGGTGGGGCAGATGCAAATTTGACCGTTGACCGTGCATTGATCAGCCTTGGCGGGCTACGGCTTGGCTATTCAGATACGTTCTTCAATACGCATCATGGCTACGGCTGGCAATTGGCGCGAAACGATGGCTATTATGACTTTGATCAGGCCGTTATGCTCGATTATACATATGCAGCCAACGGATTTTCAGCAACCGTTGGTGTGCAAGATACGGTCAGTGTTGCAGCTGTTCCAACAGGTGTGGATGTATATGATCCCTATGCGGGCGTCGCTTATAGCGGTAGCTGGGGGCGTGTTGCCGGTTCTGTTCTTTACGATACAGCTGTAAATGAAGCCGCATGGCAGGTTTCTGCCAATATTACTGCTATTGAAAATCTGGGAATTAATGCCTGGTATGCCGCAGATAATGGCAATACCAAATATGTGACTGGTTATCTTGGCGCAGCCGCTGGCGTTAATTGGCAATGGGGAGCGGACCTTACTTTTGCTTTAAATTCAAAAGTCAAATTATGGGCGGGCTATACTGATGCTGACTTTGTTGATGCAGAACGCTTTGGTGTTGGTGCGCAATGGAATCCCCTTCCAGGGTTTTCAGTTCGACCAGAAGCCGTATTCGGGCAAGACTATACCCAGGTTCGCTTGACCGTTTATCGGTTCTTTTAGTCGAATAATTCCTAAACCAATCAATCCTAAACCCGGCATTTTGTGTCGGGTTTTTTATTGCGCTTTTTTACGATCCAGATAGGCTGATGTTTCAGGGAATTGAGAAGGTGTCCTAATGAAGTCGCATTGCAGGGTCGTGGTCATCGGTGGTGGCGTTGTCGGGTGCTCGGTGTTGTTTCATCTGGCAAAAGCCGGTTGGAGCGATGTGATGTTGATTGAGCGTTCAGAGCTGACATCCGGCTCATCCTGGCATGCTGCCGGTGGCTTTCATACGCTTAATGGTGATCCTAATGTGGCAAAGTTACAGGCCTACACGGTCTCATTATACAAAGAACTTGAGGAGATTTCTGGCCAATCCTGCGGGCTGCATTTAACCGGTGGCGCGATGATGGCGGATACGCCGGAGCGGATGGATTTTTTGCGGCTGGCCCACGCCAAGGGTCGTTGTCTGGGGATGGAAACTGAGCTGATTACCCCATCGGAGGCAAAAGCAATGTTCCCGTTGATGGATGAAAGCAATTTTGTTGGTGCCATGTGGGATCCGGTCGAGGGTCATCTGGACCCCTCCGGCACAACGCATGCTTACGCGAAGGCTGCTAAAGTTCTTGGTGCCAGCATCGAGTTGCGAAACCGGGTTATTGAAATTACTCAAACGCCTGATGGCACGTGGAATGTGGTCACCGTGAATGGCACAGTAACGTGCGAACACGTGGTCAATGCGGGTGGTCTTTGGGCACGTGAGGTTGGGCGCATGGTCGGGTTGGAACTGCCGTTGCTGGCGATGGAACATATGTATCTCTTGACCGATGATATGCCGGAGGTGATGGAATATAATCAATCGACCGGGCGCGAGCTTATCGGAATTATTGATTTCAAGGGCGAGATTTATACAAGGCAGGAGCGCAATGGCATTCTGCTTGGCACCTATGAAAAAGCCTGTAAGCCCTGGTCGCCGCTCAACACGCCGTGGGATTTTGGCCATGAACTGCTTGAGCCGGATCTTGACCGGATTACGCCTTCGCTGGAAGTTGGCTTCAAGCATTTTCCGGCACTGGAAAATGCCGGTATCAAGCAAATTATCAACGGGCCTTTCACTTTTGCACCGGATGGAAACCCACTGGTTGGACCTGTGCAGGGTTTGACAAATTTCTGGTCTGCCTGTGCGGTTATGGCCGGGTTTTCCCAAGGCGGCGGGGTTGGTCTGGTGCTGGCCAACTGGATGGTGCATGGCGATCCGGGGCATGATGTGTTTGGCATGGATGTGGCGCGATATGGCGAATGGGCAACGCTGCGCTACACAAATGCAAAAGTGCGGGAAAATTATTCAAGACGTTTTTCCATATCTTTCCCAAATGAAGAATTGCCGGCTGCCCGACCACAGCAAACGACACCGCTTTACGACATAATGCGGAATGATAATAATGCTGTCATGGGTGATAGCTGGGGGCTGGAAACGCCCTTGTGGTTTGCGCCTGAAGGCAGTGAAGCCAAAGATATTTTATCCTTTCATCGCTCCAATGATTTTGACAATGTGGGCAATGAGGTGAGGGCGGTCAGGAAATCTGTCGGTGTGACGGAAATTGCCAATTTTGCCAAATATGAATTTACCGGGCCGGGTGCAGAGGCCTATCTCTATCATTTGATGACCAATAGTATACCCAAGCCAGGGCGGCTGGTGCTAACGCCGATGCTGAATGAAAATGGTAAATTGATCGGTGATTTCACCATTGCCAAAGCCGATGATGAACGCTTCATGGTTTGGGGCTCATCGGCGGCGCAGATTTATCATATGCGCTGGTTTGAAAAGCATTTGCCAAAGGATGGCTCAGTCAACATTCATCGCTTTGACCAGACCATGGTTGGGCTTTCCATTGCCGGGCCGAATGCGCGTGCGGTTTTGGAAAAACTTGCCGATATTGACGTTTCAAACGTGGCATTTCACTTCATGGATTATCGTGAGATGAGCGTTGCGGGGATGCCTTGCCGGGTCAACCGGATTTCATATAGCGGTGATCTTGGCTATGAAATCTGGTTGCAGCCAGCCTATGAACGGCAATTATATTTTGCCATCAAACAGGCAGGCGAGGAATTTGGTATTGCCGATTTTGGCATGCGGGCATTGCTTTCCATGCGGCTGGAGAAAAATTTCCCCACATGGTTTGCCGAGCTTCGCCCCATCTATGGCCCCTATGAGGCGGGGATGGAGCGTTTTATCAAGCTTACCAAGAATGACTTTATTGGCCGGGAAAAGGCGGCTAAAGAACATGAGGATGGGCCAGCACTTCGTCGTGTGACATTTGTGATTGAGGCTGATGATGCTGATGTCATGGGGGACGAGCCGGTATGGGCCAAAATTGGCGATAAGGATTACGGGACGGTATCTGCGCCGCACGAATATGGAGCGCCAAGATTTGACGAAGCAGGCAAGGAGATTACAAAACCGGAAGCCCAGAGTGATGGCGAATGGCGGGTCGTTGGTTGGGTGACGTCCGGTGGTTACGGCCATTTTGTTGAGGCTTCGCTGGCGCAGGGGTATATACCGGTAGAGCTTTCAGAACGTGACGAGGCCGGGCTTTTTGAGATTGAAATTCTTGGCATTCGTCGTTCCGCCAGGATTGCGCTTGAGCCACTATTTGACCCAAGTGGTGCAAAAATGCGCGGCGTATAATAAATAGTGTAAAAGAGGGATAGAATATGCGCTATGATGTTGCTGTAATTGGTGCTGGAATTGCGGGCGCTTCCATTGCTGCTGAGCTTGGTAAGAACTGCAAGGCTGTGCTGTTGGAGCAGGAAAGCCAGCCGGGCTATCACACCACCGGGCGATCGGCAGCCATATTTGCAGAAACTTACGGGCCTGCGCCAATCAGGGCATTAACCCGTGCATCAGCAGGTTTTTACCACCGCCCGCCGGAAGGTTTCGTGGAAAATCCGTTGCTTTCTCCACGTGGTGTTTTAATGGTAGCCAATAGGGATCAGCTTGCCTTGCTTGAAACCTTGATTGAGGATGTTTCCCAAAATGGTCGAGTGGAGAGGCTAAACAAGAAAGAACTTGCTCAAATGGTGCCTTTGTTAAGGGGCGATGCCGTTGAAGCCGGAATGTATGATGTGCGGGGCAAGGACATCGATGTAAATGCATTGCATCAAGGCTATTTAAGACAGCTAAAGCAGTCGGGTGGTGATTTGCTTCTCAATCAAAAAATTGATGCGCTTTCGCGCCAGGATGATCATTGGCAGATTAATGCGGGTGATGGCTTAATAAAAGCGAGCACAATCGTAAATGCAGCCGGTGCATGGGCCGATGAAATTGGCGCACTTGTTGGAGCGCAAAAGATAGGGCTTGCTCCTAAGCGGCGAACGATTGCGATTATACCGGCACCTGCTGGCGTTGATGTTGATGAATGGCCATTGGTCTGTGGTGTTGATGAAGATTATTATTTGAAACCGGATGCAGGCCGATTGCTGATTTCACCGGCTGATGAGACACCGTCGCCGCCTTGCGATGCGCAACCGGAGGAGATCGATATTGCCATTTGCGTGGATCGAATCGAGACCGCGTTCGATATTAAAGTTACAAGAATTGAAAATAAATGGGCGGGCTTGCGCAGCTTTGTTGCGGATAAATGCCCGGTTGTCGGTTTTGACGCCAATGTGGATGGCTTCTTCTGGCTCGCCGGGCAGGGTGGCTATGGCATTCAATCGGCACCGGCACTTTCCAGACTTGCCGCAGCTATGGTGCTTGGAAAGCCATCGCCTGCCGATATTATGGAACAGGGCCTCGAATTGGCGGACATTTCACCGGAGCGGTTGTCTGAGCGTTAGGCGCGCGCGCCTAAATTCCTATTCCCTGTGCCGGATTATCGCAAAGAGCGGTTAGCTCTGGCCAGTTCTCTAAACAGGTACGGGTTTGCGCGAAGGCTTGAGGGAGCAGGCGGCCATCTTCCCATAGATTTATTCCATCAACGCAAACCGTGTGATCAAAGATCATCCAGCAGATTTCACCCGGTGCATAGGCACCGCAAGTATGAAAATGCAGAACGCGCGGATTGGTAAATACGGTGTTTGACCAGCGATCCGGGTCAGCTTCTGCCGGATGATTGCTGTCGCAGCCGGGATGAATGCCCGCATGCCAGGAATGAACCACATCGGGGTCAATTTTAAACGTGCGGGCGACCATCGCATAGTGATCTTCACTACGAATAACATCGCGCTGGCTTTCGCCGGAAAATCCGTCAATTCGACCATTGGTGAATTTGGCAGTAACTGTTCCTTCCAGTGAAACACTGGCCGGATGATAGATTTTTGAACCTGTCGGTGTGATGAACCGGGTAATCGCCACTTGGCCGGAAAATTCAGTTGCTTCCATTGGTAAGGGAACGCCAAGCGGGAAGCGAAGAACACTAACATCGGTTTTTTGTTCGCGTGCGCTGCTTGAGGCGTGACCTTCTACATTGGTTCCGGCCGGGCACGTGATTTTGATGTTCTCGGCTGATAGCAATATGTCATTGACCGCCTCTTTCAACTCAATCGTTGCACCATAATGCGTGCGGCCGTAGGCAGAGCCCAGCATTTCAACATCACGAATATAGCTCATGACGCTTTTTTTTCCCGGCGCTAAATTACCAAACCGGTCCTGGTCGCCGATGCGGGCAAAGTAAATTGTGCAGTCATGAGCTTTGATTGCGGCATCTACAACCGGGTCAGCGGTATTGCCCGGTTCGCCGACATTAATTCTTGTGGGGGTTATACCCATTTGAGCAGCCTGCTCGGCAACTACATTTGCGGCCGCCCGGTCGTACCAACCATATTGAGGGTCTTCTGAAATGATTAGAAGTGTTTCATCTGATTTCAGATCGGCACAATTAATAAGGAGATTCTTGGCTCCATCAATAGCGTTCTGCTCTAAACTCATCGTCGTTCTGCCTGTACGGTTAGGAATACGAATTCCGCTGTTACGATTTTAATGAATCCATGGCTTAATTCCGCATCAAGACTGAGGCTTTCACCCGCCTTAAGGGTCATATCCTTTTGGCCGTAGCGATAGATTGCTTCCCCCTCAAGGGCGTAGATGAAGACCACGCCATGACCAATATAGCGCGGTGGGCTGGCCGGCTGGCGCAACAAAGTGACCTTGCGCGCCTCAAATTGCAAATCGCGGCGGGTGTGGAAGGCCAGATTGACGAAGTCATGACTGTGATCGTCGATGACCCGTGTGGACAGCAGGCCTTCGCCTTCTTTTACATGGGTGAAATCCGCATGGTCTGTGCCCGTTTCGCGAAACAATGATACAAGCGGCACACCAAGTGTTTTGCTTAAGGCGCTTAAGGTGGAAATTGAAGGCGAAACCTGGCCGTTTTCAATGCGGCTGATCATGGCTGCGGAAACGCCCGATTCGGCTGCAAGCTGCCGGGCTGTGAGGTCGCTACCTTCTCGTAGATCGCGCAAGGCCGATCCTATTGCCTGATCATTTATACCGTCGTTCAATTGGTCACCTTTTTTGCAAATCTACTTTCAGAACAAGCTTAGCTTTTTCGGTAGGAAAAAGCCTTATTAAAGCGCCAATTTAAATAATCACCACAAGTCGTTGCTTCTTCGAATTTTTCAGTTCCATCAGAGAATATGTCACGGGCATCAATTATGGTTTCCGGGTTTGGGTCAAAGGCCAGTACGAGCGACAGGCGTTCGCGGCCAGAGGTGTTTACCACCCGGTGCAGGGTCGATTTGTAGGCACCATTGGTCCAGCGGGCCAGTAGGTCTGCGACATTGACAATCAGTGTGCCTTCGATTGGTGGCGCATGTATCCAATCACCATTGAGGTCTTTGACCTGCAAACCTCCGACATTGTCCTGACAGAGAACCGTTAGCACGCCGAAATCTGTATGCGGGCCAACGCCAAATTGTTCGTCGCCCATATCTTCCGGCTGTTTTGGGTAATAGACGAAGGACGCACGACTAAGCGGCCTTGAACTGGTCTGCAAAAAGAAATTTTCATCGAGATCAAGGCCAATGGCAAACCCGCGCATTAAATGATGGGCGACATCATGGGCCTGACGAAAATACTCCATCGCGTCTTTTTGCATATCTGGCACGAAATTTGGCCATTGATTGTCGCCGCGCAAAGGATGGTCATCCGGGGTGGTGCCTTTAATGTCCTCATAGCCCCAAATAAAGCTTTCCTTGAGGTCGGCCTTGGCATCGTCGCGCATTTTCGCGCCGCCCTGTTGCAGCCAGCCGCGATGGGAAGAGGAGACGCTGACGGATGATTTATCTTCATCTGTTCCATGAAAGAATGAATAGGCGGCATTTCTGGCCGCTTCTATTGTTTTTTCATGGATGCCGTGGCCCTTAATATAGATGAACCCGAGGTTTTGGCTTGCCAGATGCAGGGCTTTCGCTACTTGTTTTGGATTGCTTCCATCGCGTAACGGGGTAATATCGATTACCGGGATTATTTTCGCATCAACCTGTTTTGCTTGCGCATATGCCATTACTTGCTCCCTTTAGAGCGCTTCATTGTTTGATTGAATCGCTCTGAATGCTTTTGCTCACGGCTAATCGGGCTTGCGCCCGGCCTCCGCGAGGGCGATGCATAAGCACCGGTCGCTCTTCGCGACTTTAGTGCTTCCATGTAAACATGAAAGACTCCAATGATGCATTATATGCAAATAATTGCATCCGGCGCAACATTAAATCGCGCCCGACCTACTTCCTGCTGATACCATAACTATTGGAGGCCATTCCTAATGGGTTTTGGGCGCTGTCAACTATGCAGGTGTGAAGAAATTCACATACGAGTAGTCTTGAAATTTGCGATACTTATTCGGTTGATTTGTTCAAAGGCTCCGAAACTACAGGGGGTGGTTTTAGGGCCCGCGTAAAACAATATTATGATTATTTGTAATAGCTCTAAATGCGCAATTTTTGAATGCTGGAGTGAATTGATATGACAGCTATCAATGGCGAAACCCTGATAATAGAGCAAGATGATGGTGCTTCGGTTGAACTTGTTGTGTGGGGCGATGAGTTTTATGTTCGCTACGAAACCACAGATGGATACACTGTTTGGCCTGACCCCAAGACCGGAAAGTTTTGCTATGCCGATGTACGAAACGGACGATTTATTTCAACTGGCGCCAGTATCAACAAACGTCCACCTGCGGGCTTGCGGCGGCATTTAATAGAATCTGCTGATATTCGTCAGGCGCGGTTTAATGCCCGGTACAACCATATTAGATCAGTTCCGATGGTTGCTGAATCTGACGGCCGTGTTTTAACCATTGGGCGCAATGACGGGCTGCTTGAAGGGCGAAGGGTAAGTGAAGGCAATGTGTTGGGTTTGACCGTGTTGGTTGAGTTTTCTGACATCAAGGCAAGCGTAACCCGCGAAGACGTTGATGCATTGTTGAACAGTGCCAATTATACTCTTAACGGTAATTTTTGTTCGGTGAGCAAGTATTTCAAGATTGTATCGAATGACAAACTCAATTACCAAAATCACGTGGTTGGGCCGGTAACATTATCCAATAGCAAAAAATATTATGAAGAAAATTCATTTGTCGATGAAGCGTTTCAGTTGGCGATGGACGAGTTGGACGCCAACGGGGTTGATCTGATTCAGTTTGACAGTTTGAATGAAGGTATTTTTGACGCGGTCAATTTCATGTATGCCGGGCGCACGGTCTACGGCATTAACAACAACAATCAAAATCCCAGCAGTTTGTGGCCGCATAATTCTATAACCAACCAAATCCACCGGGGCATGCGTACTAATTTTTACATGCTTTCCAGTATGGGCAGGCGGGTGGTTGATTTGTCCATTGGCACATTTTGCCATGAAAGCGCTCATTTGCTTTGCCGGTTTCCGGATTTGTATGACTATGGCAATCGGGATGGCGATATTTTGGAAAGCCGCGGCATCGGTGAGTATTGCCTGATGGGTAATGGCAATCATTTAAACCGCGGGCGTACGCCTTCGCCAATCTGTGCTTATTTGCGCGATCTGGTTGGATGGGCTGATGAGGAAATCTCGTTGGATAATGGGGGCAGCCATCTAGCCCGGCATGGAGCCTATGGGCAGGTGTTTAAATATCTGACCGATGATAGTGACGAATATTTTCTGATTGAAAATCGCGCCAATATTGATCTTGACCAATTCCTGCCATCCGGCGGGTTGGCTGTTTATCATTGCGACCGGAAGGGTTCGAACGAGTATCAGGCCGGTACGGCCTCGCGGCATTATCAGGTGGCTCTTTTACAGGCCGATGGGCGGCGCGATCTGGAAATGAACCGTTCAAGTGATGCGGAAGACTTGTTTGGCAATGTCGATGGAATTGCGCTTTCTCACGACACTGTTCCGGCCGCCTTGCAATGGGATGGCAGCGATTCCGGATTGATTGTTGCGAATATCTCTGCGCCGGGAAATGAGATTTCATTTGAAATTGGTGGCGATGCAATTGCACAGGCGACCAGGTTTTCAGCTGAGAAAATTGCCCACCTGCTTATTCCCGATGATCAGCCCGATGGGGTGAATAGTGTAATCAATGTTGGTCAATCCGGCAGGCTGATTGCGCTTTCGATTGGTGTCGATATAACCCATAGCTATATCGGCGATTTGACCATATCCCTTCGGTCGCCGGGTGGAACAATTGTGGTTGTTCACAAGGTTGAAGGTGGTAGTTCTGATGATCTAAAAATCACCTATTCGAGTGATGATTCGGAACTTTCGGAGTTTTTAGGCGAGGATGTTACGGGTGACTGGTCACTTCATTTAATCGATCACGAAGCGGAAGATGTGGGGCGACTAAACTCCTGGAAGCTTGAGTTGGAGTTTGAACCTGAGCAGCAACTGTTTGAAGGTTTCATATCGCCCAACATGCTTATTCCTGATGATGCGGTGGCGGGCGTTGAAAGTATAATAACAATTTTGGATCGAGGATTATTGAAAGCGGTTAGCGTAACTGTGGCGATTTCACATTCCTATATTGGCGACCTTT
>JALSIJ010000196.1 GCA_026981655.1 Rhizobiaceae bacterium | reverse complement strand
GTGACTTAGGTGCTTCCATGTAAACATGAAAGCGTCTAGCTCAAAGATTTGATTCCAGCAGAATCGCTTTGTAGTGTTAGAGAATTCAGCACGGCCCACGCAACCTCAAAGGGTTGCAGCTGATCGATATTGCAGTCTTTTGGGGCAAACTTCAAAATCAAGATGCAACAATGACTTTTACATTGGCTAGTTTCAATGCCTTCATCAGGTTTTCAGGGGGAAGTCTGTCGCAGATCAGTCTGTCAATTTGTTTCAGCCCGCAAACTTCAAATGGCGCCAGATGATTAAACTTTGAACTATCGACCAAAACAGTAAGCGATTGTGATTGTTCAATCATCAACCGCGCAATCTGTGCCTCTTCTATGTTGAAATCCATGACACCAGATTGAATGTCCATTGCGCCGATTGTTAAAACCGCATGTTTGGCTCGAAAAGACCTGATTTGGGATGTGGCAATGGTTCCAACGGTTTGTCTGTTATCCGAGTTAAATTCACCCCCCAGCAAAAATACTTTGTTGGATGCTTTGGGTCTTGAAACAGCCATCGCGACCTCGGTGGAATTGGTAATGATTGTCAAGCCAGCGCGGGAGGACAGCGCTTCGGCAAAATACAGGGTAGTAGAACCGGTATCCACAAAAAGCGTTTCATCTTCTGAAAACAGGGTAGCCGCGGTCTTTGCAATATGCACTTTCGCTTCTGTATTTTCTGAAAGGCGTTTTTGAAACGGTCCTTCACCAAAACCCTGAGGCAGTGTAGCCCCACCATGTATCTTGTGAACTTTGCCGATATTCGAAAGTTTCGACAGGTCACGCCGGATGGTTTCGCGCGAAATATCTAGAAGGGAAGCCAGTTCTTCGACGCTTACGGTTTTGTTTTTTCGGACAATTTCAACAATCTTGCCATGTCGGTTCTTTATTCCCATGAATTTGCTCCGTCTAAAAATTGACCATACGGGCATACTCTACTACTATACGGTCATATATATCCATTATTCGGGACCGTTGCGTCCTGACCCAAGATCACCATACGGGTTAATGCACCATTCATGAAAGCAGATGTTTTTGATATTATTGTCATTGGGGCCGGCGTGGTTGGGTGTGCTGTAGCCAGGCGTTTTGTACTGGAGGGCGCGCGCGTTGCAGTCGTTGAAAAAGCCGATGATATTCTTGATGGTGCCAGCAAGGCAAATAGCGCCATTTTGCATACCGGATTTGATGCGCCCTCCGGTTCCGTGGAGCTTGCATGTATCCGCGAAGGGTATCGCGAATATCAAAAAATTCATCATGACCTGGGCTTGCCGATAGATAATTGTGGGGCCCATGTGGTGGCCTGGAACAAAGATCAGGAAGCCGGCCTTCAAGCTATCGTTGATAAAGCCCATTCTAATGGCATTGGCGAAGTTGTTCAAATCAGTAAACCAGAGCTTTTGGGTAAAGAACCAAATCTGGATGGCTCAGCGATTGCGGCGATTTCAGTGCCGGGTGAAGCGATTATTGATCCGTGGTCGGCACCCTATGCCTATCTCCAACAGGCTTTGGCAAACGGTGGAGAAATAATCCTAGATTGCGAGGTCAGATCCGGAAAATTTGCCGCTGGCGAATGGAAACTGGATACCTCCCGTGGTGCAATTCGTGGTCGTCATGTTATTAACTGCGCCGGCCTGTATGGTGACCTGGTAAACCGTTCGGTGCTGGGTGAAAGTGCATTTAATATCATGCCACGCAAGGGTCAGTTTGTGGTGTTTGACAAGGCTGCTGCAAAATTGATCTCATCTGTCATTCTGCCGGTACCAACTAGCAGGACCAAGGGCGTGGTTTTGTTCAGAACAGTGTTTGGCAATCTAGCGGTTGGGCCAACAGCCGAAGACCAGCAAAGCAGGTGCGATGCCTCGACGGATGAGGGAGCGTTGCAGGCGCTGATTTCAACAGGCATTGAAAAACTTCCCGCTCTTGCGCATATGCCAGTCACAGCAGTTTATGCCGGATTGCGCCCGGCCTGTGAATTCAAGGATTATCAGATTGATGCAAAACCGGCGCAAAACTGGATTACCGTTGGCGCAATCCGCTCAACCGGCCTGAGCGGCGCACTGGGAATTGCGCGATATGTGTATGATCTTTACGAAAACACGATGTCAAAGCCTGCGCATTCTGCCCTGTCAAAACCCGTCGTTCCACGGGCTCATGTTTTGGCGCAAAATGCCAACCGCGACTGGAAACAGGATAATCATGGTGAAATCATCTGCCATTGTGAGCTTGTCAGTAAGCGGGAAATCAATAAGGCGCTGGAAGGCCCTTTGGCAGCGCGGTCACTTGCCGGTCTAAAACGCCAGACCCGGGTCACCATGGGACGGTGTCAGGGCTTTTACTGTCTGGCGCGTCTGGCACAATTGACTAACGGTCACTTTAAGACGCCAGTGAGCGAGGAGGTCAATGGTGGATGACTTTCTCCAAGGTGGTGCAGATAATATTGATGTCGCGGTAATTGGTGGCGGTCCTTCCGGGCTGGCAGCCGCAACGGAATTGAAAAAACAGGGCGTATCGCGGGTGGTGGTGCTTGAGCGTGAACCGCAGGCTGGCGGCATTCCGCGGCATTGTGGTCATCCGCCCTTTGGGATGCGTGAATTCAAACGAATTTTGAGCGGGCCAATATATGCCGCAAGACTGGTTGAGAATGCATCAGCAGCGGGTGCTGAAATCCTGACATCAACCCATGTTGTCGAGGCAAGGCCGGATGGGCATTTGTTAATCGCTAATGCCAAGGGAATCGCTGAAATCAAGGCCCGGCGGGTTATCTATGCAACAGGGGTTCGAGAAACGCCACGCTCGGCGCGAAAAATTTCAGGGGACAGGCCTCTAGGGGTGATCAATACCGGTGCCCTGCAGTCGATGGTTTATCTGGAAAAACGAAAACCGTTTGCCCGGCCGGTAATCATCGGCAGTGAATTGGTGTCTTTTTCGGCTATCATGACCTGCCGACATGCGGGTATTCGACCAGTGGCGATGATTGAAGCGCGTCATTCAGTAACTGCCCGTTGGCCTTCATCGCTTTTCCCACCGCTGGTTGGTGTTCCGCTGGGTATGGCCACGCGCCTTGTCTCTATTCATGGTGATGACCTGGTTAATGGCATCGTGGTTGAAAACCCGAATGGTGTGCAGCGTAGAATCGAATGTGACGGGGTTATTCTGACCGGCCAGTTTATGCCGGAATCCAGCCTCGCCCTTTGCGGGCACCTTGAAGTGGACGCGGCAAGTGGTGGGCCGCTGGTGGATCAGTTCGGGCGATGCACTGATCCGTCCTACTTCGCCACAGGGAATGTTCTGCGACCTGTCGAAACAGCTGGCTGGAGTTGGAATGAAGGGCGTAATACCGGGCGTTGGGTTGCTGCCGACCTGGCAGGCGATCTGACGGTTTCCCATGAGGAAATCCTGATTACCACCAACAGCTCCCTCATTAAGTATTTTATGCCACAGAAAATCGTGCTGTCCCGTTCTGGAGGTGGCATGGCGAACCTGCAATTGCGGTTTTCTCGTTCAGCCAGGGGAGAATTAATTGCTGGTAACAGCGATGGTGTCGTTTGGTCCCGTAAATTGGTTGTTCATCCTGAACGTCGTGTATTGGTCCCTCTTGGTAAACTTTTTCACGATGGTATAATTGGTCGGATCGAACTGACTTTCAGGGAAACACAAACATGAAATTGTGTTTGAAAAAGCGCAGCTTCCCAAAGCCCCGTTCCGCCACGTCTGTTGTGTGGCAATTTCACGAAACGGGCCTTTGGACACCCGGCGATGGTACAAACTGGCTGGGCTAAATTTAAATGCTCAATAATAACCGGCAATAAAAAAGGCCGTCTCTCCAGAGACGGCCTTTCAATGTGCCAAAGCAAATGGTGCTTTAACATGATTGGTATGGTGGTTTACATCATGCCGCCCATGCCGCCCATTCCACCCATGCCGCCCATGTCAGGCATGCCACCGCCACCACCGGAGTCTTTTGATGGAGCATCAGAAACCATAGCTTCTGTGGTAACCAAAAGGCCGCCGATTGAAGCTGCGTCCTGCAATGCATGGCGAACAACTTTAACCGGGTCGATGATGCCCATAGCAATCATGTCACCGAATTCGCTGGTCTGGGCGTTGTAGCCAAAGTTAGCGCTCTTGGTGTCCATGATTTTTCCAACGACAATAGAACCTTCATCACCAGCATTTTCAGCAATCTGACGAATCGGAGCCTGTAGTGCACGACGAACGATGTTGACACCGGCTTCCTGATCTGCATTCTCACCAACAGTTTTAATGGCAGATGCAGCGCGCAGAAGGGCAACACCACCACCGACAACGATACCTTCTTCAACCGCAGCGCGGGTTGCGTTCAGCGCATCATCAACACGGTCTTTCTTTTCTTTCACTTCAACTTCTGTAGCGCCACCGATGGAGATAACAGCAACACCACCAGCCAGTTTAGCCAGACGTTCCTGCAATTTTTCCTTGTCATACTCAGAAGTGGTTTCACCAATCTGCTGTTTAATCTGACCAACGCGGGCTTCAACTTCTTTTTTCTTGCCAGCACCATCTATGATTGTGGTTTCTTCTTTAGTGATAGAAACCTTTTTGGCTGTGCCAAGCATATCCAGTGTGACGGTTTCCAGTTTGATGCCAAGATCTTCAGAAATAACCTGACCACCAGTAAGGATGGCAATGTCTTCGAGCATGGCTTTACGACGATCGCCGAAACCAGGGGCTTTAACAGCAGAGACTTTCAGGCCGCCGCGCAGCTTGTTTACAACGAGAGTTGCCAGTGCTTCGCCTTCGATGTCTTCAGCAATTATCAGCAAAGGTTTGCCGGATTGTACAACAGCCTCAAGAATTGGCAGCATGGCTTGCAGGCTGGTCAATTTCTTTTCGTGCAGCAGAATGTATGGATCTTCCATATCACAAAGCATTTTGTCAGGATTGGTGACAAAATATGGCGAAAGATAACCACGGTCGAACTGCATGCCTTCAACAACGTCGAGAGTTGATTCAAGCGATTTTGCTTCTTCAACGGTGATAACACCTTCATTGCCTACGCGCTGCATAGCCTCAGCAATACGATTGCCGATTTCTTCTTCGCCATTTGCAGAAATTGTGCCGACCTGAGCTACTTCTTCAGTAGTTTTGATCTTCTTGGCCTTCTTTTTAAGCTCTGCAACAACGTCAATAACAGCCATATCGATGCCGCGCTTCAGATCCATCGGGTTCATACCGGCGGCAACCGCTTTTGCGCCTTCACGAACAATAGACTGGGCCAGAATTGTAGCTGTTGTTGTGCCATCACCAGCAATATCGTTGGTTTTGGAAGCAACTTCACGCACCATCTGTGCGCCCATGTTTTCGAACTTGTCTTCAAGTTCAATTTCTTTGGCAACTGAAACACCATCTTTGGTGATACGTGGTGCGCCAAATGATTTGTCGAGAATTACATTACGACCTTTTGGGCCGAGTGTTACCTTAACAGTGTTTGCGAGGATATCGATACCGCGCAACATACGCTCACGGGCATCGGTTCCAAATTTTACTTCTTTAGCAGCCATTATTTTACTCCTTGAAGCAGTTTACCGCTTCGTTTGAAAAAGAAATTTTGTGATTGAGTATCTGGCTTAGCCAATGATGCCCATAATGTCGGATTCTTTCATAATCAGCAGGTCTTCACCGCCAATTTTAACTTCTGTACCGGACCATTTACCGAAAAGAATACGGTCTCCAGTCTTTACATCGAGGGGAACCAGTTTGCCGGCCTCGTCGCGGGCGCCTGAACCTACAGATACGATTTCACCTTCTTGAGGTTTCTCCTGAGCATTTTCAGGGATAATAATACCGCCAGCGGTTTTGGTCTCAGATTCTACGCGGCGAACAACCACACGGTCGTGCAGCGGACGAAATTTGGTTTTGGACATGTTTTGTCATCCTGTAACAACAGCGATTAATTCGCTGAACTGATTTCAATACTAATTATTAGCGCTCGCACTAAGAGAGTGCCAGCAGGGGTGAGATAAGGATGTATCTACTTTCTGTCAAGAATTTAAAGGTAGTTCCGGTAAAGAATCTTTTTTGAAATCTATGAAATCTATTCGGCACAAAGAGCAAATAATGGTTACTCATTCTATAATTTTTTCGATTTTTCAGGCTGCAAATTACTGTCTGGCCGCAATATTTGTATCTATTTCCAATTACCAGAATAACCCGGTGTTTGCCCCTTATATAAAGTAAACCAGCGATATAGCGGTGTGTAAGGGCAAAGCAAGCGCCATAAAAGCCTGGTATTTGTACCGAAATTCAAAAAAATCCGAATAGATAAAATTTGAATGGTTGCTTCAATCTAATGTCAATTGGTCTTCCATATGTTGGTCCCTTGAGTACAGGCGTGTTGTGCCTGAAATAATAACGGAGTACAAACATGCTTAATAATTTTCTAAAAGATAAGCGCGGGAACTTGGCTATAACATCAGCCATCGCGTTGGTGCCAATGTTCGCTGCAGTTTCTGCTGCCGTTGATTATTCGCAGATCAGCCGCCATTCTTCTAATATGCAACAAGCACTCGATGCTGCAGCACTTGCTGCCGGCAAAAAGCTTGGCACTTTGCAGGAAAACGATGATCTTGAGAGTTACTCGAGAAAATTCTTTATTGCCAACCTAAGAGGCATTGAAACAAACAGTGTTACTTTCAGCTATAACGCCGGTAGTGACGAAGAGGGAAGCTCCATTCGTTTGGCAGCCCGCTATGAATATCCAATGTTGTTTGGTGGATTACTTAATAACAGCACCTATACACTTGATATTGAATCTATTGTTAAGTCTGGCAACCGCTCAGTAGAAATTGCGCTGGTTCTGGATAATTCAGGTTCCATGCGAAATGATAAGCTTACTGCCGCAAAAGCTGCTGCCAGCTCCCTGGTTACTCAAGTTCATGCCAGCATGGCTGCAAGTAATATTGCCAACCCGGTTAAATTTTCACTCGTACCATTTGCCGGTATGGTGAATGTGGGTGCTGATAAAGCCGATGAAGACTGGATTGATTCAACTGGTGCATCGCCAACTCATAATGAAAACCTAGATTGGTCTGAATACCCAGGTGCTACCAATGAAGGTGATGGCCGCTGGAGTGATGCCAGCGGCAATTGGCTTACACGTTTTACTCTGTTTGATGATTTGAACGTAAGCTGGAAGGGGTGTGTTGAAGCTCGCCCGTATCCTTACATGGTGACTGATGAAGCCGCTGTTGAAGATGAACCAGAAACATTGTTTGTTCCAGTTTTCGCACCTGATGAGCCTGATAACTATTCAGGCGAAGAAGAGGATAACGACGACGATAGCGATGACGACGACGATAACGACGACGACAATGATGACGACGACGATAACGACGACGACAATGATGACGACGACGATAACGACGACGACAATGATGACGACGACGATAACGACGACGACAATGATGACGACGATGATAACGACGACGACAATGATGACGACGATGAAGAATCAGCTGAACTCGAAGAGGAAGATTATTATAATAACTACCTCGACGATTGGAGTGATGATAATGCGCCAGCTGGCAAGAGCAAGTATGATTCTGCTCACGTTGGCACCGGTTCCAATCAGTTCAAACGCTCTAAATGGACCTGGAAATATGATGGCCAGTCTGTTGAAACCGACAGCGTCTTTAAAGGACCAAATGCTGGTTGTACAACCAATGCAATTGCGCCTTTGACTACAAATGCTGCCAGCATAAAAAGTGCTATTGATGATATGGAGGCCGTTGGCTCAACCAATATTCCTCTTGCGGTATCATGGGGCTGGAAAGTTCTATCAAGTGGAGAGCCTTTCTCTGAAGGTCGTGCTGAAGGAGCAGCAAATAATACCAAAATCATGGTTATTATGACCGATGGGAATAATACCTACTATAAGCCAAGCTCTTTGGAAGACGTTTCTGACTATACGAAGAGCATCTATGGTGCTTATGGATACACCAGAAGCTCAACCTATAGCTCGAAAGGCCGTTTGTTTGAGGCATATGATGCGGAAGCAAACCCAACGCATGATAATGCTACCTTCCAGGCTGCAATGGATGAGCATTTGATTGAGACTTGTACGAATGCCAAGGCTGCCGGAATCAACATATATACTGTTGCTTTCGATGTGGCAGACGGTTCATCGG
The DNA here is from genome assembly GCA_026981655.1 of Rhizobiaceae bacterium. Lineage (GTDB taxonomy): Bacteria > Pseudomonadota > Alphaproteobacteria > Rhizobiales > Rhizobiaceae > SZUA-100. The sequence goes on along the minus strand of JALSIJ010000196.1, from coordinate 5,061 downwards.
TGAAAGATAGACTTCAGGCTTGCGCTTCGGTTAATCCGAAAACCGGTGGTAAACAATATTTCGATGTGAGTGGTAGTGATCAATTGGTCTCAGCCTTCTCAGCAATCGGTAGCAATATTTCAGCTTTGCGTCTTGCACGCTAATATTGAAAACCTGACTAAAACCATACGCCCCCGGATTACCGTCCGGGGGCGTATTGCGTTTGGAGTAAGGACATCAAGAATAAGAAATTCAGCGCCGGAAGAATTTACGGTCTTTATTCATTAACATTCCCCTGTTATTAGAAACGCCATGACTGGTATTCTAATGATCATATCGCCTGGTAATTGGCGAATTATCTGCCCGATTCTCGGCTGACAGTATTGTCGCATGAGGATTGGGCCAGTTTCGTATTTCGCTCAAAGCGTGCGGCATTTTCAAAAATTTGATTTGTTTGCACGTTTTAACAATAAAGTGCCGCATGTCTTTATTCCCCAAATAAACGCTCATTTAAAAAGACAGGCCGATAAAATCAGACCAAAAGGTCCCCTGTTGCGCATTTTGCCAATGACTGGGAAAAACCGTTGAGATCATGACAGATAAATCATCAGAACGAGATTATTCCGAAACATTAAACTTGCCGAAAACAGAATATCCGATGCGGGCCGGTCTGCCAAAGAAAGAGCCGGAAATTGTCGCCCGCTGGGCAGAAATGGATCTTTACAGACGCCTTCGGGAAAATGCCCGCGGCCGGGAAAAATATGTGCTGCATGACGGGCCGCCCTATGCGAACGGTAATCTGCATATCGGCCACGCACTGAACAAAATTTTGAAAGACATCATCACCCGCTCATTTCAGATGCGCGGCTTTGACAGTAATTATGTGCCGGGATGGGATTGTCACGGCCTGCCGATTGAATGGAAGATTGAGGAAAAATACCGCGCCAAGGGTCGTAACAAGGATGATATTCCGGTGCATGAATTCCGTCAGGAATGCCGGGATTTCGCCGCCCACTGGGTTGGCGTGCAGTCGAAAGAATTTGAGCGCCTGGGCGTCATCGGTGATTTTAAAAACCCTTACCTCACGATGGATTACCGCTCAGAAGCGATTATTGCCGGTGAATTGATGAAATTTGCCGAGAGCGGCCAGCTTTATCGCGGTTCCAAACCGATCATGTGGTCGGTGGTGGAACGCACGGCTCTGGCCGAGGCTGAAATTGAATACCACACCTATGAAAGTGATACGATCTGGGTGAAGTTTCCTGTATCAAGAGGGTGTGATACCCTAATTGGAACATCAGTCGTCATCTGGACCACTACACCCTGGACCATTCCGGGCAATAGGGCGATTTGTTATTCTGACCGTATTTCTTATGGGGTGTTTGAGGTTGCTACAGCTGAAAACGAGTTCGGACCGCAACCGGGAGACAAGCTGATTTTTGCCGATGCGCTGGCGGAAGAAAGTGCGGCAAAAGCCAAAGTAACTTTTACTCAGTTGCGTGATGTAACGCCTAATGAACTTGCCGCAATCACCTGCGCGCATCCCCTCGCCAAATTCAATGATTTTTATAATTTTGATATTCCTCTGCTTGAGGGCGATCACGTGACCGATGATGCGGGTACGGGGTTTGTCCATACCGCGCCCGGTCACGGTCGCGATGACTTTGAAATCTGGATGAGCAAAGCCAGTGAAATCGAAGCGCGCGGAATTTCCACGGCCATTCCCTTTACCGTTGGCGACGATGGTGCCTTTACCGAGGACGCGCCGGGATTTGATGGTGCGCGAGTGCTGGATGACAAGGGTAAAAAAGGCAAAGCGAATCAGGTTGTTATTACTGCGTTGATTGGTGAAAACAATCTTTTTGCTCGCGGTCGCCTAAAACATGAATACCCTCATTCTTGGCGCTCGAAAAAGCCAATTATTTTCCGCAATACACCACAGTGGTTTGTCCATATGGATAAAACCCTTGATGATGGTAAAACTTTGCGCGACCGCGCTCTTACCGCGATTGATGATACCCGTTTTGTCCCGGCCACCGGGCAAAACCGGCTGCGGGCGATGATTGATCAACGGCCAGACTGGGTGCTTTCGCGCCAGCGCGCCTGGGGTGTTCCGATCACCGTTTTCAGAAACCCTGAAACCGGTCAGGTTATTCCCGGGCCGGATTTTGCCCATTCAACGGAACTTGCCGAACGTATTAAGGGTGCATTTGAATTTGGTGGCGCTGATGTCTGGTATGCCGATGGCGCCAAAGAAGCCTTTTTGCAAGGACTGGTCGACAATATTGATGACTGGGAACAGGTAACCGATATTCTCGATGTGTGGTTTGATTCAGGCTCCACCCATGCGTTCTGCCTGAAAGAGCGTGAGGACCTTAAATGGCCCGCCGATCTTTATCTTGAAGGTTCCGACCAGCATCGCGGCTGGTTCCATTCATCACTGCTGGAAAGTTGCGGCACCAACGCGCGCGCGCCCTATGATGCGGTTTTGACCCATGGATTTACCGTCACTGAAGACGGCAAGAAGATGTCGAAATCGCTCGGCAATGATGTCGCACCGCAGGATATTATTAAGCAATATGGCGCGGATATTATTCGGCTTTGGGTGTCATCAATTGATTATACTGAAGACCAGCGCATTGGCCCGGAAGTGATTAAAACCGCCGTGGATGCCTATCGCAAAATGCGCAATACCTTGCGCTGGATGCTTGGCACCTTGTCGCATGACCAAGGTGAGCAAGTCGCTCTTGCAGACATGCCGGAACTCGAACAGGTAATGCTGCACCGGTTGGCCGAACTCGATGAAGTAGTTCGACAAGGCTATGATGACTTTGATTTTAAACGGGTATTTGCCCAGGTAACTAATTTCATGAATGTAGAGCTTTCGGCCTATTATTTTGATATTCGCAAGGATGCGCTTTATTGCGATCCGATTTCCTCAACCAAACGAAAAGCTTCGCTTCGGGTAGTTTCCCATATGTTTGATTGCATTACCACCTGGCTTGCACCGATGATGGCTTTCACCATGGAAGAAACCTGGCTGACACGCTATCCGGCAAATATTGATGGCGAGTATGATTCCGTGCATTTGCAGCAGTTTCCAACCATTCCTGATGAATGGCGCAATGATGATTTGGCAAAAAAATGGAAAAACATTCGCCAAATTCGAAAAGTTGTTACCGGTGCATTGGAAATAGAACGTCGAGAAAAGCGTATTGGTTCGTCATTGGAGGCGGCACCGAAAGTTTATATTGCAGATGCAACGCTTTTGGCCGCACTTGAAGGTCAGGATCTGGCTGAAATTTGTATCACCAGTCAGATCGAGATCATCGACGGGGAGCCTGCGATGGATGCATTTTCTTTAGAGGATGTGCCCGGTGTTTCGGTGGTGCCTGCACTTGCAATTGGCAATAAATGTGCCCGTTCATGGCGGATTTTGCCGGAAGTGGGAACAGATGTGCAATATCCTGATATTTCACTGCGTGATGCTGACGCCATGCGCGAGTTGGAAGCGGGCGCAAATCAGCCCTAAAGAATTGCGTGAATTGGATTTTTGTTATAAACAGGTCACAGTTTGCCAGATTGTGGCCGCAATTTTCGTATTGTGGTATTGACGGTTTGCGCAATCTGTACTGAAATTGGTTTTTAACAAAACCTGATTTGCGACAGATGTTAGAAATTATATATCTTAGTAGAGATTGATCTCAAAGGCTTGATATGATGATGCTCGGTGTTTCGGTTAAAAAGCTTGCAGCAGTGGCAGCGGTAATTGTTTTGCCGCTTGTGCTATCTGGCTGTCAGGGTTCTTCGACCTATGGAACTGGTAAAACTTCGGGCGAACATTTGCTTGAGGGTATTGGTGGTATCGCTGGTGGCGGGGCTAAAAAGGCTCGCATTGACTATTCGCCGCGCCCGGGTTTGGTTGAACCGCCTAAGGATGCATCTTTGCCTGCGCCGGTTGAAGCGGGCGGATCTTCTTATACCGAGGGTCTGCCTGAAAGTCCGGAGCAGCGCCGGGTTAGATTGCAGAGTGAAGCCCCAAAAGCGCATGAACGTTCCGGTGCAATACCGATCGAGGCGATGAAACGTCGACGGGAGCCGGGTAGCAGACGTGCGCCTGTTGGAGAATATACGCGCGATGATACGCTGGAACCAAATTACGATCCAAAATATAATCGTAAGCGCTTCTTAAAACAAAAAGCTGAAGTTGCCGGTGTGAATGGCGCTGCACCTCGCAGATATTTGACCGAGCCGCCAAGAAAATATCGTACTCCTCTTGATACGGCACCTATTGGTGAGGTGGGTGAAGATGAGGATGTAAAAGCCAAGCGCTACAAAAAGAAAAAAAGCTTTTCCTGGAGCGATCTTAATCCATTCAGCTAATTGCTGATGAAAATGATTTTTGCACCGGGCCGCAATTTGCGGCCCTTTTGTTGTGCAGCATTAAACCTCCACCTACGGTGGAGGACTGGACGAGTTTTACATTTTCGATAAGAGACCTCCACGCTTGAACCATTGGAGTGGTTTACAAAACAAGCATGGAGGTTTTTATGGATAAAAATCATCTATCACACAGTACCTGGGACTGTAAATATCACGTTGTTTTTGGGAGTAAGTATCGAACCAAGCGGCTTTATGGAGACTTGCGTACGGAGTTGCGCGATCTTTTTGTGAAGCTTGCCTCGCAAAAAGGTTGTCATATTGAGGAAGGGCACCTGATGCCGGACCACGTACATATGCTGATCTCGATCCCGCCGAAATATTCGGTTGCCCATATTGTTGGGTTTTTGAAGGGGAAAACGGCGTTGTACGTGGCCAATAAATATGCCCGGAAGCGAAAGTATAAAGGGTATCATTTTTGGGCACGAGGATATTTTGTATCGACAACGGGCTATCAAGAGGAGGTCGTCAGACGTTATATCCGCAATCAGGAAAAGCAGGATAAGTCATCTGACTATGCAGACCTGTTTAAACCTGGTTATTAAACTATAACAAAACCACTTCCAGTGGTTCAAGCGTAGCGTTACAAACCTCCACCTCTGGTGGAGGTCATGACTTTGGGTAAGTAAAAAGGGGCGGATA
>JALSIJ010000195.1 GCA_026981655.1 Rhizobiaceae bacterium | reverse complement strand
GGTGGAACCTTGTACGCACCCTCGCCTCAACCGCAGCGATGATATTGTTTTTGATTGCGACCATTCAATTAGCGGCTAATTGATCCAACCCTATCCCACCAACTGGCGATACATCGGCGGCAGGGCGCGGGTGAGATCATTCGGGTGGCCGGCAATCGCAAAAGCGTTTTGCCCAAAGATATGAGGAAAATAGCTTTGCGCCTTTTTATCAATCGTAATACCGAAAACCGCCATGCCCGCTTGGCGAGCCTCCAATACGGCTTTTCTGGTATCCTCCACCCCATAACGGCCCTCATAATGGTCAAGATCATTCGGCTTGCCATCGCTTAAAACCAACAGAAGCTTTTTCTGATTGCCGGTTTTTGCAAGTTCGCCCGAAACATGACGAATGGCAGCGCCCAGCCTTGTGTAAAAGCCCGGTTTCAGCGCTCCAATACGAGAAAAAACCTGCGGCCCGAGCGATTCCGTAAATGATTTAACGGTAGAGACAAAAACCCGATCGCGACGCAGCGACGAGAAGCTGAAAATCGCATTATCATCACCACAAGCAGCCAGCCCCAACGCCAATGCCATCAGCGCTTCTTTCGATATATCAATGACCTGCCGATGTTCAATCCAGCTTTCTGAAGAGCGCGATATATCGATCAGCACACCAACAGCCAAATCACGCGCGCCAATGCGCATGGAAGAAAATACCCGGTTTGACCCCTCACCCGAGGCAGAAAGATCACAGCGCGCCCGGATAAGCGCATCCATATCAATTTCATCGCCATCAATCTGGCGATAGACCCGCTCGCGCCGCGGGCGAAGCGCTTCAAATTGACGTTTCACCGCCCGAATGCGTCTGCGCGCCGCCTTATCGGGTTGCCATTCGACACCATTTTCCAATGAGGGCGCAACGGCCGCCAAAACACGACAATGATCCTTATAATAGGCGTGTTTGCGATAATCCCATTCAGAATAGGTGTGGCGCGCTGAAATGCGCTCATGCTCCACATCTTCCGGCGCAAGATCTAGATCAAATTTCAGTTTGGTGGCAGCCTTTTTGGAGATATTGCCAAGCCCGAATTCCTCCTGATCTTCGGCCGCCTTTTTGGCGCTGTCTTCCTCATCGTCATCAACACCGCGATTGATATTCATCATTTCCGACCAGGAAAGGATCGCTTCAAACCGGTGCAACAGGAAGGAGTCATTGCGCTCGACCTGATCGGATTTCTCGCGTTTTGCCTTGCGGGTTTTGCTATCTTCTTCCTCGCCTCCGTCATTTTCGCCCACTTCCGCATCTTCGCGGCGAAGCGGGCCTGATAGCTTACGCGGCGCAATTTCGCCCCATATAACCAGCGGGAAAAATGTTTTATATTTTGCCCCTGCATGGGTATTATCAAGTTTTTCTTCAAGATCTGAAAGCAGCTTCTCGAAAGATGTCTCTGCTTGCAAAGATTGCTCAGCCGCCAGGACCGCACAAATGGCCGCCTCGATTACCGCTTCACTTTCCGGCAATTGCTTTTTTAACCGCATGGCCAGAAATTCCTGCCGCAAGTGATTGTATATCGCTTTCATTCCCGGATATTCTTGGCAGATTTCTCGGCTCAATTCTGCGGCAAAGCGAATGAAAGCAATATCATCACGCAATTGATCGCCGGTTATCCTGGGCGCGCGGTCACCGGCAACGGCCGCCCACGCCACCAGCCATTTATAGATATTCTCATTCGCCTGCCGTGAGGGCAAAAGATCAATGCTTTCCGGCATAAAGAGATTGTCGCCATCAAAGCGGGCACAGGTTACCGCGTTTGAGCCATGACCAATACGGGCCAGAAAACGCTGCCGATAATCGCTCGATTGTGCAGGGATTGGCTTAACCTCAACACCGGCCCCGCCACCAAGACCGCGAAACAGCACCCCCAAACGCTTTTGCATTTGTTCAAGTGTAACTGCAGCCTCGGGGAAGCTTGGCTCGCTATCAACCTCGCCTATCAAGCGATGCCATAATTCACCAATCAGCTCTTCAGGTTCGGCAAATTTTGCAAGATCAACCACACCAATACCTAACCAACAACCGCTTGAACAATATCCTTCAATGAAGTTTTTACATCCCTGTCATCAGCCAGCGGCTCAATGATTGCCACCTCAATTGCCCGGTTGATATCCATTCCATCGGCTATTAAAGACGCGCAATAAACCAGCAACCGGGTTGAAACCCCCTCTTCCAGATCTTGCCCTTTAAGGTCACGCAGTTTGGCTGCAAGGCGAACCAGAAGCGAAGATTTATCCTCATCAAGCCCGCTTTCGCTGGCAACAATTCGGGTTTCTGCGTGAGCTGGTGGAAAATCAAACTCCAACGCTAAAAAGCGTTGGCGGGTGCTTGGCTTCAAAGATTTGAGAATATTCTGATAGCCAGGATTGTAAGAGACGATCAACATAAAGTCGTCCGGCGCATCCAGCGTCTCGCCGGTGCGATCCAACGGCAAAATCCGTCGATCATCGGTTAAGGGGTGAATGACAACGGTCACATCCTTGCGCGCTTCAACCACCTCATCGAGATAGCAAATGCCGCCATTTCGAACGGCTTTGGTCAGCGGGCCATCGGCCCAAATTGTCTCGCCACCTTTCAGCAAATACCGCCCGGTTAAATCCGCCGCTGCCAGATCGTCATGGCAGGAAACCGTATTAAGAGGCAGACCCAGTCTGGCAGCCATATGACTGACAAACCGGGTCTTGCCGCAACCGGTGGGGCCCTTCAACAATAATGGCAGTTTAAGTTGAAAGGCCCGTTCAAACACTTCACACTCATCACCGGAGGGATGGTAAAAAGGGACAGTGTCTTGAACGTCCGGTTGATTGGTTTTCGTGCGTGCCAACATGACTATTCCGCCGCCGCTGGTGACCGGCTGGAAGCCGACATCAGCTCCTTGCGAGGTACGAATGTCGCATAGATGAACAGTAATGCACCCACCACGAACACAGCGCCCGCGCCAAACCGCATCATGTAAAACAGACCAAGCTGATCCTGAACATCCATAAAGTAATCGCCATTAACCCGTTGCAGATGTGTTTGAATGGCACCGGCAAAGGTTAAAACAAAGGTCATGAAGGCCATCGCTGAATTCATGATCCAGAAACTGATCATGTTGAGAACCTGATTATAAGGCTCGCGCTTCAGCAGATGTGGCATTGCATAGGTGATGATCGCCAGATTGATCGACACATAGGCACCAAAGAAAGCCAGATGACCATGGGCGGCAGTTACCTGCGTTCCGTGAGAATAGTAATTCACGCTGGCAAGGGTGTGCATAAAGCCCCACACGCCCGCCCCAAAGAACGACATCACAGAAGCCCCAAGCGCCCACAAGATAGCCGCCTTGTTTGGATGGTCGCGACCACCTTTCCACACCATAGTGAAACTGAACACCACCATCGCAAAGAACGGCACCACTTCAAGGGCTGAAAATATCGACCCTATCCAGGTCCAGTATTTTGGTGTTCCGATCCAGTAATAATGGTGTCCGGTTCCAAGAACGCCCGAGAATAGGGCCAGTGCCACGATTACATAGACCCACTTTTCCACAATTTCCCGGTCAACACCGGTGAGTTTAAGCAGCATGAATGCAAGGATAGCAGCCATAACCAATTCCCAAACACCTTCCACCCAAAGATGGACCACATACCACCAGTAGATTTTATCCAGCACCAGATTATCTGGAACATAGAGCGAGAACAGGAAGAAGATCGCAATACCCCAAAGGCCAAGCAACAACACATTGGTAATGGCGGTTTTACGCCCCTTTAACACGGTCATCGAGATGTTAAACAGGAACATTAGAGCGGCAACTATAATGCCAAGCTTCACCCAAAGCGGCTGCTCAAGAAATTCTCGCCCCTGCAATCCGAGGAAAAAGTTACCTTCAAACAGATTGAATACATAGGTTATAACGGCACCCAATGTGCCAACTACAAGCAATATTAATTGCAGGTAGCCGATCATTGGCGAATAGAGTTCGCGTTCTGCTTCTTCCGGTATCAGATAATAGGCAGCGCCAAAAAATCCAAGCAATAACCAGACAATCAACGCATTGGTATGGACCATGCGCACCACATTAAATGGCGCCAGATCAGAAAGAAAATTGGGTGCTATATAAATATATCCGGCAACCAGCCCACCAAGAACTTGTATTGCAAACAACGCCATTGCCACAGCAAAATAGGCCATTGCAACTTTTTGAGATTGATATTTCATGACAGTTCTCCTTAACCGGCATCATTTGGGGGCCAGTTATTGGTATCGATTGTGCTGACCCATTGCAGGAATTCAGCCAGATCATCGAGCTCTTTTTCAGACAGGTTAAATTGCGGCATCTGGCGACGACCTTCGACACCGGATGGTTGCGCCTTCATCCAGTCTTTAATAGCTTCTCTTGCGCCTTCAGGGTCATCCTTGCCGCCAAAGCGCACGAACACATTGCCAAGTTCCGGTGCAAAATAAGCCCCTTCACCCAGAATTGTGTGGCAATTGACGCAAGCTTTATCTTCCCAGATTTTCTTGCCGTGGGCGACCGCCTCGTTGAGCGTTTCCTTATTGGTGGAAACATTGACCGCATAATAATGGGTGTGCGCTGTCAGTCCAAAGAATATCAGTAGGAAGAATAATGAGCCGCCATAAAAAATATTGCGGGCAGCAGATTTAGTATACATCTCCAGAATCCCTTCATTCGATTTCCGGTGCGTAAAACCTAGAACTGTCCCCAATTCACGCTTTGACCTAAATCAAACAAAAGATATTCAATTAATTATTATGGCTATCGACAACTCTTGAGCAATTTCTGCAACTCATCGAGCGTGTCTAGAAGACGCTCCATTTCATCATGGCCGAATGCAACTTCGATCTTGGCATAATGCGCACAACATTCGGGTGATACCTGCGCGATCAATTCATGCCCCTTTTTGTCGATGGTAAGCAGCGTGCGCCGTCCATCATCCTTGTCTTTACAACTGGTGATCAAATCAGCAGCTTCAAGTGTTTTGATAATCCGCGTTAAACTGGGTGCCAGAACACAGGCGCGCACCGCAAGTTGGCTCGCCTCCATCGCCTCAACTTCAGCCAATACCCGCAAAACACGCCATTGCTGCTCGGTTATATTATGACTAAAAAGCACCGGGCGAAACCGTTCCATAACAGCTTCCCGCGCCCGCAACAGGGCCATAGGTAATGAACGGCCCGTATCGAGCGGCAAAAACCCATCATTGCTGCTGTTGTTTTTCATCCCGGTTTCAAAACCCTCTTTACTATCAAATGTAATCCTGCCACAAAAATCTCACCATGACAGAAGTATTGTTATACATGTTAACTAACGGCATTTGCCTGTATCGGAACAGTGTCGCCAGCGACTTACCAACAACAGGAGCAGCCAATTGAACTGGACTGATTTTCGAAGCTGGGCCCATAAAATTGCCGATTGGGGTACCGATTACAGATTATCACTGCGCGACCGCCCGGTTCGAGCCCGCACCAACCCGGGCGACATATTGAACTCCCTGCCAGAAGCACCGCCGGAAGCTGGTGAGCCGATGGAACAGATATTTGCTGATTTTGACCAAACTATCATGCCCGGCATGACCCATTGGCAGCACCCAAGGTTTTTTGCATATTTTCCCTCGAATGCAGCCCCTCCAGCCGTACTTGCGGAACAATTGGTCAGCGTTATTGCAGCCCAATGCATGTTGTGGCAAACCTCACCCGCTGCCACCGAACTTGAAACCCGAGTGCTTGACTGGCTGCGTCAGGCGCTTGGCCTGCCAATACATTTTACCGGTGTCATTCAGGACAGTGCTTCCTCTGCAACACTTGCCGCCGTGCTAACCATGCGCGAAAAAGCCCTCAATTGGCAGGGCAATGTTAAAGGACTGGCCGCCCTTTCAACCATCCGTATTTATTGTTCCAGCGAAGTTCATTCATCCATCGACCGCGCCATCTGGATTGCCGGTATTGGTTCTGACAATCTGGTAAAAATCCAGGCAAAAGGAGAAAATCGCGGCATTGATGTTGATGCGCTAGAGGCGGCAATCAAAAAAGATCGCGCCAACGGCCTCTTGCCCGCCGGTATCATTGCCTGTGTTGGTGGCACCTCCATCGGCGGCACTGACAATATCGAAGATGTAATTATGCTTGCCAGGAAAGAAAACCTCTACACCCACGTCGATGCGGCATGGGCAGGCTCTGCAATGATCTGCCCTGAATTCAGACATCTGTGGAAAGGCATTGAGGGTGCTGACAGCATTGTATTTAACCCGCACAAATGGCTCGGCGTGCCTTTTGATTGCGCTGCACACTATCTTGCCAACCCCGACGAGCTGGTCTCCACCCTTGCCATTAAGCCTGAATATCTCAAAACCCACGGCCGCGACGGAGTGATCAATTATTCTGAAATGTCGATCCCGCTGGGGCGGCGTTTCCGCGCCTTAAAGCTGTGGTTTCTCATTCGCGCCTATGGGCTGGAAGGCCTGCGCACGATGATCCGCAATCATGTGAAATGGTCGGCCCAGCTTGCAAAAAAACTTGCAGCCCACCCTGATTTTGAACTGACCAGCAAACCAATGCTTTCGCTATTCAGTTTTCGCTTTGCCCCAAAAGGCGTTGCAGACCTTGATGCATTCAATCTGCAACTGCTGAGCAATATCAACAATGACGGGCGTATTTACCTTACCCAAACAAATGTTGATGGAAAATTCGTTATTCGTTTTCAGGCCGGTCAGTTTGAAATGAATGAGCAAGATGCCATTCTTGCCTATGAGGTGATTATCGAGCTGTCTGAACAGTTACACCGAACTTAATTCCTTCTTGTGCATCCATTCTGCATGTTTAGGGGCCTTTTTGGTTTTCGACCATTCCTCCAGCATATCCCATTTTACTGCGTCAAGTTTGACGAGCATAGCATCTTCCTCCGGGTCCGGGCATGCCAGTTCAATACGGTGGCCATTAGGGTCGAAGAAGTAGATGGAATGAAAGATCGAATGGTCGGTAATTCCCAATACATCAATGCCGTTTTCCTCAAGTTTTTCCTTAAACTCAACCAACGTTTCGCGGTCTTTTACCTTAAAGGCCAAATGCTGCACCCACTCAGGCGTATTGGGGTCACGCCCCATCTCCGGCTTGGTTGGTAATTCGAAAAAGGCCAGCACATTGCCCATACCCGCATCAAGAAACACGTGCATATAGGGATCGGGCGCATGGGTGGAAGGTACATGATCTTCCGCAATCGCCAATACAAAATCCATATTCAAATTGTCCACATACCAGTTGACGGTTTCCTTCGCATCCCGGCAACGATAGGCAACATGGTGAATTCGTTCGATCTTCATAATTAAATCCTCTCATATGAAAACGTGTTCAAGCTGAAAAGAGATCAATCCATTAAGTCGAAATCGTCCAGCAGTTGCCCAGGTTAATGTAAGCTCCACCCATCAATTTAGTTGCACATGCAACTAAGTCAAGCAAAATATCGCAAGCTCACAAGGTTGCCAAACTCACCATTTGCAATCGTCACTCCAAATCCAGTTTTATCAAACCCACAGAAACAACTTGAATTTAGTTGCCATTGAAACTAAATTCACCCAATGAATATTCCAGCCAAATCCTTATCTACAATTCAAGATCGACCGGGAGAACTCGATTTACCTGTATTCTTCCCCTATCAGGTCCGAGCATTCTACCGGGCGGTCAGCGATGCAGTGGCAGTTGCCTATTCTTCCAAATACGGCCTAACCGCCTCCGAATGGCGAACAATGGCAATCCTCGGCCCGGAAAAGTCACTCACCGCTGGCGAGATTGTTGCCCGCTCGACAATGGACAAGGTGAATGTTTCGCGCGCGGTTAAAGGCCTTCAGGCCCACGGGTTTTTAATCAGAAATATAGATGATAATGATAAACGCCGCTCGCTGTTAAAGCTAACCGAAAATGGGGCAACGGTATTTCTCGAGCTAATACCGGCGGTTAAGCTGGTTGAGCAGGATTGTCTCAACGGCCTGAACAGCAATGAGCGCGATATTTTATGTTCGCTGATGTTGCGGGTTCAACAAAATGCCGAAAAAATCCCCCAAGGGTAAAACCAGATGGCCGATATAATACTCTACGATTATTGGCGCTCATCGGCGAGTTACCGGGTTCGAATTGCCCTCAATCTGATGGGCTTGGTGTATAAAGCCAGCTTCATCAACCTTTTAACTGGACAGCACAAGACCTTGGAATATTTAAAGAAACAGCCACAAGGCATCGTGCCCGCTATAGATGTTGATGGACAAACTATTACCCAGTCTTTGGCCATCATTGAATATTTCAGTCAAACACGGCCTGATAAGTCCTTACTGCCAAACGATGCTTTAGGCATAGCAAGAGTGCGTTCCATTTCCTATGCGATCGCCATAGAAATTCACCCGATTTGCAATTTGTCGGTGGTCGATCACATCGAAGAGATTACCGGCGGCGGCATTGAGGTAAAAACCGCCTGGATGCAGTGCTTCATCCGCAAAGGGCTGGTGGATGTTGAGACCTATTTAAGCGATGGAATGAGCGGTAAATTCTGCCACAGCGACACCCCCGGTATGGCCGATTGTTGCCTCATCCCGCAGCTTTATAATGCGGCGCGCTGGGGTGCCAATTATGATGATCTGGCAAATATTTGCAGGATTGAACAGGCTTGTAATGAATTGCCAGCTTTTCAAAAGGCCCATCCAGAGGCCAACAAGCCTGACTAATTCTGCTAAACCAGCTCCTCACCCCTCTCCCTGATAAATTTCTTCCGGTGGCGCTTTCGCCCCGGTCATGAAGGCCACCGCATCGGCCATCGAATGCTCCTTTGGATTGAGCACGCAGAGCCGTTTGCCAAGCCGGTGAATATGAATACGATCTGCAACTTCAAACACATGTGGCATATTATGAGAAATCAGCACAATCGGCATACCGCGCGATTTTACATCCTGAATAAGCTCAAGCACCCGGCGCGATTCCTTCACCCCAAGTGCAGCCGTCGGCTCGTCCATGATAATCACCTTTGAACCAAAAGCCGCCGCGCGCGCAACCGCAACCCCCTGCCTTTGCCCGCCAGATAATGTCTCAACCGCCTGCGAGATATTCTGGATGGTCAAAAGCCCCAGCTCGGTGAGCTTATCGCGGGCAAGCTGCTCCATTTTCTTCCGGTCCAGTTGGCGAAATAGACTGCCCATAATGCCAGGCTTTCGAAGTTCGCGCCCTAAAAACATATTATCCGCAATGGAAAGCGCCGGCGACAAGGCAAGTGTTTGATAAACCGTCTCAATTCCCGCGGCACGCGCCTCTATCGGCGAATGAAACCGGACCGGCGCACCTTCGAGTTTAATTTCACCTTCATCTGGCTGAATCGCCCCCGAAATAGCTTTAATCAGCGTAGATTTTCCGGCGCCATTATCACCAATAACGGCAAGAATTTCACCCGGGTAAAGGTCAAAATCAGCATGATCAAGCGCGGTCACTCGCCCGAAGCGTTTAACGATATTGCGGGCGGTCAAAATAGGCGTATTCATGCGGCAACCCTCCGGATCCACTGGTCAACCGCCACCGCGCCGATGATCAAAACCCCGATCAGCAAATAGGTCCATTGCGGGTCGGTGCCAATCAGCCGCAGGCCGAGCGAAAACACACCCACAATCAGCGCGCCAAACAACATACCCATGATAGAGCCGCGCCCGCCAAACAGCGATATACCGCCGATCACCACAGCCGTAATGGACTCGATATTGGCAAACTGTCCCGCCGTTGGTGAAACCGAGCCGATGCGCCCGATTAGCGCCCACCCGGCAAACGCACAAATCAGCCCCGCCAATACATAGACCGAGAGCAATACTTTACGCACCCGAACGCCAGAAAGTTCGGCCGCTTCCGGGTCATCGCCAATCGCATAAACATGCCGCCCCCAGGCCGTATTGTTTAGTACATAGGACAAAATGAGAATAAGCAAAACAAACGCGATCACCCCATAGGTGAACACCGCCCCGCCAATGCGAATTTTTTCGCCAAAAAACTGTAAAATCTGGGCGCTTTGTTGAATGTCCTGACTGCGAATGGTTTCATTGGCCGAATATAGAAAATTCGTCGCCAGCACGATCTGCCACATGCCGAGTGTCACGATGAATGGCGGGAGACGCACATAGGCCACCAAAAGCCCATTGATAAACCCGCAGAACGCTCCGGTGGCAAGACCCGCAACAACCGCCAGTTCCGCTGGCCAGCCATAGCGGAAGGTAAATTGGCCCATAACAACCGATGACAAAACCATAATCGCACCGACGGAAAGGTCGATACCGGCGGTTAGAATTACCAAAGATTGCGCCGCACCGACAATGCCGACAATCGCCACCTGTTGTAAAATTAGCGTAAGAGCAAAGGGTGAAAAGAACTTGCTGCCAAGCAATATCCCAAATGTGGCAATCGACATGATCAACACCACCAGCGGCACCAGTGATGGTGTCTTGTGTAGCCAATGCTGAACAGTCCCCAGCATACCTCGGTTTTGATGGTCAAATGAGACGACGTCTTGCGCGTCTTGTCCCTCTGGCGAAATTTCTTCCGGCTTCATTTATCCCCCGTGGAAATCATCTTCTCCGGAAAGTAGCCTCGCAATCATTGTGACGCAATGCCTGCTTTATTTTCTGAGCCTGCCTTACAATCTGGTGGACAAAATCAGGCGACCAAACGGCCGCCTGATCCAGTTAAGCTGCTCGATTGTTGCTGCATGAACAATCTCGCCCCAGAACAATCTACCCCCAGCAACGATCGGTGCCGGTTTTTGTATCAATTGATTCAACACCAGCAACCGCCCTGTCGGTTACAAGTGCAACGCCTGTGTCAAAGAATGCTTTGCCGGGCGTATTGGCAGGCTTGGTACCATCCTTGGCCCACTTCGCAATTGCTTCAACGCCTTTGGATGCCATCAGCAATGGATATTGCTGCGATGTGGCTCCAATGACCCCATCTTTGACATTTTGAACACCCGGGCAACCACCATCGACCGACACGATCAACACATCATTTTCACGCCCAAAAGCTTTCAATGCCTCATAGGCACCGGCCGCAGCGGGTTCATTGATGGTGTAAACCACATTGATACCAGGCTCTTTGGCAAGAAGGTTTTCCATCGCCTTGCGGCCGCCTTCTTCATTACCGGCAGTTACTTCGTTGCCAACGATACGCGGGTCGGTTTCATCACCCCATTTGTTTGGATCACCCAGTTCAATACCAAAGCCTTTCAGGAAGCCCTGATCACGCAAAACCCCGACAGAAGGCTGGCTAACCGCCAGATCAAGCATCGCGATTTTAGCGTCTTTTGCCTTGTCACCCAAAGTGGCTGCAGCCCATTTACCGATCAACTCACCGGCCAGAAAGTTATCTGTGGCAAAGGTAGAATCGGCTGAATCAATCGGTTCAAGCGGCGTATCCAGTGCAATCACCAGAAGGCCTGCTTCCTGCGCCTGTTTTACCGCCGGAACAATGCCCTTGGTATCTGAAGCCGTAATCAAAATGCCCTTGGCCCCATCAGCAATGCAGGTTTCAATCGCCGCAACCTGACTTTCACTATCACCATCAACCTTACCGGCATAAGTTTTAAGATTGATGCCCAATTCCTTCGCCTTGGCAAGTGCGCCCTCTTTCATTTTCACAAAGAACGGATTGGTATCAGTTTTTGTAATCAAACAAGCGCCTATACCTTCAGCCTGAGCCGGTGCACTCAACACGGTTCCCATGGCCAACGCGCCAATCGCAGTTGCAATCAATGTATTTTTCATCTCACTCTCCCTGATATTTCTCGGTCTTGTTTTCAACAATGACCTTACGGGCAAAATCTTGCACTCAACGCGGAACGCTGTCAATAAGTAAAACGAATTGATTTATTCTTTTTTTCTGGCATTCTACGGAAGGAATGGCCATACCAATTAACTGGGAACAAGGGGAGCGACAATGGGAAAGGTTTTTCAGCCGACCATTGGCACGTCCACAGGCGGCACAAACCAGGCACGCCTTCGCGCCCATAATGAACGCCTTATCCTTTCAATTATCCAGCGCCACGGCAAAATTGCCAAATCAGAATTGGCCAAACATGCGGGCCTGACCCCGCAGGCCGTTACCATTATTATTCGCGCGCTGGAGAGTGACGGATTGTTACTGCGAGGAGAACCCCGGCGCGGCAAGGTCGGTCAACCCTCCATACCCATGTCGCTCAACCCAAATGGCGCATATTCCATTGGTCTAAAGATTGGACGCAGGCGCGCAGACCTGATTTTGATGGGTTTTACCGGCCAGCAGGTTGCGCTGCTGCACAAGGTTTATCCCTACCCTGAGCCGGGAAAAATTCTGGAATTTATTCGCACCGGCCTCAATCCACTGTTAGAAAACCTACCCGCACCAGAACGCCAGAAGATAGTCGGCATCGGCGTTGCCATGCCGTTTAGCCTATGGGATTGGGCCGACAAAATTGCAGCACCTGCAGGCACTATGGATGCCTGGCGAGGTTTCGATATTAAACACGAAATCGAAAAGCTGAGTGACTTTCCAGTCCTTATCGAAAATGATGCAACCTCGGCCTGTGGGGCTGAACTGGTTTACGGGCGCAGCTCAAACATTGCCGATTTCATTTACTTCTTTATTGGCTCGTTTATTGGCGGCGGCATCGTCCTCAATCATGCGGTATATCGCGGCAAGTCCGGCAATGCAGGCGCAATTGCTCCAATGCCCGTAATCGGGCCTGATGGAAGAGCATCCCAATTGCTCGAACATGCATCGATTTACGTGCTTGAAAAACAATTGCGGGAAAAGGGTATTGACCCCTCGCCGCTTTGGTTGTCACCCGACAATTGGGACAAGTTTGATGATCTGGTTTTTGAATGGGCGGCCGTGGTGGCCAAAAACCTGGCATTGGCAATTCTCGCCAGTTGCAGCGTCATAGATTTCGACGCCGCCATAATCGACGGCTCAATTCCAGAAAAAATACGTGGAAAAATCGTTGATCTAACCCGGCATGAACTGGCCCAACTGGATATGCAAGGCATTGACCCGCCGCTTGTTGAAATGGGAACAACCGCCAATGATGCCCGCGTTATGGGCAGCGCTTCGCTACCGCTTTTTGCCCGCTATTTCCTCGATAAAAACACGATTTAGAACTTTTGCGCACAAACCGCCAAACAAGTTGGCATTTGCACAAAATACGGATGGATAGTGGCCTAGACAGAGAAACCTCGAACA
>JALSIJ010000194.1 GCA_026981655.1 Rhizobiaceae bacterium | reverse complement strand
TAGCCCAACTTCAGGCCTCACTGTTGGCTGAAGGCAATAATGGACCCGAAGCACACGCGTTTTCACGCCCATCGCAGGTGGAAGGTGAAGCCACCAATCGGGCCATCATGATTGCTGATATGGCCGGAGTACCGCTTTATGTGGTGCATACAAGTTGTGAGGAAGCGCACGAAGCGATCAGACGTGCCCGGCAGAACGGTAAGCGGGTCTATGGCGAGCCGCTTATTCAACATCTGACACTGGATGAAAGTGAATATGCCAATCCCGATTGGGATCATGCCGCGCGCCGCGTGATGTCGCCGCCATTTAGAAATAAGCAACATCAGGATTCACTTTGGGCTGGTTTGGCGGCGGGATCGTTGCAGGTCGTTGCGACCGACCATTGTGCCTTTACTACGACACAAAAACGCAATGGCGTGGGTGACTTTACCCAAATTCCCAACGGCACCGGCGGGCTTGAAGATCGTATGCCGATGCTGTGGACCAACGGCGTTGCCACAGGTCGTTTAACGATGAACGAATTTGTTGCCGTCACCTCGACCAACATTGCAAAAATCCTCAATTGCTATCCGAAAAAGGGTGCGATACTTGTGGGGTCTGACGCGGACATTGTCGTCTGGGATCCAGAAAAGGAAAAAACCATTACGGCAGGTACGCAACAATCTGCAATCGACTACAATGTATTCGAAGGCAAGCACGTCAAGGGCCTGCCGCGCTATACGCTGACACGCGGTGTGGTTGCGATTGAAGAAGGGGCAATCAAGACGCAGGAAGGCCACGGTCAGTTCGTTGCGCGCCAGCCATTTCAGGCGGTTAACAAGGCGCTTTCCAAGTGGAAAGAGGTGACCGCACCACGCAAGGTCGAACGCACAGGCATACCGGCAAGCGGGGTTTGATGTAAATACACTTTGAGCAATGCTGGAGGATAGTTGGATGGATGTTGGAAATACGATTTATGCCCGAGGTTTTTTCACCAAGGCGCTCTATATGAGAGGTGTTTCATCATCGGAAGTTGAAAAGAGGCTGGGCTACCGGCAGGGTCGTTTGGCGGGTGGATGGACTCTGTTGTTCATGCTTTCAAAACCCTTTCCAGGGGAGTTTCAGTTTCGAGGCTATAGTCAAACATCTGGCGGAGTATCGATGGGCCATCTGGCAAATCCGAAAGACCCCCGTAACAGCGAACAAAAACTCATTGATGATGGCTTTGATATGAAAAGCCTCAAGGGCAGAATTATAAATGAGACTTTTAAAACTGCCGGTGCCGAACGGCTGGCAAAGGTGATACCCAAAAATGGAGAGTTCGGCGATGCCGATTATCCTCCGGGTTCTGGAATTCCCCAATGGACGCTTACCAAAGAAAAAGCCTTTAAGGTGGCCGCGATTATTATGCCAGGCGAAAAATATATGGGGAACTATGAATAAGACTGAAAAAATGACCACCCCCGTTATCCAGACTGATAAACTGTCGCTGACATTTGAAACCAACGATGGGCCGGTTCATGCGTTGAGCGATATTGACCTCACCATCAATGAGGGCGAGTTTGTCTCGTTCATCGGCCCGTCTGGTTGCGGTAAAACCACCTTGCTCAGAGTGATTGCTGATCTTGAGCAGCCCACCGGCGGTGAAATCACTGTTGAAGGTGGAACACCCCGCGAGGCGCGCCTTAATCGCGCTTATGGCTATGTTTTTCAGGCCGCCGGACTTTATCCCTGGCGCACGATTGAGAAAAACATTGCCTTGCCACTTGAGGTAATGGGGTTGTCCAAACAAGAGCAGCAGGAACGCATCGCGCGTAATCTGGCGCTGGTCGACCTTGATGGTTTTGAGAAAAAATACCCCTGGCAATTGTCCGGTGGCATGCAGCAACGCGCATCAATTGCCCGTGCGCTGGCGGTTGAACCTGATATGCTGTTGATGGACGAACCGTTTGGCGCACTGGATGAAATTGTCCGTGATCACTTAAACGAGCAACTATTGCTGCTTTGGGCCAAGACTAAAAAGACAGTTGTGTTTGTCACTCACTCGATCCCCGAGGCGGTGTTTCTGTCGACAAGAATCGTCGTCATGTCGCCGCGTCCGGGGCGTATTCACGAGATCATTGATTGTGATCTGGGTGATGAGCGCCCGCTGGAAATCCGGGAAACAACAAAATTTCTCGAAATCGCCCATCAGGTGCGCGAAGGCCTGCGATTGGGGCATTCCTATGATGAGTGATGTCACAATTGAAGTTTGGACTTTCCTAGAGAGCGATTCAGAATGCTAACCACTCTCTCCAAAGGCTCAACTATCCCCATTCTCACCATCACCGCCGCAATCATCGTATTTTGGTATGCATGCGTTGTCTGGCTCAATGCGCCGTTTGAGCGCGATCAGGCCGAGCGCGCTAATGCGGAAATCACCTTTAGTCAGATATTATCCAAGACGATGGAGCAAAAGCGCCCGGTATTGCCGGCCCCGCATCAGGTGATTGTTGAAATCTGGAATACTACAGTGATGAAAAATGTCACTTCCAAGCGCAGCCTCGTCTATCATGCGTGGATTACCCTTTCATCCACCTTGCTGGGTTTTGCTTTTGGCACCCTGTTGGGTATTGCCCTTGCCGTTGGCATTGTCCATTCGCAGACGCTGGATAAAAGCCTGATGCCGTGGATCATCACCAGTCAAACGATCCCCATATTAGCAATTGCGCCGATGATTATCGTGGTGTTGAACGCTGTGGGCATTCAGGGCTTGCTGCCCAAGGCGTTTATCTCGATGTACCTGTCGTTTTTCCCGGTGGCGGTTGGTATGGTTAAAGGCTTGCGTTCTCCCGATATTATGCAGCTTGATTTAATGCACACCTATAATGCCTCTAAAGCGCAACTATTCTGGAAGCTGCGCTGGCCCTCATCCATTCCGTTCCTGTTTACCTCGTTGAAGGTTGCGATTGCCGCATCATTAGTCGGCGCTATTGTTGGTGAATTGCCAACCGGTGCAATTTCAGGCCTTGGTGCACGGTTGCTGGCTGGTTCCTATTACGGTCAGACCATTCAAATATGGTCGGCACTGTTCATGGCGGCATTTTTAGCCGCAACACTTGTATGGCTGGTCGGAGTGATTGATCGCCGTGTCCTCAAGCAGATGGGGATGGCGCAATGAGTGATCGTTTGAAAATTGCAGCAGCAGCGATTGCAGTATTGCTGATCTGGCCATTTAGCAAATTTGTCTTTGCCCATCTGAAATCTGATGGCATGTCCTGGAACGGAGGCTGGGTGGCGGTGATCATTGTCTGGCTGCTTGCATGGTTTGCAGTCAGCCAACTTTCCAATATTAACTTTCGCCAAAAACCTATCGGGTTATTTATTGGCCTGCTTATTCCGGCAGTCTTCGGACTTACATTACTATTCCTTTGGGAAGTTCTGACCCGCGGGCTTAGTGTGCCGCCGATTCTTTTGCCACCGCCCAGCCAGATTGGCGTACGGATTACAAATTCACTTCCCATTTTGGCAGCTGATTTCCAACAGACTTTCAAGGCTGTTTTGTTCGGCTATGTTGTCGGTTGCGCTACCGGCTTTGCCATTGCAGTTCTGGTCGATCGCTCGCCTTTCATGCGTAAGGGGCTAATGCCGATCGGCAATCTGGTTGCGGCCTTGCCGATTGTCGGCATGGCACCAATTATGGTTATGTGGTTCGGGTTTGACTGGCAGTCTAAGGCGGCTGTGGTCATTGTCATGACCTTCTTCCCGATGCTGGTGAATACGGTTGCCGGTCTTTCAACCGCAGGCCATATGGAGCGTGACCTGATGCGCACCTATGCATCGAACTATTGGCAAACTCTGTTTAAGCTGCGCCTGCCTGCCGCTTTACCGTTCATCTTCAACGCGTTAAAAATTAATTCCACACTGGCATTGATCGGTGCAATTGTGGCAGAGTTTTTCGGAACCCCGATTGTTGGTATGGGATTTCGCATCTCGACCGAGGTTGGCCGGATGAATGTGGATATGGTTTGGGCAGAAATCGCTATGGCCGCTTTGGCCGGTTCGTTATTTTATGGGCTTATAGCTCTGATAGAAAGAAGATTAACATTCTGGCATCCATCCTATAGATAGGAGCCAGAACAAACGTATTTTCAAAACTGAAGGTACATAACAAGGGAGAACGAAATGAAAAAAGCAATCGCATTAACGCTTGGCGTTGCCATGTCACTTATAGCAGGTGCCGCCGTGGCGCAGGAAAAACTGACCCTGCAATTGAAATGGGTGACCCAGGCACAATTTGCCGGTTATTATGTAGCCAAGGACAAGGGCTTTTACAAAGAGGCTGGCCTCGATGTGGAAATCAAACCAGGCGGCCCGGACATTGCGCCGCCACAAGTCATCGCCGGCGGTGGTGCCGATGTAATTATCGACTGGATGCCTTCAGCGCTTGCAACCCGTGAAAAAGGCGTGCCACTTGTTAATATTGCCCAGCCATTCAAACGTTCTGGCATGATGCTGACTTGCCGCAAAGAAACCGGCATCAAAACACCTGCAGATTTTAAGGACAAAACCCTCGGCGTATGGTTCTTCGGCAACGAATATCCATTCCTTTCATGGATGAGCCAACTCGGCATTAAAACCGATGGCAGCGAAGGTGGCGTTAAGGTCTTGAAACAGGGCTTCAATGTTGACCCGCTCTTGCAGAAGCAAGCCGACTGCGTTTCCACTATGACCTATAATGAATATTGGCAGGTTATTGATGCGGGCCTTTCCGCCGACCAGCTTGTAACCTTCAAATATGAGGATGAAGGGGTATCGACACTTGAGGACGGCATCTATGTACTGGAAAAAAGCCTTGAAGACCCGAAAATGGTCGACAAGCTTGCGCGCTTCGTCAAAGCCTCAATGAAGGGCTGGGCATGGGCGCGTGATAATTCTGATGCGGCCGCTATGATTGTGTTGGAAAACGATGCATCCGGTGCGCAAACAGAAGCACATCAAAAACGCATGATGGGCGAGATCAACAAACTAACCGCTGGTTCCGATGGCACTTTGGATGTGGCAGCGGCTGAGCGCACTGTTACAACCCTCATGAAGGGCGGCTCTGATCCGGTCATTACGAAGAAACCAGTTGGTGCATGGACATCGAAAATTACTGATATGCTGAAATAGGCATTTCATACATTCGTTTTTAAATTCGGGGGGCCTTGGCCTCCCGTTTTTGTTACTCAATCGGGTTCAGACCCTAAAATTATACTTTCAGCCATTTGACAGGTTTTTACCTCAGATTCACTTGCATCGTGTAAAATCGATATTAAGTTCATAATAACACTGGATAGTTGGAGGCTGATATGAAGCCGAATAAGTTGGCAATAACAATCGCGGTTGCGTCTATGGTGGCAATCTCAGGCGGTATGCTAACAATGGCTGTGCCTGCCAAAGCCGGTTGCACTGATGCACCGGTTCCAGGAGTTGACTGGTCAAAATGCCGAAAGCGCAATGTAATTTTGAGTGAGTACAATCTTAGTGATGCCAACTTAAGTTCTGCAGATCTGTCCGGTTCGGATATTAGAAATTCAAGACTTAAATCTGCTGATCTCGCCAAGGTTATGATGAACCGTACCAATTTCAACAAGTCAGACCTTTCCGGTGCAAACTTGTCTAAGGTTGAAGGCACACGCAGTAATTTTGTTGGCGCCAAGTTGATCGGAACAAATTTCAATAAGGCTGCTATTTTTAGAGGCAATTTTTCCGGTGCATTTTTAAACGGAGCCGATTTCAGCAAGTCCGAACTTGGTCGGTCCAATTTCAGTTCTGCGGCCCTATCCAATGTGAATTTTCAATTTGCCAATATATCAAGAGTGAATTTCATTGGCGCATTGATGGATGGTGTAGACATGGGCAATGCATGGCTATATCGGGCAAGATTTCACGGCACCGACTTATCAATGGTTAAAAACCTCAAACAGAGTCAGATAGAACTCGCTTGCGGTGATCTAAAAACTAAATTGCCTGAAGCTATTGCAATGCCTGCTTCCTGGCCATGCGCAAAAGATGAGTAAACTGTAATTCAACTACGATTGGATTGATCGATGGTCGCGCTTGTAAATTTATCGGGCGGACACGGGCTATATTAAATGATAGGCTGGAATGCAATGTGATAAAATTGCAACCTTTTGATTTATAATTTCGGGAGATAAAGAACATGGACGACAACACCCTTGTTTCCGAAATTAATGAATGGTTGGCCGATCAGGCTCTTTCTGAACCCGATATAGTTGGTATGTTTGAAGGCCTTTGCCACCGGCTACATGCAATCGGTATTCCATTGGCGCGGGCACGGTTGACATGGCCCACATTGCACCCGCTATTTCAGGCAGAAACAACATTGTGGACCCGTGGAGAGGGAACCCTATTCGAGCAATTTTTACACCAGGATAAGATGAGCGACGCCTGGAATGAAAGCCCGATGAAACATATGCTTGACCATGATATTGGGATATTGCGCCGAAACCTTGATGGCCCCAACGCGTTGCTTGATTTTCCTATACTTAAGGAAATGTTGGATATGGATATGACCGACTATCTGGTTGTTTCTACCGCCTTTACCTCCAAAAACACCTACCATGCAAGCGAGCGCCGGGGAATTTTTGTTACCTGGTGCGCAGACCGGCAGGGCGGATTTTCCAACCGTGAAATCGAATCATTGCAAAAAATTCAGCGCCGCTTTGCTGTTGCCTGCAAAACTGTAGTACAGGCACGAATTTCTCATAATATTGTTGAGACCTATCTGGGGACGAAGGCCGGTAACCGGGTATTAAGCGGCGCTATACGTCGGGGAGACGGCGATACAACCAACGCCGTTGTCTGGTTTTGTGATCTGCGAAATTCTACCGCATTGGCCGATACGATGCCGGGCGATGAATATCTCAAATTACTCAATACTTATTTTGAAATGACCGCCGGGCCAGTAATAGAGGCGGGTGGTGAAGTATTGGATTTCATTGGCGATGCGGTTTTGGCTATTTTCCCGTTCGAGAATGAATGCGAAAAGAACGATGCAATTCAGGCTGCAACCACCGCCTTACACGCCTCGATGGGCCTTGCAAAAAACATCAGGGAGCAAAGGAAAGAAGACAATCTGCCGGATATCAATTTCGGTGTTGGGCTCAACGTCGGCTCTTTGGTATTTGGCAATATTGGTGTGCCCCAGCGGCTTTCGTTTTCTATTATCGGACCAACTGTCAACGAGGTCGCGCGAATTGAGACCATGACCAAAACTATTGGCAAACCAATATTAGCAACTAGAGATGTAGCGGCATATGATGCGGCTTCTTGGGAATTACTGGGTGATTTTACGCTGCAGGGTGTCAGTCAGAAAGTTGCTCTTTATACGCTAATTGACAAAGAAAAATCAGATCATCCAGTTGATATTGGCAATGCAGTGTTGAAAAATGCGGAAAATATTTTTGTTAATTAGCGACCTTTGCCGCTGTCATTTGAAAAAATGTCGGAAGCAAAAAGCGGTGCTCCAAATGTACCGCCGACAAAAAATGGTATATTATGGGTAATATCTTCGCCATCCGGTTTTTCTGGCGTACCAGATTTCGACATCAAAACGTGACCGTTCATCGCCAGGCTCCCGCGCCATAAATCTGCTTTCCCACCAATTATTGCCAGCAATCCTTCACCCTCAATCCGGCTATCTTCAAGAATTGCAATGCCATTTGCAATGTGCATTCCAATGTTCAGTTTGGTAAATTTAGTTTCTTTTGAAAGAACTTTGGTGTTGTCCAGAATGATTTCACTCTCTCCATCAATGGCAATTTCAGCGATATTGATACCTTCTAATCGACCGGATGTGGCTGTAATTGTGGCATTACCATTTAGCCTTTGAATGAGTTGTGAGGCATTTCTTCCGCGTGATTTCAAGATAAGTGATGCAGTCCCTTTCCCTGCAATTTCAATGCCTTCTGGCGCGATAAGCTTGCTCAATTGCTCCATATCAATGTCAATCAGGTTGAGCTTTAATTCACCCGTTGGAACACCATCAATTTTACTGGCCTGCAGTTGAGATTGAACCATGCCGCCAAATAATGATGCTTCGCCAATATCAAGAATTATTCCACCATCCCTGATTTGAACTGTTGCAGCCATCGATGTCAGCATAATGTCTGACAAAGTGGCCGTGTTGGCCGAAAACCGAAGATCAAGATTAAACTCGTCAATCAGTCCGATTTTGGCAATTTCAGCCTCGCTTGCTGTATCACCATCTTTGATCAGTGCCTGAAAATAGGGATCAAAAGATAGGTTCTGAAATGCCAGTGTACCAGCCAATCCCGGTCGTTTGTTTTCTGACATAGTCAGTTCCAAAAATCCGGTCCCTGTATTGCCATCCATGGAAACCGTTGCGCCCTGAAATTTTACTGTATTAGGTGTCGCTATGATATTTGAACTTACATCCAGTGCTCCAGGGGTTGAACCCGGTACCAGGTCGTAGCCGACCCATGAAAGATATTGGCGAACGGAAGGAGAAGATATTTCAGCGTTGCCGGAAAATTGTGAGGTTAAATTCATATCCGCATTGCCTTTAATATGGGCATTTAACGGATTTGAGCGAATATCCAATACGAGATCTGAGTTGCCACCAGACAAAAGATCTATCGGTCGATCAATACCTGCAGAGATTTTTACATTCTCACCTCTCCAAACCATCGACCCACTCATCTCAGCCCGCGCATTTGTATCTGGCCAGTTCAGTACAATATTGACGCTTGTGAGCATGTTCCTCTGGCCGAGACGGTCATTTTGATAGCTGATTGTACCGTTGACAATTTCGAAACGTGCAAGTTTGATGGAATCATGCGACCCGTTGGGAGCGTTCTTATTATTGATGGCCGCTGAAAGTAATTTTGATAGTGCGCCGGTACTGGAATACCAGTTGGCTTTACCTGATCTGGAAATTTTCAGATTAAACTTGGGTCTGACCAGTTTAAAATTGGCCAGTTCTGGAGTGCCAAATATGGCGGGGAATAACTTCAAACTTCCTTTCAATGAATCCATTGAGACCAAGGGCTGATTACCAAACGCATTGTCGTTTCCATCGGGGCTTTCAACAACAACATCACTCAACTTGATCCCAAGAAAGGGTATCAACGTCAATACCGGTGTGCCGCGCAGGGTAGTTTTCAGGCCGGTTAATTCTTCGATACGATGAGCAATGCGTGCTTTTACTATATCTGAAGACAATAGCCACGGTGTCGCAATAATTACGACTGCGGTAGCTGCGATCGCCACAAATGCAAAGATCAATAACAGCCGCCTCATTGCAGAACTCTCCTGCAGTGATCAAATTGTGAAGCAAGTTTTGTGGTCATATTTATCCAGTTTCAACAGGTGCAATTCGGCGATATTAAATTGCCCCCAACACGGCATTGTGTATTATCTCCAAATCTGCATCCGAAACAACATGCATCGCCCAATTAATTTCAACAAGGAAATAAATATGACCGTTGCCGAGCCATTATGGACGCCGACCGAAGAAGATATTCTGAATGGACCACTCGCCAAATTCTCAGCGACATTGAATAGACCATTTCCTACAACGCCGGTTGGTTTCGATCAATTGCACCTTTGGTCTATAGAAAATAGGAGCGAATTCTGGGGTGCCCTTTGGGATTTTTGTGGAATAATTGGCGAAAAGGGGGAAGTTTTTTTAGAGAATGGGGAGCAGATGCCGGGCGCCAGGTTTTTTCCCGAAGCAAAAATTAATTTTGCGGAAAATCTCCTGCGGCGAAAAGGTGGTGGTGTTGCTATACATTTTAAGGGCGAAGACAAGGTTGAACGCGCGC
This sequence comes from Rhizobiaceae bacterium, assembly GCA_026981655.1. Lineage (GTDB taxonomy): Bacteria > Pseudomonadota > Alphaproteobacteria > Rhizobiales > Rhizobiaceae > SZUA-100. The sequence goes on along the minus strand of JALSIJ010000194.1, from coordinate 3,469 downwards.
TTAGTTGGAATGAGTTGCATGATCTGGTTTCCCTGCTGCAACAAGCCTTCATCAAGGCAGGTGTAAAAAAAGGCGACCGTATTGCGGCAATGATGCCCAATGTACCGGAAACAGTTGCGGCGATGTTGGCGGCAACTTCAATTGGGGCACTGTGGTCGTCCTGCTCGCCGGATTTCGGCGAAAAAGGTGTGCTGGACAGGTTCACCCAGATTGAACCCGTATTATTCATCACCTGCGATGGCTATTGGTACAATGGTAAACAAATTGATGTGCTGGAAAAATTGAAAAAAATCACCCCTCAATTGGGTGCAAAGAAAAATATAGTAATACCCTATCTGGAAAGGGCAGATCATGTTGCCAGTGAATTGTCCAATGGGGTGACACTTGAAAACTTTATCAAAGAATTTGCTCCGGCGCCGGTAAAATTTGAGCGGCTTCCATTTGATTACCCAATTTACATTTTGTTTTCATCTGGAACAACCGGGATACCGAAATGCATCGTGCATTCGGCAGGTGGTGTATTAACACAGCACCTGAAGGAGCATCAGCTTCACAGCGGGGTTAAATCGGGTGATACTGTGTTCTATTTCACCACTTGTGGTTGGATGATGTGGAATTGGCTGGTAACGGCGCTGGCAAGCGAGGCAACGCTTGCTCTTTACGATGGTTCGCCGTTTTATCCTGATGGCAATATCTTGTTTGATTATGCCGACAAGATCGGGATTACCCAGTTTGGCACATCGGCCAAATTTATCGATGCCCTGCGCAATCAGGGCCTGCGCCCGATGGAGTCCCACAACTTATCCACTGTCCGCCTTATCGCCTCGACCGGCTCTCCGCTTGCACCGGAGAATTTTGATTTCGTATATTCCGATATAAAGTCAAATGTGCATTTGGCATCGGTCTCCGGTGGCACGGATATCGTTGCCTGCTTTGTATGTGGCGTGCCGTGGAAACCGGTATATTCCGGCGAAATTCAGGGCCCGGCACTCGGCATGGCAACAGCCGTGTGGAACGATAATGGCGAGACGGTTCAAATGGAAAAGGGCGAGCTTGTTTGTACCAAAGCATTTCCATCTATGCCGATTAAATTTTGGAATGATGAGGGCGGGAAAAAATATTCTGCCGCTTATTTCGAGCGTTTTGATAATATCTGGTGCCACGGTGACTTTGCCGAATGGAGTGAGCGCGGTGGCATGATCATTCATGGTCGCTCAGATGCAACACTAAACCCCGGCGGTGTGCGAATTGGCACGGCCGAAATTTACAATCAGGTCGAGCAAATGAGCCAGGTGCTCGAAGCCTTATGCATCGGCCAGGAGTGGGACAACGATACCAGAGTGATTTTGTTTGTGGTTTTGGCTGATGGGGTCATACTTGATGATGGTTTGATCAAAGCAATAAAAACCAAAATTCGAACAGGTGCATCCCCGCGTCATGTGCCTGCAAAAATTATCGCGGTTGCAGATATTCCGCGCACAAAGTCAGGAAAAATTACTGAATTGGCTGTTCGCGATGTTGTTCACGGACGAATAGTTAAGAATAGAGAAGCGCTGGCTAATCCTGAGGCACTGGATATTTACACAAACTTAAGCGAACTTTCGAGCTAATTGGCGGGTTTGCGCCATTCCTACAGTTAATAATTCCTTACCCAAAAATTTACCCTGGTTTAAAATGGGACGCTTCAGTGAAAGTTGTAAATATTCAGGTAAGGTTTTGTTAATGTTTTACGGGCATTATCGGCTTAACGCGAGGTTAATTGAAAGCGAACAAATCAACTTCAAACCTTAGCTATTAAATTCCCCCAAGGGAAACAGATCAGTAAGTACGATCCATCACAGCTTCTTCTTCTACTATGCGGGCCTTGTGCCCGCATTTTTTTTAAGCATAAATAAGCGTAAATCCATTATCGCTGAGTGTTAGTGTTTGTATCACTCATACGCATGAGCAGGATCACCGGCACCATGCCGATTAAAACAATGATCAATGCGGCGATCGAAGCATCTTCAAAAATAGCTAGCGAGGCCTGCTCATAAACCAGCGTGGCCAGCGTATTAAAGTCAAACGGCCTAAGCAAGATTGTGGCTGAAAGCTCTTTCATCGTATCAACGAATACCAAAAGGGCAGCAGTTGCCATCGCCTTGGCCATCAATGGCAGGTGAATTTGCCGCAAGGTTTGCCCGGCTGTTCGCCCCAATGAGCGTGCCGCCATATCAAGGTGTGGCGAAATCTTGCCAAGCCCGGATTCAAGCGAACCATGGGCAAGGGCTAAAAACCGAACCGTACAAGCGTAGATTATGATGGCCGCTGACCCGCTGATCAGTAATCCGGTCGACATATTGAAATTTTCCCGCATCAAACCATCCAGCCAATTGTCGAAATAGGCAAGTGGAAAAAGAATGCCAATGGCGACCACTGTGCCAGGCACCGCATATCCAAGTGAAGCCATACGGCCGGCCAGCCGCATAGAGTTTTTAGGAAATATCCGAGCCGCATAAACAAGTGTGAATGCGGCGATAACGGTGATCAGGGCCGTAAACCCGGCTACAAATATACTGTTGATGCTTGCCTGCAATAGCGCCTCATCAAAAAACTGTTCGAGTCGTCGGGATGATGAGTTTACCAATGCCGCAAATGGTATGATGAACCCCAGTAACACGGGGACAAGGCAGGCAAAGGTGGCGAAAATTGCCGATGCTCCGGTAAGTTTGAATTGCGAAGGTTGCTTTTGATGCCGGGTCGACGCAAAGCGCTGATTGCGGCGGGCAAAGCGCTCGATGGTGATTAGCAATATAATTATCGCCAGTGTCAGGCAGGCAATTTGGGCGGCACCCGCAAGGCTTCCCCGGTTCAGCCATGTATCATAAATAGAAAATGTCAGCGTTTGTACGCCCAATATTTCCACAGCCCCAATGTCGTTCAGAGATTCCATGAGGGCAACCGTAACGCCTACCACAATTGCAGGGCGGGCCATCGGCAGAGCTATACGACGAAACATTCGCATTGGCCCTGCACCCAGCGATCGCGCCGCTTCCAGTATGTTGGCACCCTGCATCAAAAACACCAGCCGGGTGGTTAAATATACATAAGGAAAAAGTACCATTGTCATTACAAAGATGGCGCCAGGCAAAGAGTTGAAATCAAAGAACCAATAGTCGCGCTGCGATGTAAAACCGAAAATAAACCGAATGAATGTTTGAACCGGGCCGGTATAATCCAGTATCTCGATATAGATATAGGTTACGATATAAATCGGCATGGCCAATGGTAAAACCAGCAACCACTGCAGCAATTTGCGCCCGGGGAAATGGCACATGGATGTGAGCCATGCCGTTCCAACGCCAATAATAGCGGTGCCAATACCAACTCCGACCATCAGCAAAAAAGTTGTAATGATCGAATGCGGCAGTACATTTTCGATCAGATGCGACCAGACACCATCGGAATTACCGCTGGCAAGAAAGATCAA
>JALSIJ010000193.1 GCA_026981655.1 Rhizobiaceae bacterium | reverse complement strand
CTTCCAGCGGCACACCATATTGCAGACCCAGTGAAACGGAGATAGCAAAATTGTTGATGAAGGCACGCACAGCAGAGCCTTCCTTGTTCATATCAAGAAAGATTTCGCCCAGCCGTCCATCATCATACTCGCCAGTGCGCAAGAAAACAGTGTGGCCGCCGATTTTGGCTTTTTGGGTATACCCCTTGCGCCTGGTTGGCAATTTTTCCTGTACACCCTTGGCGCGTTCGATGATTTTCTCGACAATTCTTTCTGCGACCATTGGAATGCGTGCGGTCGCGTTTGCTGAAATCAATTCCTCAACCGAATCCTCATTATCTTCGTCTTCAATCAGTGATGAATTGAGCGGTTGGGATAATTTGGAGCCGTCGCGATAAAGCGCGTTGGCTTTAACCCCTAGTTTCCAAGACATCATATAGGCATCGGTGCAGTCTTCGACAGATGCATCATTTGGCATGTTGATGGTTTTGGAAATCGCGCCGGAAATGAATGGCTGGGCCGCTGCCATCATGCGGATGTGGCTTTCAGCTGAAAGCGAGCGTTTGCCAATGCGTCCACAAGGGGTGGCGCAATCAAAGACCGGCAAATGTTCATCCTTCAAATGTGGTGCGCCCTCAAGGGTCATGGCACCGCTGCAATAGAGATTTGCTTGCTCAATGTCCGATTTGGAAAAGCCGATTGCCGCCAAAAGATCGAAAGAAAAATCATCAAGGTCTGCGGCTTCCAGCCCCAGGGTTTTGGTGCAGAACTCTTCGCCAAGGGTGAATTTGTTAAAGACAAACTTGATGTCAAAGGCGGTTGCAAGGCCAGCTTCAATGGTTTCAATCTTCTCATCGGTGAAGCCTTTTTCTTTCAAGGCTTCGTGGTTGACCCCATCGGCATCTTTCAATGTACCGTGGCCAACTGCATATTCGATGATTTCGGCAACTTCGCTCTTGTCGTAGCCAAGGTTTTTCAACGCTTCGGGGACTGCCCGGTTGATGATTTTGAAATATCCGCCGCCTGCGAGTTTTTTGAATTTAACCAGAGCAAAATCAGGCTCAATACCGGTTGTGTCACAGTCCATAACAAGGCCAATGGTGCCGGTGGGTGCAATCACGGTGGATTGGGCATTGCGGTAGCCGTATTTTTCGCCCAGATCGACAGCATTGTCCCATGCTGCCTTGGCGCGTTCAACCAGGTCCTGATCTTTTAAGGACGCGTGGTCGAGCGGCACAGGTAATACGCTTAGTTCTTCATAGCCGTCTGCTTCGCCGTGGGCGGCGCGACGATGGTTGCGTATGACACGGGCCATATGGCCGGCATTCGGCAGGTAGCCGGTAAATGCACCGTGTTCACAGGCCATTTCGGCCGATGTTGCATAGCAGGTGCCGGTCATGATGGCGGTAATCGCACCACAAATTGCGCGGCCCTCATCAGAATCATAAGGGATGCCGCTGGTCATCAACAGGCCGCCAATATTGGCGAAGCCGAGGCCGGTTGTGCGGTATTCGTAGGATAATTTGGCGATCTGCTTGGAAGGAAATTGTGCCATCAGCACGGAAATTTCGAGAACCACCATCCACAACCGTGTGGCGTGTTCAAAGGCATCAATATCAAAACCCAGATCACCGGCGGCGGTATCTTTCTTGCGGAATTGCAAAAGGTTCATTGATGCAAGGTTACAGGCCGTATCATCGAGGAACATATATTCCGAGCAGGGATTGGATGCGCGGATTGGGCCTGCTGCCGGGCAGGTGTGCCAATCATTCATAGTGGTATTGAAATGCAGGCCCGGATCAGCTGATGCCCATGCGGCACTGCCGATCTGGTCCCATAATTCGCGGGCTTTCAGGGTTTTGGTAACCGAGCCATCCTTGCGGGCGGTGAGGTTCCAGTCTTTATCCTCCTCAACGGACTTGAGAAAATCATCGCTGATGGATACGGAGTTGTTGGAGTTTTGA
>JALSIJ010000192.1 GCA_026981655.1 Rhizobiaceae bacterium | reverse complement strand
CAGGCCTTGTGCCGCAGGCGGTGGATAAACTTGGGCCCATAAGTGTTTTGGTCAATAACGCTTCGGTGTTCGAAAACGATGATATTGGCGAACTCGACCACAAAAGATGGGATGCGCATTTTGATGTGCACCTGAAAGCACCGGTATTTTTGAGCGAAGCCTTTGCGGCGCAAGATAATGGACGACACGAAGGCCTGATCGTCAATATTATCGATCAACGGGTGTTGCGGCTTAACCCGCTGTTCTTTTCCTACACATTGTCAAAAACCGCGCTTTGGACAGCCACCCGCACTATGGCGCAGGCGCTTGCGCCGCGTATTCGGGTTAATGCCATTGGCCCCGGCCCAACTTTAAAAAACGTCCGCCAGACGGAAGATAATTTTGCTGAGCAAATTGCCCTTTTACCGCTAAAGCGCGGACCAACGCTGGCCTCCTTTGGCGAAACCATTCGATATTTTGACAATACGCCCTCAATTACCGGGCAGATGATTGCAACAGATGGCGGCCAGCACCTTTTCTGGGAAGCCCCGGATGTGGTAAATGTGGTGGAATAACAGCTTTTTTGCATTATCATTATCTTCTGGGTAGAAATCAGTTGGAGAGACATTGAATGAAACCAATGGCAGCCAAATACCTGATCACTTTAATGCTGACCTTGCCAGTTGCCCTACCGGCAAGCGCGGCAAGCGTTTCCAAATTTCTTACGGCCGAAGCAATCAACTGGAACGGCAAGGTAATCGACATTGCGTCGCAGAAAAAATATTATAAAGCGCGCCGTGGCAAGGGTATCTGGACATCAAATTCCGGGTTGAACAAAAATGGCCTGGCACTGGTAAGGGCGCTTGCACGTGCTGGCGATGATGGTTTGGACCCCAAGGACTATCTTGGTGGATTTCCCAACCAACAATCTGCCTTGAAGGGCGACAATCTCGCTGCGGCTGAGTTGTTCCTCTCGCAGGCTTTTTATCGCTTTGGCCGCGACCTGTTTGCCGGGCGCACCACGCCTGCCGTCAGTGAACCCGACATTGTGATTTCGCGCAAAAAAGTATCCCGCAAAGGGTTGCTTAATACAGCTGCAAAAAAAGGCCCGCAAGCGGTTGTCAATCAATTGAGGCCGCAGCATCAACAATATGCCCGTCTACGGGCGCTTTTGGCGAAAACCAAAAAGGGCGCAAAGAGACGCCAGATAATTGTCAATATGGAGAGATGGCGCTGGCTTCCCTCAAACCTTGGTAAAAATCATGTGTTGGTCAATCAGGCAGCATTTACGCTGGAAGTCTATCAAAAAGGGCGCAAAATTGACAAAAGGCGGGTGATTATTGGTAAAACCTATCACAAAACCCCGATGTTTTCACACAAAATCAAGTATTCCGACTTTAACCCAACCTGGACAGTGCCGCGCAGTATCGCTGGTAATGAGATATTGCCCAAGCTGCGCAAGGACCCGAACTATCTAACCAAAAAGGGTTATAAACTGCACACAAGCTGGAAAGCCGATGCACCGGTAATGAATCCTAATTCGGTCGATTGGCAGTCCGTGCGCTCGAAGAACTTTCCATTTCGTATCGTTCAACCTGCGGGCGACAAAAATGCGCTTGGCCGGGTAAAATTCCTGTTCCCCAACCGGTTTAATGTCTACCTTCACGACACTCCTTCACGGAACCTGTTCAAGAACAAGACACGGGCACTTTCCCACGGCTGTATCAGGGTGGAGAAGCCTCTGGATTTTGCAACAATTCTCTATGGTTTGGATGGCCCACTCAGCCGAAGAAAAATAGATGCTATTGTGGCTTCGCGCAAAACAACACGCGTAAAGCTGCGAAAACCGGTGCCGGTTCACCTGACATATTTCACCGTCTGGGTTTCAGACAATGGCAAGGCTGTTTTTCATAAGGACATTTACAAGCGTGATAGGCTTGTTGGCGGAATATTGTTTGGGAGGGTATAACTAAACAAAAGCACCAACATGCTATAAGCGCTCCATGTCAAACCCTGCCGAATCATCGCCTGCACCCGCCCGCCGCCCGGACCTGAAGGCGCTTACGAAAAATATTGTCTGGGAAGAAACCGCCAACGCCGGAACAGATGGCGTTGAGGTAAAAACCGGGGCTGAAGTGATCGGCGAATTCGTCAAGCGCCTGCCCGGTGCGCCCGGCGTTTACCGCATGTTGAGCAAATCTGGCGATATGCTTTATGTGGGAAAAGCGCGCAATTTGAAAAACCGCGTCACCTCCTATGCACGCGCCACCGGACACACCAACCGAATTGCCCGGATGATCAGCGAAACCGCTTCGATGGAGTTCATCACCACCCATACGGAAACCGAAGCTCTGTTGCTGGAAGCTAACCTGGTCAAACGGTTACGGCCACGTTTTAATGTATTACTACGCGATGATAAATCCTTCCCCTACATTCTGGTCAGTGGTGACCATGAGGCTGCCGGACTTTTCAAACACCGGGGCGCGCGCACCAGAAAGGGCAAATATTTTGGCCCCTTTGCTTCAGCCGGTGCGGTGAATGACACAATCAGCACCCTGCAAAAAGTGTTTTTACTGCGCACCTGCACCGACAGTTTTTATCAAGGCCGCACCCGCCCCTGCCTGCAACACCAGATCAAACGATGCGCTGCCCCCTGTACCGGCGAAATTTCGCTGGAAGATTACGACAAGCTGGTGCAGGAAGCGCATGACTTTTTAACCGGCAAAAGCCAGAAAATTAAAACCCATCTGGCGGAGCGAATGCAAATTGCGTCAGAACGGATGGATTTTGAACAGGCGGCGGTTTATCGCGACAGGCTGGGTTCGCTCTCGCATGTACAATCGCATCAGGGTATCAATCCGCAACATGTGGATGAGGCTGATATTTTTGCCCTGCACCAGGAGGGCGGGCAAAGCTGCATCCAAGTGTTCTTTTTTCGTACCGGGCAAAACTGGGGCAACCGGGCCTATTTTCCGCGGGCTGATAAAAGTTTTGACCCGGAGGAAATTCTTGGTGCATTTCTCGGCCAGTTTTATGATGATAAGCCGGTGCCAAAACTGATTTTGATCTCGCATGAGATTGAAGATCAGGGTCTGTTGCAGGAAGCGCTTTCGATCCGCGCCAACCGGCGGGTTCAGGTTTTTAAACCGCAGCGCGGCGAAAAGCGTGAGCTTATGGAACATGTGCACACCAATGCGCGCGAGGCGCTTGGGCGCAAACTTGCAGAAACCGCATCCCACGAAAAACTGATGGCCGGTATGGCCGAGGCGTTTGACCTTGAGGCGCCGCCAAAGCGGGTGGAGGTTTATGACAACTCGCACATTATGGGCACCAATGCAGTGGGGGCGATGATTGTGGCAGGCCCCGAAGGCTTTGTTAAAAACCAGTATCGCAAGTTCAATATCAAATCGAAGGACATAGTGCCTGGCGATGACTATGGCATGATGCGCGAAGTCATGACCCGCCGGTTTTCGAGGCTTTTGAAAGAGCGTGGCAAAAAATCCGAACAGGTCGAAGGCGATGGTGATGCACTTGTGCCCTGGCCAGACCTTGTGCTGATTGATGGCGGTTTGGGCCAGCTAAACGCCGTTCGCGGGGTGATGAAAGAACTGGGGCTGGAAGATGATGTGCCACTGGTTGGCATTGCAAAGGGGCCGGACCGTGATGCCGGGCGCGAGCGCTTTTTCATTCCCGGTCGGCAATCATTTTCGCTCCCAATACGCGATCCGGTGCTTTATCATATCCAGCGGTTGCGCGATGAGGCACATCGCTTTGCCATCGGCACCCATCGTGCCAGACGAAAAAAAGAAATGATTAAAAATCCGCTGGATGAAATTGCCGGCATTGGCCCGGCGCGAAAGCGGGCCATTCTCAACCACTTTGGCTCCGCCAAGGCAACAAGCCATGCGGGCATTGAAGATTTAAAGGCAGTTGATGGAGTTTCTGCACAAATGGCCCAGGTGATCTATGACTTTTTCCATGACAATGGGGACAATAATTAGGATACTACCAGCTAACCCAGCCCATGAACCGGGCAAAGACGGCGCATAGAAACAAGCCGTTGGCAACCAGCAGGAAAAAAACCGAGGTTGATCCGAGGTCTTTGGTATCTCTGGCAAAATCAGATTTTTCAGGTGACAAATGATCAACCAGCGATTCAATTGCTGTATTGGTGGCCTCAACAGAAAACGTAACGCAGAACAGCAGAACGACGACAAGATAATCTGAAAATCGACCATCAAGCAGCAGCAATATAGCCAAACTGCCCAAAAGCATGCCAACCTCAAGCCGGGCGGCCTGTTCGCGCAGTAGCACGATCAAACCAGCCATCGAATATTGGGTTGCATTAAAAATGTGCTTAATTCCCGCGATACTCATCATAAACTCCTTTACCGGTACATAGATTCGCACAATTGTTTGAGAATTTGATTAATTTGCAAAGAACCAGTTGAAGTTTTCAGCACTTTGGCGTTTAGGTCTACATATGAGCAACACACACAGAAAAATGACGGTTAAGGAGTTGTGGAATATTCCCAACCTGTTGACCTATGGTCGAATTCTATCGGTGCCGCTAATTGTTTTGTGCTTCTATTTTGAAGGCAAACTGGAAAGCAGCAATTTTGCCCGATGGTTAGCGCTGAGCATATTTGTTGTCGCTAGCATCACAGATTTCTTCGATGGCTATCTTGCCCGTATATGGGAGCAAACGTCACCGATTGGCAAAATGCTGGATCCGATCGCAGATAAGCTACTGGTTTCAGCCTGCCTGTTATTGCTTGCCGCAGATGGCACTATTGCAGGCTGGGCCACCTGGGCGGCGATCGTTATTTTAAGCCGGGAAATTCTGGTTTCGGGCTTGCGGGAATATTTGGCGGAACTGAAAGTCAGTGTTCCCGTTACCCAATTGGCAAAATGGAAAACCACCGTGCAAATGGTGTCTATCGGGTTCCTGCTTGCCGGGCCTGCCGGCGATATATATATTCCAAATACAACCCTGATCGGGATAACCTTGTTGTGGATTGCTGCTATCATTACCCTTTATACCGGGTGGGATTATTTCCGCGCCGGGTTAAAGCATGTTGTCGAGGACTGAGGAAATGAAGCTTCTCTATTTTTCGTGGATACGCGAACGCCTTGGTAAAGGCGAAGAAATGGTTGAACTGCCAAAGGAAATCAAAACCGTAGGCGAGTTTCTTGATTGGCTGAAAACCCGTGGGGAAGAGTTTGAAGCCATACTGGAAATACCCGAAATTGTGCGGGTTGCGGTTGATCAGGAACACAGAAATTATGATGAGTTACTGGGGGATGCACGCGAGATTGCCCTGTTTCCACCAATGACCGGTGGCTGATAAATGGTAAATGCTGTTCCCAATGTGCGCATTCAGGCTGAGGATTTCGACATTGGCACCGAAATCTCCGCCATTAGCGATGGCCGAAACGACGTGGGTGCGGTGGTTACATTTTCTGGCCTTTGCCGCGATGAAGGTGGCACCCTTGCGGCACTCGAGCTGGAACACTATCCCGGCATGGCCGAAGCCGAAATCAAGCGCATTGCCGAAAAAGCCTGCGCCCGTTGGCCCTTGACCGGGCTGCGGGTCATTCATCGCTTTGGTAAAATTGCACCGGGCGAAAATATTGTTTTGGTGGTTGCAGCCTCGTCTCATCGGCAGGCGGCTTTTGATGGTGCATCATACCTGATGGACTATCTTAAAACCCGCGCGCCTTTCTGGAAAAAAGAACACCTGAAAGATGGCTCATCCGGTGAATGGGTTTCGGCCAAAGATGCCGACAATGAGGCACTAAAGCGCTGGGAGTAAACAGCTCGTTTTTTTAAACCCTCATGGTGAGCTTGTCGAACCACGAGGGATATGGAAATTGATATTTACGATACAGGGTAGCTAACATCACGGCACCCTCGCCCTTCGACGTTGCTCAGGATGGGGGTGGAGGTATTCCTCAATAACCAATCCTCACCCGTCTTTCAGTTTCGCCAGTACATCGTAAGGTTCAAAGTGCGCTCACTTTGTTTGATCGTCATCCCGGCCAGCAAACCTAATCAAACAATTTGTCTTTTTCCTTGTCACCCTTCGGATTTTCAGGTGCTTTTGCAGGTGTTGCGGTATCGTGGAAATGTTGAAGCTGGTTAGCGAATTTTTGAGCGGCACTCATTTCAAACCGGTATTTGATCGGATTGCCGGCAATTGTGACTTCCAGCTGCATGAATATCGATTGGTCTTCGGTGGTTACAAACACCAGTTCGGTTTTTTCGGTACTTCCATAGGCCATGTTAACTTCGCCGATGGTTTTTGAATATCCAAAAACCTTGTTCTCACGCGCGGTTTTTTCCCAGTTCGGACCCTTGCGCAAATAAGAAATAAGTTTGGCTGTTTCTTCCAGATTCATGAAAAGGCCCTGTTGCACGGATAAAGTTCCATTTTGGCCAGGCTCAAGCAGGGAAACGGTTATAACCGGGCCAATATTAGGTACAAGCGACGAGATCACCACTGTGCCGCCCAATCTATCCGATCCGATGTTTACGAATGGTGCCGGATCTCCGAGCACTCCCGAACCCGCAAGAACCGATGATCTCTTATTGGGATTGAAATAGGAATCATCTTTTGCCGATGCGGTTGTGTTGCCAATTACGACAAGCAACAGCGTTATCATCACCATCAATGTTGTTATAAATCTGCCAAACATGGAACCATCTCCTCATTGTTTCTAACGCCAAAATAATTAATTGAATCCAGAATAAAAATGCAATATGGCACATCTTGTTTTGTCGTTCGCTTACGCATCGCTTCGCTACCACTTCCTTTTTTTCTTTCCGCCCAACCTTTTCAGCAATGCTTGCGCTTCATTGGCCAGAGTTTCGGTCAATTGTTGTGCGGGCATTTCGCGCGCCAGACCTGCCGCCTGCCCCGACCAGAGCGAGGTAAAATCGGATTTTCCTAGCGCTTCGGCAGCGGCCTTTAAGGGTGCGAGCGCCCCACCGGCGGTTGGAAATGCGGGCGTATCGCTGGAAATCGGCCCGACCTCACGCATAACCCGGTTGATAATTCCACGTGCCGGACGGCCGGAAAACACATTGGTCAATGCGGTTTCATCATCTTTGGCATTGCGCAAGGCATCGCGGTGCATTTCAGGCACATTGGCCTCCGGGCAAAGCAAATAGGCCGTGCCAATTTGAACGGCAGATGCACCCAGCGCAAAAGCTGCTGCAATTCCGCGCGCATCACTTATGCCACCGGCAGCAATGACAGGCACAGGGACCGCGTCGACCACCTGAGGCACCAGCGCCATCGTGCCTGCTTGCGATGCAACATTATCAGTCAAAAACATCCCACGATGGCCGCCGGCTTCCGCTCCTTGCGCGATGATTGCATCACAGCCCCGGTCAGCCAGATATTTCGCTTCCATAGCCATTGTTGCTGATGCAATAATTTTGCAGCCCGCATTACGCACCCGTTGCAACAAGGATTCATCAGGCAGGCCAAAATGAAAACTCACCACCTCCGGGCCAAGTTCTTCGACCAGTGAACACATTTTTTCATCAAAAGGCGCACGATTAACCGCATCAACCGGCTTATCTGAATCAAGCCCGAATTCAACATAATATTCAGACAGCCGAGACTTCCATTGGGCATCACGTTCGGCATCTGCAGGCTCTGGCATATGGCAAAAGAAATTCAGATTAATCGGCGTCCCCCTGTTTCCACGAATAATGCTGACATCTTTTCGAATTCGCTCAACACTCAACATCGCACATGGAAGAGATGCCAAGCCACCGCCTTGCGCAACGCTTGACGCTAATTCCGCACCACCCGGCCCGGCCATCGGTGCCAGCATAATAGGGTGTTCAATATTGAAAAGGCTTGTAATTCGGTTGTCAGGCCACATGGGGAAATTCCTAAGTTTTCGCTCGCTTGCGCGTAAACACGTGCACTCGCTTTTGTTATCGCTCGTTTGCGCATCGTTTCACTCTACGTGCACTCGCTTGAAACAAGAAAGGGCCGATACAAAATGTACCAGCCCAAAATATTCACTTCAAGTAGTTAGGTGCATGACCCTAGGTAATTAGCCAACGATTTCGATTTCTGAAAACCAATAGGAGATTTCACGAGCAGCAGTTTCAGGTGCATCAGAACCGTGAACTGAGTTTTCACCCAAAGACAAAGCAAATTCCTTACGGATTGTGCCCGCATCAGCGTCGGCCGGATTTGTTGCGCCCATGATGTCGCGGTTGGCAAGAACAGCGTTTTCACCTTCAAGCACCTGAACAATGGTCGGGCCGGATGACATAAACTCGGTCAATTCGCCAAAAAACGGGCGCTCAGAATGTTCAGCATAGAAACCTTCAGCCTGTTTGAGGCTCATCCAAACGCGCTTTGAAGCGACAATGCGAAGGCCAGCTTCTTCAAGCTTGGCGGTAATTGCACCGGTAAGATTGCGTTTTGTTGCGTCTGGTTTGATCATGGAAAATGTGCGTTCAATGGCCATTATAGTGTCCTGTAATGTTGAGAATTGTCGAGCGGAGGGCAACCGAAAACCGGCAGCCAAACTGTTGGCGAGCCTATAGCTGTTCACGTCAAGTGATGCAAGGGGTATGGTTAGGTAGCGGCTTTTGCAGCACGCCCCATGCCATCATACATGTCGAGCAACCGGTTAAACCAGTCGGCGACCTCGCCATCCTCCGCCAAAACCGGAATTGTGCAGGTCATCCGCATCCACTGCAGCGCCCCAAACACCACATAATCGGCAAATAATGGGGCATCACCACCAATATAGGGCTGCCCCTTTAACATCAATTTCAATGGCAGCAGCGCTTTATTCAGCATAGCCACCTTGCCTTCCCTGCCCGCGTGCAGCTCTTCTAGGGTCATTTTAATTTTGGCTTCACGGTCCTTACGGAAATAGGCTTGATCTTCATCGGCCAGAATGTCATAAATATCTTTCATCGCCAGCCCGCCAATCAGTGGATGAAGCTGGCTCTGCGACCAATTAATGACGAAATTGGTCAGCGCCATACCACCCTCACCGCCAAAAAGAGTTGGCGCATCCGGGTAAGTATTTTCCAGATATTTAGCGATCTCATAACTGTCTGAAAGCAGTGTGTCGCCATCACGCATCAGCGGAACAGCCTTGGTCGCCCCGCCTTCAATTTTAGGCACCTGGGTAAAGGAGGTTGGAAGCGATGAAAAATCAAGCCCCTTATGGGCCAGCGACATGCGGGTTTTCCAACAATGGGGGCTGAACAGGTGATTTTCATCTGCGCCGCACAGTTCATATAGTTTAATGCTCATATCAATGCCTCTGGGAGAAAATGTTGAAACCAAGCCTAGTACCGACAATCGAAAGGAACAAGCCATGAGAGATCATTATTTGATGTTTGCAAATTACAACAAATGGGCAAACCAGCTGCTTTATGCAGACGTTGCCCATTTGCCAGATCACCAATATCGACAGGACCTTGGCGCTTTTTTCAAATCCGTTCACGGAACGCTTAATCACCTTTATGTTGGCGACACCATCTGGATGAATCGGTTTGATGGCGAGGGCGAAACACCCAAAGACCTGAAGGCCATAATGCATGAGAATTTTGATGCGTTAAATCAGGCCCGCATAGCCATGGATGAGCGGATAATCAACTATATTGACGACTTGAATGAAGCAACATTAGCCGCAGACTTTTCTTATCAAACCATCGTAAACCCGGAGAATATTACCCAGCCGCTTTACCCGGCGCTGGCGCAGTTTTTCAACCACCAGACCCACCATCGCGGGCAGGTTCATGCGCTGCTCACCCGATTGACCGGCAAAGCACCCTCGCTTGATTTGCTTTACTATTTACGTGAGCAGACGATGGCGGCGTAAGAACCTGGGTAACGCAAATTTTCTTTTTCGCACCTTGCGCATTTTTGCATCAATGTTGTGCAACTTCTAAGCATTTGAAATTCCATCAACTAAATTCCTGTTGCAAAACCCATCGGTTTTGCAACAGCCAAATGTCGGCAATGCAGACAAAGCTGCCGATTGCTTTGTCCGCTACCTGATTAATCCATACGCTGATAACGGCTATCCAAACAATTTCTGCCTACATCAATTCATCAATCAACTTGTGAATATCGAAATAAAAATGTTAGAGGACAGCAAGGCATTCTATTGAACGAAATGACAAGAATATGAGCGAAGTTAAAGTGCAGGAAAAAAAATCCTCCGGGCCCAAAAAGGTTAAGACAGAGAAATCCGAGGCAAAGACCAAAGGAACGAACGAGGCTACAAAATCTGCTGACACCACCTCAGTAGAGAAAACAGATGCGGCACCGAAGTCAGCATCCCAATCGTCCATCAGCCATTTTTCCAGTGTATCCACACCCGCCTACAAAGAGGGATGGGATAATATATTTGGCCGATCAAATATTGACCAGAAAACGTCGAATAAGGATAACGGCGAACATTTCCCAGAGAAACTGACGATTCATGATGTTGATATCGATAAAGAACTTAGGAGTGCATTGTACAAGGCATTTCAACGGCAGGCACGTGCTCAGGGGTTCAACCTTGCTAAGATCAATAAGCATGTTGAATTAGAGTACATTCTTGATTGCAATCTCAAGAAAAAATAAGATCTTATAGGTCCCCCTTTGGGTCAGAAATGCCATTCTCCCATCCATCAATTTGTTCTAGTAGCGGCACCCTCAAATATGTAAGAGTGGGCTGGATTCAGTCGTTTACCGCACCCTCAAAAATCGACCTTCTCGGTTTCATATTGTTCGGATAAAATCATCCAATCGGCTTCCAATGTCTCGATGGTTTTGTCGGTCTGGCCACGTTTTTTGGCAAGCTCGACCATTTTGTCAGAATCCTGCAACACCGCTGGCGTGCTCATCTTTTCGCCAATTGTCACCAGTTCCTTTTGTGCTGATTCAATTTTTGCTTCCAAGGCCTTGATTTTCTTACGTAATGGCGCAAGTTCAATGCGGCGTGCGGCGGCAAGTTTGCGCCGTTCCTTGCCCGATAGATTGCTTTTCTTTGGTGCCGCCTCGCCTTCCGCCACAACGGGCTCAGGCATCACCGGGCCGCGTAAAACCAGCTTGCGGTAATCATCCAGATCACCATCATAGGGCAGCACCGTTCCCTCATTCACCAGCCACAGGCGTTCTGCACTGGCCTCGACCAGCGAACGGTCATGGGAAATCAAAATCACCGCGCCCTTATAGGCGTTGAGCGCCATAATCAGCGCTTCGCGACTATCAATATCCAGATGGTTGGTCGGCTCATCGAGGATAAGCAGATGCGGTGCGTGGAAGGTCGCCAGCCCGAGCAAAAGCCGCGCCTTTTCACCGCCGGAAAGATCGCAGGCCTTGGTTTCCATTTTATCGATGCCAAGGCCAAGTTGTGCCACACGGGCACGCACTTTGCTTTCCGGTTCGCCAACCATGAGCGCGCGCACATGATCGTAGGCCGTATCATTGGGAATGAGATCATCCATTTGATGTTGTGCAAACATTGCAATGCGCATTTTATCGGCGCGGCTTATCTTGCCCGATTGCACTTCCAACCGGTTGGCGATCAATTTGGCAAAAGTCGATTTGCCGTTACCATTGGCCCCAAGCAGCGCAATCCGGTCATCGGCATCAATGCGCAGGTCCAGCCCGCTCAAAATGGCTTTTCCCGGTTCATAACCAACGGCGACATTTTCCATATTGATAATGGGAGATGCGGCTTCACGCTTCGGGTTTGGGAAGGAAATAGGCGCAACACGGGCTTCACTGACCGCTGCAATGACCTGCATTTTTTCCAGCGCCTTGATGCGGCTTTGGGCCTGACGGGCCTTCGATGCCTTATAGCGAAAACGGTCGATATAGGCTTCCATATGCTTGCGCTTGGCGTCCTGCTTGACCTTCATTTTCGATTGCAGCAACATTTTTTCCGAACGGGTTTTCTCGAAAAAATCGTAATCCCCCTTGTAGGAGGTCAATTGACACTCTTCCAAGTGAACGATTGAGGTTGCCGTGCGGTTTAACAAATCACGGTCATGGGAAATCATAATCACCGTATAGGGATAGCGGGTGATATAACTTTCCAGCCAAAGGGTGCCTTCAAGATCGAGATAGTTGGTCGGCTCATCGAGTAACAATAAATCAGGTTCAGAAAACAAGACTGCCGCCAGTGCGACACGCATGCGCCAACCACCAGAAAAATCGGAACAGGGGCGCAGTTGCGCTTCCGCATCAAAACCCAAACCATTGAGGATGGAGCCTGCACGCGCTTCGGCCGAATGGGCGCGAATATCGCCCAGCCGTTCGTGAATTTCTGCAATCCGGTGCGGGTCCGTCGCGGTTTCAGCCTCGGCCAGCAATTCGGTGCGTTCAACATCAGCGGCCAGCACCGTGTCAATCAGACTGATTTCATTGCCAGGTGCTTCTTGTGCCACCTGACCAATGCGCGCATTACGGCGCAATTTGATCGAGCCAGCCTCGGGAGAATAATCGCCGGTGATCAGATGAAACAGGGTTGTTTTGCCGGTGCCATTGCGCCCGACAAAGCCAACCTTGGCCCCCGGAGGAACCGCAAGTGTGGCATCTTCGATGAGCAAACGACCCATCATTCTATAGGTGAGATTATTTATATGAAGCATGGGGGCTTATTGCTTGAGAATGCGCCCCGATGCAAGGGGCAGTTTGCGGGAATCATAACTATGTGTATAATATCAAAAATCATACACATGGAGGCGTAACATGCGTACCAATATTGATATTGACGACGAGCTTTTGGCGGAAGCCATGAAGTATTCTGGAAACAAAACCAAAAAGGCTACAATAGACGAAGCACTTCGATTGCTGGTCAAAATAAAACGCGACCAGCGGCGTATTCTGGCACTTCGTGGAAAAATTCACTGGGAAGGTGATCTTGATGCCATGCGACGCGATTAATGATTGTTGTCGATACATCAGTCTGGATTGACTATTTTGCCAATCGGGCCTCTAAAGAAACCGAATTACTTGAACAACTAACTGGAGATTCAGAGATAATTCTGGGCGACCTTGTGTTGGTGGAAGTACTACAAGGGTTAAAAGACGGGCCTCATTTAAAACTGGTACAGGCCGTGCTGTCACCCCTTTCTGTAAAATCCCTCTGCGGCCCTGAAATTGCCCCGATTGCTGCTGCGAATTATCGAAAATTACGCCAAAATGGTATAACAATTCGTGGTGCGATTGATGTGATCATTGCTACTTGGTGCATAGAAAACGGTGCTATGCTTTTGCACAATGACCGCGACTTCGCGATGATGGAAAAGGTTATAGGGTTAACAAGCTGGCGGGGGTGAATTACGCCAAACAATTTGCCAATGCCACGAATTCCTCAATGTTCAATTCTTCGGCGCGCCTTGTGCCAGCAATGCCAGCGCGTTCAAGCAGGGCTGCACCACCAAGCTGTTTGAGGCTTTGGCGCAGCATTTTACGGCGCTGACCGAA
>JALSIJ010000191.1 GCA_026981655.1 Rhizobiaceae bacterium | reverse complement strand
GGGCAGATAAGCCCATATCCACCAAAGCTCATGCCTATTCCGCCATTCCCATCGCCCTGTTTGGTATTCCCTTTTTTGCGTTTTCCGTGTTCTGGACCTGGAGCGCCGCCAATATTGGCAACAGTTTCCCAGGTGGAATCGACTTGATTTTCCCACTTTTTGGCATTCCGTTCATGCTTGTCGGGCTTGGCATGTTGCTCGCCCCCTTGTGGAAAATATACAAGGCAAAGCATCTCACCTATGCATTGACCGACAAACGGCTGATCATCCGCAATGCATTTCCCGGCATTCAAATTCAGTCCTGGCCTCTATCTGGCGTCTCCAGACTTTCACGCAACGGCCCGGCTGAAGGTCCCGGCGATGTGATTTTCGCTGAAGTCGAAAAAACTGGCAACAAAGGGCGGCGATACACAGAGAAGGTCGGTTTCATCGGAATCTCGGAACCAAAACGGCTGGAAGATCAAATCCGCAGCCTTATCTGATCAAAGAGCCTGCTGGCGTTTGCTCTATTGAGCCAAACAGGCATCAAGCGCCTTTAGTTTCAACTTTCCGGTCTCACCATTTGATCTGGTGGTCCAAACCGCATTGACTTGAGAAAGATCAGCCGCAATCTTCCCCACATGCGAGCCATCAGAGACGAAATCCGGGTTATTGTCGCTTTTTTCCCACATCTCAAATCGCAACGTATTGCGATCAATCTCCACCCTGGTTTCGCTCGACGACAATTCTCCATTGATATTGTAATAGACAGTGCCACTGGCCGTTATTTGGCCCTGCAAACCGTAATTTATTGACGAAAATCTTACCCGCATATTTTGAATATCCGGGTTAGGTTCGTCCCAAATAAACGTGCCCGAATATTCAATGCACAGGTTCGCTGACACCTTGTTTTCCGCCAACGCAGATGTCCAACCAGCTGATACAAGCACCCCCAAGAGCAATGCAAAAACAGTAAAATATCTCATATGAGTAACCCGGCGCTCCCTTTTACAAATCCGGTTTAAAAACCATCAGCCAAAATATAGCGACAACAGCCGGAAAAGCCAGCGACCCGAGAGCAATCCACCATTTATCCATTTTCCAATATAAAGGCGGCAATTCTTCACCATTGGCCACAGCGCGCCTGGCCATATTACGCATTTTTATTTGCATCCATACAACCGGCAGCCAGCACGCGCCGGCAAAAAAATACAGCACCAAAGCCCAGAAAATCCAACCGCTGGAAAACTCCAGATCAAGCATGACAGCCAACATCACACCGCTTGCAAGTTGTACGATGACCGCCGGTGTCGTAAACAACCAGTCGGCAATCACCACATGACGTGTTACAAAAGCAATATCAGAAAGAATTCCACGCCGATTGGCCATAAACATATAAAATGCCGTACCAATGCCGGTGCCAAACAATATTGTCGAACTTATAATATGAACCCATTTAAGCAGTAAAAAATCCATAAGAATTGATAGGCTGAACTTTCAAAACATGACAGAAAATTCTCACCAGCAGCCTATTTTTCAACCCATCTTTGGCAAATCATGGGAACAACTGCCGCCCGTCATGCACAAGCACTACGCCAACCGGCCCTTCACCGGCGATAGCGTCATCGTTAAAGGTCAATTGGATATTAAACTTCACTGGCTGGTGAGAATGTTCGCCCCACTATTTGCAATCACCAAAACGCTTGTCCCAAAGGCGGGAGTTAATATCGAGACCGTGGTCAATTTCGCCAGCAAACCGGACAGCGAATACTTCTGTCTTGAGCGGGAATTCAGCTTTCCCGGCGGTCAAAAATATAATTTCTTTTCCTGCATGGAACCGGTCGGGGAAAATGAGGTGGTAGAATGGACCTCAAGCGGCATTGGCTGGCGCGCTGCATATTCCTATGATGGCACTCGTGTGCTTTTGCAACATCGTGGATATTGCATCAGGATATTTGGCAAACGCATCCCCCTACCCTTTACGCTG
>JALSIJ010000190.1 GCA_026981655.1 Rhizobiaceae bacterium | reverse complement strand
TGGGCGAAGGGGAGGGCCTCAATCATCCGGGCTGCGTAATCACCAATATTTGCACCCGCCAGCCCCAGATAGGCCGATGCCGATTTAACTTCATCCGGGCTAAGATTGGCGGCCGCAAAAGCCATTTGGCAGGCCTCAAGGATATTGTCGCGCGCGCCGTCGAAATTGGTCATGATATTGGCAGCACCCGCGATACCAGAACCCAACGGCGTGCCACTTGCGCCGGCGATCATTGCCCGGCAACCAGTTCCTCCGCCATCAATGCCAATAAAAATACTCACGATACCTCCGTGGATACATAATACCAATTTAATACCATTTACCAAGTGATTTTTTAGAATAAATTATTTTCGGTATAATTACTTGTTTTTAAACTGTTATTTTACCTGCTGGGCTTGTATGCGCAAAATTATGGTTAACGCCTACTAGACAATTGGTATTAAATTGGTATTGTTGACTGCAGATAGATTCTAATTTGGAGGATTGCCAATTTGGCCTTGCCAGTCACCGAGCAGCTCAATGAAATGTCGAAGGGGTTGGATGCATTGGCACCGGCCGCCATTCTTTCATTGTTGCTCAGGTCTCAGGTTAAAGCGGTCAATATTGTTGCGCACTCGTTGGCGGAGATTGAGCAGGCGGCGCAGCTGTTGGCCGATACAATCAACAAAGGTGGCAATATTATCTATGCTGCGGCGGGTAGTTCGGCGTTTATGGGGTTGGCAGACGGGTTGGAATTGCCCGGAACTTTTGGCATATCATCCAGCCGCATCAAAATGTTGATCGCCGGAAATACCGGGAAAATGTCAGATATGACCGGCTTTACCGAGGATGATACCTTGCAGGCTGGCCATGATGTTAAGGCTGCAAATATTTCGCCAAACGACTGTATGATTTGCATTTCCGCCAGCGGTACAACGCCCTATACATTGGCAGCGCTGCAATTGGCCCGTGATGCGGGAGCTAAATCCATCGGCGTTGCCAATAATTCCGACACCCCAATTTTGAACAAGGCTGATGTGGCTATCCTCTTGAACACGCCGCCAGAAATAATTCCGGGCTCCACCAGACTGGGTGCGGGGACAGCGCAAAAAATTGCCCTCAACATGATGTCGACATTAATGGGTGTGCATCTTGGCCATGTGCATGATGGCTATATGGTCAATCTGCATGTCGACAATATCAAGCTGGAAAAGCGCGCCTGTTCTATCATTGCAGATGTTACCGGGTGCAGTGCTGCAAACGCCAAGATTTATCTGGACAAATCAAATGGTTCTGTAAAACTGGCAATTATGTTGGCTAGCGGCCTGTCGGATATTGGCAAGGCAAATGAAATTCTTGAAAGCAATGGATATAAATTAAGACCATCGCTTTCAGTCTTAAAGGGTCTTTGACCCGGATAATCTGAAGGCTCCGGCCTTCAAATAATAACCTGAAGGTTCTGGCCTTCAAATAATAAAACGCCTTTTGGCGTGAACAAGGGAGAGAAATATGACTTATAAAATCATGAAATCTATACTGCTTGCATCAACCATGCTGGTGGCAGCAGGTGTGGCGCAGGCAGAAGATGTAACACTGACCATTGAAAGCTGGCGTAATGATGATTTGTCCATCTGGCAGGATAAAATTATTCCGGCATTTGAAAAAGCCAATCCGGGCATCAAGGTAAAGTTTACCCCTTCTGCACCGGCTGAATATAATGCCGTGCTGAACTCCAAACTGGATGCAGGTTCTGCTGGCGATATGATCACCTGTCGCCCGTTTGATGTGTCGCTCGGGCTTTATGACAAGGGCCATCTGGCCGCATTGCAAGACCTTGAGGGCATGAAGAACTTTAGTTCAGTGGCAAAATCCGGTTGGAGCACCGACGATGGTTCCGCAACATTCTGCGTACCAATGGCCTCTGTGATCCACGGCTTCATCTACAACAAGGATGCCTTCAAGGAAGTCGGCGTTGAGGTGCCAAAAACCGAAGCTGAATTTTTCGCGGTACTGGATAAAATCAAAAAAGACGGCAATTATATTCCGCTCGCAATGGGTACGAACGACCAGTGGGAAGCAGCCACTATGGGCTATAATAATATTGGCCCGAATTACTGGAAAGGTGAAGAAGGTCGCTTGGCTCTGATCGCCGGTAAGCAAAAACTGACCGATGAGGCATGGGTTGCACCCTATCGCCAATTGGCAAAATGGAAGCCTTATCTGGGCGATGGTTTTGAAGCGCAAACCTATCCGGATAGCCAAAATTTGTTCACCCTTGGTCGTGCCGCAGTTTATCCTGCCGGTTCATGGGAAATTTCTGGCTTCAACAAGCAGGCTGAGTTTAAAATGGGTGCGTTTTACCCACCTGTGCAGAATGCCGGTGATGAGTGCTATATCTCTGATCATACCGATATTGCCATTGGCATGAACGCCAAAACCAAAAATCCAAAAGAGACCAAAATTTTTCTCAACTGGGTTGGTTCTGCTGAATTTGCATCACTTTACGCAAACTCTCTGCCGGGCTTCTTCTCGCTATCTAACCACGAAGTGAAGATGGACGATCCTTTGGCTCAGGAATTTGTTTCCTGGCGCGGAAAATGCAAGTCCAGCATCAGATCTACCTACCAGATCCTGTCACGTGGCAAGCCAAATCTGGAGAATGAAACCTGGAATGCATCGGTGCAAGTGATCAAGGGTGCCGAAACCCCGGAAGCCGCCGGTGCACGCCTGCAAAAAGGTCTTGCAAGCTGGTATAAGCCACAAATGTAAGCCTCTTTTAAAACGCCAGCCTCCCCCTAAACTTCGCGGGGAGGTTGGTGCACCAAACGAAGAAGCGGGGGAGGGTGTTTCGTTGGCAATTCAATCACATAACAAGCGCCCAACGCGCTGGCATATTGGCGTGTTTCTTGCCCCTGCGGTTCTGGTTTATACCGCGATAATGATCATCCCGCTTTTTGGAACTTTGCAGTTTTCGCTGTTTCAGGAAGTCGAACAATTGCAGGTTTTTGTCGGGCTGGATAATTTTAAAACCCTGTTTGGTGATCCCAACTGGTCAAAAAGTTTCTGGAATGCGCTGGCCAATAATGCCTGGTTCTTTATCATTCATATGCTGGTGCAAAATCCGATTGGCATATTGCTGGCAGCGATTCTGGCAAGCCCGCGCCTGCGCATGGCGGCTTTTTATCGAACCGCGATATTTGTCCCGACCATTTTGTCCTTTGTGATTGTCGGCTTTGCCTGGAAACTTATTCTGTCGCCGATCTGGGGCATTACGCCCGATCTGCTGCAGATGATCGGCCTTAAAAGCCTGTTTGCACCTTGGCTTGGTAAAGAGGCCTATGCGTTGACGACACTTGCGCTAATATCGGTCTGGCAATTTGTCGGCATCCCGATGATGTTGATTTACGCAGCCCTCTTGACCATTCCTGATGAGGTGCTGGAAGCGGCCGAGTGTGACGGCATCACCGGTATGAAGCAATTCTGGAAAATCAAATTGCCGCTAATTCTGCCCTCGATAGGGATAATTTCAGTTCTGACCTTTGTGGCAAATTTCAATGCCTTTGATCTGATTTATACGACGCAAGGGGCGCTGGCCGGGCCTAATTTTGCCACCGATATTTTAGGCACATTTATGTTCCGCACTTTCTTTGGCTTTCAATTGCAATTGGGCGATCCCAATATGGGAGCCACAATTGCTTCCGCCATGTTCTTTGTCATTCTCATCGGCGTTTGTATTTACCTGTTTGGTATTCAAAGCCGCATGCGCCGTTATCAGTTTTAGGGGCGATTATGTCAAAGGCTACCCATTCCATTCCCCGCTCGATTGCCGCCCACGCGGTGCTTTCCGCCTATACAATTCTGGCATTGTTTCCGGTGGTGGTGATTGTCATTAATTCGTTTAAAACCCGCAAGGCGATCTTCCGCCATCCGCTGGCTTTTCCAGATAGCGAAAGTTTCAGCCTGATTGGCTATGAAACCGTGATCAAGCAGGGTGATCTGTTTTTGTACTTTCAAAACAGCCTGATTGTCACCGTGGCCTCACTGTTTTTCGTTCTACTGTTTGGCGCAATGGCAGCTTTTGCGTTGGCTGAATATCGCTTTCGCGGCAATACTTTAATGGGGCTTTATTTGGCGCTGGGCATCATGATACCGATCCGCCTTGGCACGGTTTTCATTTTGAAAATCATGGTCGCCTCCGGGCTGGTCAACACACTGACCGCGCTGGTGCTGATTTATACGGCACAAGGCCTGCCGCTGGCTGTATTCATATTGTCAGAGTTCATGCGCCAGGTTTCCGATGATTTGAAAAATGCCGGACGCATTGATGGGCTGAGCGAGTATCGCATCTTTTTCGTGCTGGTTTTGCCGCTGGTGCGCCCTGCAATGGCAACAGTTGGGGTATTCACCATGATCCCGATTTGGAACGACCTTTGGTTCCCGTTGATCATCGCACCGGCTGAAGAAACCAAAACCATCACCCTTGGGGCGCAGGTGTTTATCGGCCAGTTTGTCACCGATTGGAACGCGGTGTTGTCGGCCCTTTCGCTGGCAATCATTCCGGTGATGGTGCTTTACCTGATTTTCTCGCGACAGCTTATTCGCGGCATTACAGCAGGAGCGGTGAAATGAGCAAAATCAAAACCCTTGTCGCAGGTCTTGGTAATATGGGCAAAAGCCATGCGCTGGCCTATCACAACAATGATGCGTTTGAGATCATCGCGATGGTCAACCGCTCTCACGTGGAATTGCCACAAGAACTTTCAAATTATCAAATTCACCGAAATTACCACGATGCGCTGAACACCTTTCGGCCTGATCTCGTATCGGTAAACACTTATTCAGACAGCCATGCGGAATTTGCCATTGCCGCAATGGAGCAGGGTGCGCATGTGTTTTTGGAAAAACCGATTGCCACCAATGTGGCCGATGCGCGCCGCGTCGTTGATGCAGCCATTGCCAATGGCCGAAAACTGGTCATCGGCTATATTTTGCGCCACCATCCCTCATGGATCAGGTTGATTGAGGAAGCGCGCAATCTCGGTGGCCCTTACGTATTTCGCCTTAATCTCAATCAGCAATCGAGTGGCCCCACTTGGGAAACCCACAAGCAATTGATGAAAACCACGTCGCCGATTGTTGATTGCGGGGTGCACTATGTCGATGTGATGTGCCAGATCACCGATGCTAAGCCGGTTCGGGTGAATGGCATGGGCCTGCGTTTGAGCGACGAGATTGACGAGGATATGTATAATTACGGCCAGTTTCAGGTGACATTCGACGATGGTTCGGTTGGCTGGTACGAGGCCGGTTGGGGGCCAATGATGTCGGAGACCGCCTTTTTCGTCAAAGATATTATTTCGCCCAATGGGTCCGTATCAATCGTAATGGATCCAAATGCCAAGTCGGACGATATAGACACCCACACAAAGACCTCGCGCATTTTGGTTCATGGGGCCGCAACCGGCCCGGATGGGGCTTTTGTTGGCGATGATAAAATGCTGGAAATGGCAGGCGAACCCGGCCATCAGGAATTATGTGATCGCGAGCAGGCCTTTGTTGCCAAGGCAATAGCTGAGGATATTGATCTTTCACGCCATATGCAGGACGCGGTGCGCTCGCTGGCAATTTGCATGGCCGCCGATGAGAGCATTCGCAGCGGCAAGAGCATAGAATTATAGGTAGGAAAAATGGGCACGCTTGAACTCAAGGATATTCACAAATCATTCGGCGATGTCGAAGTGCTGAAGAATATCGATCTGACGGTCGAGGAAGGTGAGTTTATCATTTTCGTTGGTCCTTCCGGTTGCGGAAAGTCGACCCTGTTGCGCATAATTGCAGGCCTTGAGGATGCAACCAGCGGCGACATTACCATTGGTGGCGAGGTCGTTAATGACCGTCCGCCATCCAAGCGCGGCATAGCTATGGTTTTTCAAACTTATGCGCTTTATCCGCATTTGACCGTGCGCGGCAATATGAGCCTTGGATTGAAACAGGACGGCGCACCAAAGGCCGAGATCAAACAGCGGGTGGAACAGGCCTGCGACATGCTTTCGCTGGATGAGCTGATTGACCGCCGCCCGGCAGAAATGTCCGGTGGTCAGCGTCAAAGGGTGGCTATTGGCCGGGCCATCGTGCGAAAACCGAAGCTGTTCTTGTTTGACGAACCGCTTTCCAATCTCGACGCGGCGCTTCGGGTGAATACGCGGCTGGAAATTGCCCGACTGCACCGTCAGCTCGGCGCCACAATGGTCTATGTGACCCATGATCAGGTCGAGGCGATGACCTTGGGCGATCGGATTGTGGTGTTGAATGATACGCGGGTTGAGCAAATCGGCGCGCCGATGGAGCTTTACAACAATCCGGCCAATATATTTGTCGCGGGCTTTATCGGCTCGCCCAAGATGAATTTCATTGATGCGAAACTGCTCGGTCGTGATGATGCGACAACCATTGGCATCAGGCCTGAACATATTTCACTCGGTGGTGAGGGGGGTGATATTGAAGGCACGGTTTCCCATATCGAGCGGCTTGGCGGCGAAACCAATCTCTATCTGGAATGCGGCGATATGGGCTTGATTTCCGTGCGCCTGTTTGGAGCCTATGATTTCAATATCGACGACAAGCTGTCGGGAAAATTCGAAGATGGCAGGGCTTTCAAATTTGATGAGGCAGGGATGCGAATTATTTGACAAGGGCAAAATGTGCCTGCAAAATAATTGCAAAACCTAATTTTTCTTGCTGGTTGCACTAAATATTACGGGGAATTCAGCTTCCTCGTTTTGCTCCATTTCATCAATTAATTTGTCATCTTCTTCTGAGCCATCCCATTTGGGGGCTTTGTATTTTTTTTTACATAGTGGATCAACTTGGTTTTCCACATCCTGTTGCAAAGGTTTGCAACATGGTTTTGCCCTGGCAAGGCTAAGCGAAAAAACATCGCCGTCCCAAATATAGGTATTGGAAAACCCGCAACTTATAAAATGCGGTGCGAGATATTCTGAAGTGACGGTTTTGTTTTCAAAATCGATGTCGGCATTCAGAAGCGTCTTGGTCGAGTTGAATTCAACGCCGTTCCGGGTTGTCTGAAAATTTACAATCTGGATAGAAAACCGATTATTGGCAGGTTTGTTTTTGTTTTTTTCAACCCGGTAAAATACCGAGGTCGAACGATGTTGATCAGGATAACAAAGAAGCCCAAATATCTTGATTGGAGCACCATTGGCACTTTTGACTTCAAGGACAGAGTCTTCAATATCTGATCGTTTGTTTTGATATTGACAATTCAACGCTCCATCATTCATGGCCACCCGGTTGTGAAATTCAAGAACAGCGCGTGATGCATCCAATTTTTCACTCTGGGCATTCATGAGGCCAGCGCTCGGCAAATAAAATATAGAAGCAAGCCCGAAAATTGCGATCCTTTTGGTTGCAAAGCCTCTGCAATAAAAACAAAACTCAAACATTATTGATTTTACTTATTTTATTGAAAAAACAGGACATTTTAACATCACAAACCCTCGTTACTAACCCAATGCTCGGTTTCATCCAGCGCCTTTTCAATCCGGTCAAACAGCGTGTTAAGCTGGTCTGCTGTAATCACCATTGGAGGGCAAAGCGCCAGTGTGTCGCCCAGGGCACGGGAAATAGCCCCATGCCCTTCGAGCAGTCTTGAACAGGTTGGGCCAACCCCGGCGGCCGGTGCAAACGGTGTTTTTTGCGCCTTGTCGGCCACCAGTTCAATGCCGCCGACAAGGCCGGAATTACGAACCTCACCTACCAGCGGATGATCCGCCAATTTGGCAAGCCGGGCTTCAAATGTTGGCACAATGCTGCGCACATGGGCCAAAATATTGCGCGACTGATAAATCTCCAGGGTTTTCACCCCGACAGCACAGCCAAGCGGATGTCCGCCATAGGTGAAGCCGTGGCCGAAAGTACCAATTTTAGCGGATTGTGCCTCCAGCACTTCGACCATAAATTCCGGTATTAATACCGCACCCAACGGGGCGTAGGCCGAGGTTAACTGCTTGGCGACCGAAATGGTTGTCGGCTTCATATTCATGGTTTCGCTGCCCCACCAATTACCGGTGCGGCACATGCCGGTGATAACCTCATCGCCAATCAGATAAATATCATGCTCGTCTAACACCTCTTGAATAGCCGGGTAATATCCCGCCGGTGGCACGATCACCCCGCCAGCGCCCAAAACAGGTTCGGCAATCATTGCCGCGATGGTGTCACCGCCCTCGCGCTCAATCAGATCACGCAGGTTTTGCACGATACGGGTCAAAAATTCAGCCTCGCTCTCGCCACCCTCGCCAAAACGATAATAATGCGGGCAATCCGTATGCAGCACCCGGTCGAGCGGCAGATCAAAATCGCGATGATTAGCCGGAAGCCCGGTCAGAGAAGCGGTCATCAAAGTAACCCCGTGATAGGCTTTAATGCGCGAAATGATCTTTTTCTTTTCGGGTCGCCCGATGGCATTGTTGTAATACCAGGCGAGCTTTACCTGCGTGTCATTGGCCTCGGAACCCGACGATGTATAAAACACCTTGGAGATCGGCACCGGTGCCAGCTCTTTCAGCTTTTCGGCCAGTTCAATCGCGGGTTCCGTGCCCTTGCCACCAAACTGGTGATAATAGGGCAGGGCTTGCATTTGTTCGTGGGCAGCTTGAACAAGCTCTTCATCGCCAAAACCAAGACCGGCGCACCAAAGGCCGGACATGCCTTCAATATATTCGTTGCCTTGGGTATCATAAACAAAAACCCCCTTGCCATGATCTATGATCATCGGGCCGGTTTCATGAATTTTGTGCAGCGGTGTATAGGGATGCAATACGGAAGCAAGGTCACGGGTTTGCAGGTTGCTGAGGGGTGCGTTCATGGTAGTCTCCAAAATACCAAGTTGATTATTTTTCGCGACTATGCGCCTTTAAAATTTGCTGTCAACACTTGTGATTCTGAGGTAAAAGAAGGCGGAGAATTGTGCTATTTGAACGTGGAAAATAAATAAAACCGGCAGGGATGATCCTCCGGTCTTGTGAACACAAGGAGTTCAGGAGCAGTCATCACTCGAGCTTATGATGGCAGCAAGTATATACAGTGGGGTGAACAAATCAACTTCAAGTTGTTCAATATTGCCGCGCTTACAATTGTAATGCAAATTAATATAACAAGAGGCGTGGCTTGGCTTTATCCAAGCTGGGGAAGTATAAACTAACAAGAAGCGTGGCTTGGCTTTCAAGTGATCGCACGTGGCGCCAAGCGCCTCGCAAGAGAACGTATAGAATGCCAAACCGGGGAACTAAAGCATGTGTGGCAGATTTGCGCTTACCCATTCATTTGAGGAAATGGTTGACTGGTACAATTTAATTGTACCGGCCAATAATAATGAAATGGCGCCACCACCCCGCTATAATATTGCCCCGACCCAACCGATTATGATGATTGAGAATGGTCAAAAAGGTCGACGACACATGCTGGTGCGCTGGGGGCTGATGCCTGGATGGGTAAAGGAGCCTGACAAATTTACTTTGCTCATCAATGCGCGCTCTGAAACTTCTGCCGAAAAGCCATCGTTTAGAAATGCCATGCGCCATCGGCGAATGCTCGTGCCGGTCTCCGGGTTTTATGAATGGCGGCGCACGGGCAAAATATCGCAACCCTATTGGGTGCGTCCGCGCGCTGGTGGCTTGATGACCATCGGCGGGCTGATGGAAACCTGGGCGGGGGCCGATGGTACAGAAATTGATACCGGCTGCCTTTTAACCACCCATGCCAATGAAAGTTTCTCACAAATTCACCATCGCCTGCCGGTTATTTTGCGGCCCCGTGATTTTGACCAATGGCTGGATTGCATGAATAATGAGCCCCGCCATGTGGCAGGTCTCATGCAGCCGGTGGATGATGATTATCTCGAGGCCATTCCGGTGAGTGATCTGGTCAACAAGGTTGCCAATTCCGGCGTGGAAATCCAATCCCCGGTGGAGTTAGCCAGTGAGGCTGACGCCGCAGAAGATCAAGCAAAGAGCAAGAAAAAGCATACTCTAAAAAAAGAAGACGACGATCAGCTCTCAATGTTTTAGAGCTTTGCGATGATTGATTCCATACTCATTGCCCCAACTATCGAAGGTTTTCTGCTGGGCGGCGGCCTCATTATAGCCATTGGCGCGCAAAACGCCTTTATATTGCGCCAGGGCCTACTTCGCTCGCATGTATTTATTTTGTGCCTGATATGCGCCATGTCGGACGCTTTGCTTATTGTCATTGGTGTTGCGGGTCTTGGCACTTTGATTGAGCAGAATGATTTTCTGTTGAAATTTGTGGCAATTGCCGGAAGTTTGTTCTTGTTTTCCTATGCGCTTATTGCAGCGCGGCGTGCATTTCGCCCGAATGTGATGGATGTCGGATCGCAAAAGGCTCCAAGTTTAAGGGCGGCAATCGCAACTGTGCTGGCGTTCACATTTTTAAATCCGCACGTATATCTGGATACTGTCATCCTGATTGGGTCGCTGTCGGCGCAATATGTCGGAGAGCAGAGGTTTGCATTCGGCACAGGTGCCGTAATCGCCTCATTTGTCTGGTTTTTTATGCTGGGATATGGCGCGCGCTGGCTAACACCTGTATTCGCCTCACCCTTGGCTTGGCGGGTGCTTGATGCGCTGATCGCAATTGTAATGGCAGCACTTGGCCTATCGCTTGTTTGGCGATTTTTTATTGGTTAGAGTGCCATTGTTTTGGGATTTTAGTGCAGTTGCAGCTATTACGGCCGGTATGCCGATTGCCCGATAATGCTTGCAAAATTTGGCCTCAAACGCGCGGTCTTTCGCGGATTTGAATTGCACACTTTTCTGGTTCATTTCTCTCACTCCCTGCATGAGCGAATTATGTTGTCATAAAAAGCTTAATGTCTGGCAAACAAGGAAAGATCAAGTCTAAATATTAAAAAAAGAAAACCACCCAACCGCATGAAGCAATTGGGTGGCCTCTATCCGACTAACATGTGGGGCATATGTCAGCCTGAAGTAACCAGATGACGGTACGACAGGTAGGTAACCTTTGATGTGCAATCGGTCACATTGCGTATTTATGGTTGTTTTGCTGTGTGGAAGTCATCACTGCCAAAATCCTGCTTGACCTTCATGCCGCCATTTAGGATAAGGGCGCCATGAATATGAAAATGACAAATATTTTTGGCGCACGTTTAGACGCTATTTGCATTTACCGGTGCATTATCATCTAGCAATTTGCTGGCCCGGTCGTTCATGCCTTCTTTAAAATTAGTTCGAACGCCCCGGTCAGGGTGAATTTGTGCGTGCAATTGGCACGCCGCAAGACATGAAAGATGGGACGAAACAAAATGAATACGCAAGTGGCAGCTGACGCAAAAATGATGCTCTACAATACGCTGACCCGCAAAAAAGAGGCATTTTTGCCCATTGATGCGAATAATGTGCGGATGTATGTCTGCGGGCCGACGGTCTATGATTTTGCCCATATCGGCAATGCGCGTCCGGCGATTGTTTTTGATGTGCTGTTTCGGGTTCTTCGTCATATTTATGGGGCAGAGCATGTGATCTATGTGCGCAATATCACCGATGTTGATGATAAAATTAATGCCCGCGCGGTTCGCGATTTCCCTGAACTGCCGTTGAACGAAGCAATTCGCAGCGTCACCGAAAAAACCACCCGTCAATATCAATCTGATATGAGCGCGCTTGGCTGCCTTGAGCCAACGCACCAGCCACGGGCGACGGAAAATATCGACGAGATGAAGGTGATCATCCAGACCTTGATCGACAAGGGCCATGCCTATCTGGCCAAGGGTGGGCAGGGCGTTGAAGTTCTGTTTGCCGTCTCATCAATGGAAGATTATGGCGTATTGGCCAATCGCAATCTCGATGAGCAGGTGGCAGGCGCGCGCGTTGCCGTTGAGAGCCACAAGCGCAATCCGGGGGATTTTGTGCTGTGGAAAGAATCCAGCGAAACTGAACCCGGCTGGGATGCCGAATTTAGCCAAAATGGTGAAAAAACCAGCCTTCGCGGCAGGCCCGGCTGGCATCTTGAATGTTCGGCCATGAGTGAGCGTTATTTGTGGGCAGAGATCAAAGACCAGCTTTCCCCGGAAGGACAAAACGAGCCGCATAAATTTGATATTCATGGTGGCGGATTGGATTTGATTTTTCCGCATCATGAAAACGAAATTGCTCAATCGCGCTGCTGCTTTGAAACTAATGCGATGGCGAATTACTGGATGCATAATGGGTTTTTGCAGGTCGAAGGCGAAAAAATGTCAAAATCGCTCGGCAATTTTGTCACCGTCGACGAGTTGCTGCAATCAGAAAAACTTGGCGGCAAAAAGTGGTCGGGCGATGTGTTGCGACTGGCCATGTTGATGACCCAATATAAAGAGCCGATTGATTTTTCCACCAAACGGCTGGAACAGGCCGGCAATATTTTGCGTAAATGGCGGGCAATTTCGCGTGTCTTGCCAGACGGTGCACCGGAAAACAGCGTTCCGGATGCGGAAGTATTGAAGTTTCTGGGCGACGATCTGAATACGCCTGGCGCTGTGCAGCGTCTTTCGCAGCTTGCGAAAAACGCAAAAACTGTCGATCAGAAGCAGGAGTTTCTTGCCAGCGTGGAATTGCTGGGCATTCGCTTTGAAGCACCAGCGAGAGAGGTAAATACCGCCTCTATCGAGGAACAAATCAAAAAACGGCTGGCCATGATTGCGGATAAAAATTGGGCAGAGGCCGATAAAATCCGCGATGAACTTTTGGCCAAAGGCGTGCAGCTTAAGGATGGCAAAAATCCCGATACCGGTGAGCGGATAACAACGTGGGAAATGCAGTGAATGCGCGGTGCATACCAATCTCCCCCTCAAGGGGGGAGATTGGTATCCCAATTTAATCTTTAGCGGCGGCAATGAGGCGCAATTGTGAGCCATTATCCTATCCCAAAGAGGCAAAGGTCATTCGCAAAACATACTGGCAGTGATTAATGAAATGGAACGAAACTTAAATGAAAAATAATTCACTTTCTGGTGGATGCCAATGCGGGGCGATACGGTTTTCAACCCAAAAGCTTGGGCGTGCCTCCATCTGCCATTGCCGCATGTGCCAAAAAGCATTTGGCGGTTTCTATGCCGCACTGGTTTCTGCGGATGAATATAGCTGGACGCGTGGAAAGCCAACCTGGTTTCGCTCATCAAATCAGGTTGAGCGCGGGTTTTGCGAAAAATGCGGTACACCACTTGCTTATAAATTCGACGGCGGCATTGAGCTTGCAATCGCCTCGTTTGACAAGCCTGAATTGCTGCCGCCGGAAATTCAAATCTGCACAAAACACCGGGTTGAATATGTGGATGAGCTTGCCAAAATTGAAGCCTTTGAATACGGGGCGGACAAAAAAGTGGATGCGATATTTAACAATGTCCATTCCTATCAACACCCGGATCATGATACCGAAGAATGGCCGCCAAAATGACTGAAAGAAATCCACAAACAGAAATACCGAAATGGCTGCTATATAAAATAATCGGGACGGTTATTGTCATTTTGGTGGTAACGGCGGCAGCTCTTATTTACGCGGGAATACTAGGATAATTTTATGACCAAAACACGTTTATATTTGTTTGATACCACGTTGTGCTGCCGGCCTTGCCCGCAGCCGTTTGGCGGCGAGGACAGGCAGTTGAGCAAAACAGCCATCGCGCAGGCTTAGGGA
>JALSIJ010000189.1 GCA_026981655.1 Rhizobiaceae bacterium | reverse complement strand
GGCTTTCATATAGCCGGTCACTTCAGATGACGGCACCTGCCCGCACCAGAAAAGCCGTTCAGCAGAAATGGTCGAAAATGCCTCTCTCACAGCGTCTTCCTCCGGCCCACCACCAACAATCACCATATTCCAGGGAGCGTCCTGCATATCTTTCAATATCTCGGCCATCAGGGTGAAATTATAATCTTTCTTACCTTTGCGCATCATGCCAACGGTGACGATCACCGGTGTTTTCCGGTCCCATGCTTTTGGCAATTCAGCCGCTTCACCGTCCTGCAATTTTTCCAAATCAATAAATGGCGGTATGGCACAAAGCTGTTCGGTTGAACCAAGCAACTCGCTTAAATATTGATAATCCGTTGGCTTGAACCACAAATGCAAATCAGCCAGCTTAATGCCCGCTTGAGCCTCTTTTCGCCAAGGCAACCATTGTTCGCCTTGCCCGGTTTTGCAGGCCTCAATCGTCACATAGGGGATTTCAAGCGCATGAGCGACCGTCGGACCAATCCAGTCCGGTGCCTTGCAATAGGGATGATAGGTAATCCAGATTTGAGGGCGCACGCCGGGTGAAAGCGCCTGATATTTTAAAATTAAATCAGCAGCTTCTGCCAGCGCACCGATCTTTTTCTGTTGCAAAATTTCATCATTGCTGCGCTTCGAATAAGCAATATAACGCGATGCCAATTCAACCTTAAAACCTGCAAGTTTAAGTGCCTTGATCAGATTACCGGCAATCAACCGGTCACCCGATGGAATGGGATGATCGGGCGGTTTAATTGGGGCATAAAAGGCAATACGCATTATTGATCACCTGGTGTTAAAAGCGTCTCTTGCAAAATTCTCGTGCTGTTTTCCACGCCTGAAAAATTGATTTCAGAACGGATTTTTGGCTGTTTCATGGCCCGGTCAATTGCCTTGGCCAGCGCCTTTGGCGATAATTGCGATTCAGGTAGGCAAATAGCATAACCCATTTGCTGCAACAGTTCTGCTCGGCGCAATTGCTCGCTTTGGCCGGCAATATCTGAAGGTACAAATACCCCTCGGCAGTTACCCGTTTGACCGGCCGACAAAACATCCATTGCAGTATTATAACCCACCTGCGAAATCGACAGATTTGCTTGTTCCAAATGCGCCGCCAGGCCCGGCAAAAAAGACTTAATGCTTACCCCATCCGGGCAATTCTGCTTCAAATACTCAACCACCTCAACAGGCAAGTTTGGCCCGGTGCAAAGGCACCAGCTGGCCTCTTTCATTGATGATAATGCGCGCGCCTTAAGGGCAGTTTTAATAAGCCCTTCACCAAAGGCACCCCCACCAATGGTTACAATTACATCAAATTTCTCCACATCTGCAGGTGAGGTCTCGACCTTCGCCCGCACAAAACCGGTATAATGAAACTTGTCGGAAATCTTCTCTGCAAGACTAAAGGTCTCATCCAGCTTTATCAGTGACGGGTCAGAATGAACCAGAATGCCATCGAGATATTTTTCAACATTCTCAACCACCTCTTCAATGCGTCCGGGTTTACGGCCCTCCTGCAAAATATCGCGCACCGAGGTAAATACCAAAGGCCGAATTTTACGCGCCCTGGCCAAATCCAGCATCGTCATAATCTCATGGCGCACAACCCGCCGTCCAAACGGCCAGGCCTCAATCAAGATCACATCAGGTGAAAGGCCAGCAAAAACGGCAAGCAGCTTTTCCTGTCGCTTCGCCATATAGGCATCACTTAGCCGATTGCCATCCGCATCAATGTTAAAGGAATAATCAATTGCACCCGCCTTGATAATAGGCAAAAAATGAATGCTCTCGGCGGCGAATTCCATAATGGGCAGAGGTTCGCCGCCATAGATCACATCGACGGAAAACCCGGCTTTAGTAAAGCCCTCACATAGCCGTTGCGCCCGAAATACATGCCCCACCCCCAACAGATGCTGCACATAAAACAGCAGTCGCTTACCGCTCTTGTCTTGCGAGGAAATATCTCTGATGTCGCTCATTTTTCA
>JALSIJ010000188.1 GCA_026981655.1 Rhizobiaceae bacterium | reverse complement strand
GGGGTGAGAAAGCGCCATCATATTGGCCAGCCGCAATTCCGGCGCATCATTGCCCAATTGCTTTCGTGCATTGGCCAACGCTGCAAGCTCGGTATCAGCCGCTGAAATAAAGATCAGATCAGCCGGAGACTGACCAAGATCTACGGCCTCATCACCATCACTCACCGCACCTTTTTGAGCCAGCAGCAGATGCATTTAGAGCGCTTCCGAAACGGCTTTACTCACCGCTTGCTTGTCAATTTCGTGCAACCCGATCACCACAAGTCGCGAGCCGCGAGCCTCGTCTGAATGCCAGTCGCGGTCGAAATAGCTATCAATCCGCTTGCCCACCGCCTGCACCACCAGCCGCATAGGTTTACCCGATACTTCGACAAACCCCTTGAGCCGCAAAATATCGTGCTCTTCAATCAGCTTTGACAAAGTTGCTTCCAGCGCCTTCACATCGCTTATTGCTCCGCCCTCAACCACAAAACTCTCAAACTCGTCGTGATCGTGTTCATGGCCATCCGCATGATGAATTTCGTGGTGTGAACGCCGCGCCTCTAGATCGTGCTCACTGCCCACACCAAGGCCTAGCAGCACATCGGCACCCGGTATATTGCTGGTCGATGAATGCACCATTTTCACTGCCCGCGAGGTGGCGGAATGCACATCTGCCTGAATGGCTTCAATGGCTGCATCATCCACAAGATCAACCTTGGAAAGCACGATCATATCGGCGCAGGTAATCTGGTCTTCGAACAATTCCTCCAGCGGGCTGTCATGGTCAAGCGCTTCATCATCCGCCCGTTGAGCTGCCACCGCATCGACATCATGGGCAAATCGGCCTTCGGCAACGGCGGCTGAATCCACCACCGTTATTACCCCATCAACGGTAACTTTCTCGCGAATTTCCGGCCAGTTGAACGCATTGACCAGCGGTTGCGGAAGCGCAAGGCCCGAGGTCTCAATTACAATATGATCTGGCAACCGGTCGCTCTCCAAAAGTTTGATCATGGTCGGGATAAAATCATCCGCCACCGTGCAGCAGATGCAGCCATTATTGAGCTCAACAATATCCTCCTCGGTGCACGTTTCATCGCCGCATCCAGCCAGCACTTCGCCGTCGACACCCAGATCACCAAATTCATTGATGATCAGGGCGATACGCTTACCGTTGGCGGTGGCTAAAAGATTGCGCACCAGGGTGGTTTTGCCTGCGCCCAAAAAGCCAGTGATTACCGTTGCCGGAATTTTCTGTAAACTCATCCATTCATCCAATCAAATTCATTTAAGTTTTTGCGAAAGACCCGCAGTTATAAACCAGACCTCGTCGCATGAAGCCGCCATCATCTGATGCAAGCGCCCGGCATGATCACGAAAATCACGCGCCATTTTGTTCTCCGGCACAATGCCCTGCCCGACCTCGTTTGAAACAAACACCACCGGCACCGGCAAGTTGCCCGCGCAATCGGCAAGCGCCTTCGATTCAATCTCAATATCCGCATCAGCGATCATCAAATTGCTCAGCCAAAGGGTCAGACAATCCACCAATATGGCCCGCCCAGCAATGGCTTCGTTGCGCAAGGTATCGACCAATGCAAGCGGTTCTTCAACTGTCAGCCAATCGGTGCCACGTTGGCGTTGATGGGCATCAATGCGTGTCAGCATTTCCTCATCACCCGCCCGCGCGGTCGCCAGATAAACCGGCGCATTGGAGGCGGCCCGCACCAAACCTTCGGCAAATACACTTTTGCCAGACCGCGCACCACCAAGAACCAGAACAGAGCCCATCAGGTTTTTCCCGGCTTTTCAGCCAGTGCACGGGGCAACATCCAACCAAGCACAGCGCCGAGAAACAACCAAAAAACTCCCGCCGTCACAATCGCTGCAATAACAAATTCAGCTGCGAGATTTGCAGGCGCCAGACTTTCATGATGAACCGGCTGCGGTGCGCCATAAACATGCGGTGCAACCAGCAACACCAACCCAAGCGCCAGCCAATACCACTGGGTTTTAAAAGCAAAAAGCCCAAGCCCGATGGCGGTGGCCGAAACGGTGAGAATCCACCATGCCTGACGCGCAGGTACTGATGCCGCAATCGTGCCTGGCACTTCGGGCGGCAGGCCAAGCCCCGGAGCCAGCACGAATATAACAAATCCGGCAGCCCCCCAGATCATGCCCAGTCTGGGAGAAATTGGCAGTTTGGAAAGTAAAATGGCCGCCACCATCAGCAGCGAATAGGCAACACCAACAATTGAATTGGAAATCAGCGAATAGAAAGTCCGCTCAAACCCGTTTTCCGGCGCCCAGGCATTAGGATCGTGCTCATGCTCGGTTTTTGCTTCCGCCTCGGTCGCATGGGCGTGATTTTCAAGCGTTTCCGCGCCGGCCTCGCCAGCGTTCTCATAAGTCTCGGCTTCAAGAATAATCGGCACCACTTTGACCGCCTGTGCGCCGGTATAAAATACCCCGGCAATCAGACCGGCCAGAATTGCCGCTAACAATACCCGTATCATCATTATGCTTTCTCCAAATATGCAAAGAAACGCGCGTGCAAGCAAATAGCCGCATAATCGCTACTTCTTTGATGTAGACTATATGCCGAATGGGTTTGGCCGGGCTAAACCGCCAACTCCATTGCAAAAATCCACCTCAACCCAAATGGGCTGGAATTAATGGCAGGGAAAGCTTGCAGCGTGACGGCTGTCATGGGCCGCATTGTGCAACACGCTGGACTGGGCAAAACCCACGCCAAACAACAGCATTGCGCCAAATGCAGCGGCAAACATGGCCGCAATAATACGATTGGAATCTGAAACAGCCAGCGTAACCGGCTTGGTATTTAAATCTGTGAGCATATCAACCTCCGTGGTGCCCTATCTAAGTGTGCTGCATCATGCAGCCTGATTGGCAGGTCTCCTGGCTCACGGGTCATCAGGTTCAATCGACCTTCCCAAATGCTTAAAACAAGCCTTCAGTGGCAATTTGATTAAACCCTAACCGCTACAGTCGCGGGGTCGGCTGCGTCTGATATCCCCTGTATGGGTCAATATCACCGCATTCCCTTTTCATCCCTCAAAGTGTTTACTCATCTGGGAACCATTCAGTGAGTTGATCTAAGCCAGCAATTGAAAGATAAGTCAATCCAATATGCGACATTTCAGAGTTGAATAAGTCCATCGCTATTTGCGCTCGATGGCAAGTTTAAGCGCTAACCCGAAAAATATCGTGCCGGAAACCCATTGAAAGACATTCGCCAGCTTCCGGTTTGCCTTCAGAACCGCACCAATTGAACCGGAAAACCCGCCCACCAGCGCGTTTACTAAAGTACCGGTGAAATTGAAAATAATGCCCAATGCAATAAATTGCCAAATCTCCGAGCCTTTGTTTGCGTCAATAAATTGCGGAATAAATGCCAGAATAAAGATCGCCACCTTGGGGTTAAACAGGTTCACCACAACGCCGTCGCGCCAGGCAATAAATGCCCCATTTTGCCTGTGAATTTCATCCGCGCGGGCTGAAAACGGCAGGCGAAACGACTGGATTGCCAAGTAAACAAGATAGGCGACGCCGATCCAGCGCACCAACTCAAATGCCAGCGGATAGGCCGCCAGCAATGCGGCAAGACCAAAGGCAGCAAGTAATGTGTGAATGAGGCCACCCGTCGCAATACCAAAGCTTGCAGCAATGCCGGCTTTTGGCCCGGAACGAAGCCCCTGCCCCAGACAATACATCATATCCACCCCCGGCGTGATGTTTAATGCCAATCCGGCGGTGATAAATATCAGCAATTGGGCAATATCAGGCAGCAAGAGCACTCTCCCGAAGGCATTAAATTTTTCCTGCGGCGACTTTAAAAAGCCCGTCCACATCAAGGTGATGTTCCAACGCATCGGCAAGATTATCAAGCGCTTTGTCGATGATTGCACTATGGGCGAGCTCGCTGGTGTCGGCGTTGATTGAATTCAGCAAATCGCGGCGGAATTCATCGCTGGAAAACAGCCCGTGCAAATAGCACCCCATAATTTGCCCGTTTTGAGAAACCGCCCCATCAAAGCGACCATTAATTTTCAGCATCGGTTTTTGACAATCAGGCCCACGCGTTTCGCCAAGGTGAATTTCATAACCTTGAACCGCGATGTTTTCAGCCAGATAGGTGCCAGATGAATTCTGCACGGTTTTTTGCGGCGCAAGCTCGGTTTCAACATTCAGATGGCCAAGCCCCTCAACCTCGCAAACATTGCCTTCAATGCCTTGAGGATCACGCACCACACTACCTAACATTTGATAACCGCCACATATTCCAATGACCTTGCCACCCTTGCTAATGTGGTTTGCAAGGTCTTTGTGCCAGCCGTTTTCACGAAAAGCCACCAAATCCGCGATGGTAGATTTTGATCCGGGAAGAATGATCAATGCTGCATCATCGGGCAGCTTTTCACCGGC
Organism: Rhizobiaceae bacterium; assembly: GCA_026981655.1. Taxonomy (GTDB): domain Bacteria; phylum Pseudomonadota; class Alphaproteobacteria; order Rhizobiales; family Rhizobiaceae; genus SZUA-100. Next base: position 9,312 of record JALSIJ010000188.1, on the reverse strand, counting down.
TTTCACCATGATCACCTCAACGCCCGCCTCTACCATAAGCGGGTCGAAATCATCAAAATTGGCAATATGATCAAGCACCGGCACGGCGATCCTAATTTTTTTCGCCACGTCATTGTTACCGGCCTGAATTTGGATAAGCCGCCCCAGGGCAACTGAATCTTCTGCCGGTAATTTCCCCACCTCATCCAGCCACGGCACAACACCAAACGAACGCCAACCCGTAAGTTGTTCGATCGCTTTCAGGCCATCATCAAACAACGATAATTCACCGCGGAATTTGTTGATAAGAAAACCGGCGATCATCGCGCAATCCCCATCCGGCAAGATCGCCTTTGTGCCCACCAGTGATGCGATTACCCCGCCGCGATCAATATCGCCCACCAACACCACCGGCACCCCGGCTTTTGTGGCAAAGCCCATATTGGCAATATCACCGGCGCGCAAATTGATTTCAGCCGGAGAACCCGCCCCTTCCACCAGCACCAGATCAGCCTTAGCGTCCATATACTCAAAAGAATGCATCACCGCATCCAGCAATTTTGGCTTGAATTTCTGATAATCGCGACCCTTTGCATGGCCCCAAACCTTGCCATGCACGATGATCTGGCTACCGGTTTCAGATTGGGGCTTTAAGAGAACCGGGTTCATATGCACATTGGGTTTTATTCCGCAGGCCAGCGCCTGCAAGTATTGTGCCCGGCCAATTTCCCCCTCGCCGCCACCATCAATTGCGGGAATTTCAGCAACGGCTGCATTGTTCGACATATTTTGCGGCTTAAACGGTGCAACTTTAAGCCCACGGTTGCGCGCCGCGCGGCAAAGCCCGGCCACCAACACGGTTTTACCCACATCGGAGCCGGTGCCCTGAAACATGATCGAATTTGATTGGCGCTTACTCATATTTGCCGGTTTATCGCATTGATAACAAAACCGATAGCAGAATATATATCATGAAAAAACCTCGGCTCAATGCGAAGCATTGAAACAGCCGTGAGAGATAAAAGTGATCGCACGTGGCGTGCAGCGCCTCGCAAGAGAACGACTACAAAAAAGCAAAAGCCGCGCATTTGATACAAACTTATGTTGCATCAAAAGCACGGCTTTACACAGCACTCAACTCACCGAGCATACTCCCCGGCTAAATTTTCATCCCGGTACGCAAAACCTGATCCGGGGGGCAGACGTTTTTAATATCGTCTTGCCCCTTGGTTTTACGATGACTTTCCTAACAGTCGGCTAATGAGATGTTAAGCAAAACCTAATCCGGGCGGAAAGTTTTGCCACTTTGTGTTTTTTTTCAAAAAAAGTTGAAAATGCAACAAAGTGTAAAAAATCAGTGTTCTTTTTTACCGCGCATAAACTCGATAATACCGGAAAAATCCATACCGCCATTGCCCATCGCCGAAAAAAGCGAGTAAAGCTGGGTAGCCTGCGCACCCAACGGAGTGATTGCACCGTTGGACTGGGCTGCCTCCTGCGAGAGCTTTAAATCTTTCAACATCAAATCAACAGCAAAACCCGGCTTGTAATCATTGTTAGCAGGTGATGTGGGAACTGGCCCCGGCACCGGGCAATAGGTATTGATCGACCAGCACTGGCCGGATGAGGTAGAGGCCACATCGAAAAGGGCCTGATGCGAAAGCCCAAGCTTTTCAGCCAACGCAAAGGCTTCACCCACCCCGATCATCGAGATGCCAAGGATCATATTGTTACAGATTTTGGCCGACTGACCAGCGCCATCTTCTCCGCAATGAACAATGCGCCCGGCCATCGGCTCAAGAATTTCTTTTGCTTTTTCAAAGGCCTCTTCAGAACCACCGGCCATAAAGGTCAAAGTTCCGGCAGACGCGCCGCCAACTCCGCCTGATACGGGCGCATCAATCGAGTACATACCAGCCAATTTGGCATTTTCGTGCGCCGTGCGGGCAGAGTCCACATCAATGGTGGAGCAGTCGATGAATAATGTGCCACTATCGGCCTCGTCCAGCACGTCCTTATAGACCGACAATACATGTTGTCCGGCAGGTAACATGGTAATCACCACATCCTTACCCACAGCCGCATCAATTAAGCTTACAGCAATTTCAAGCCCATTTTCCTTTGCCAGATCAAGACTTGCCTGTGCCAAATCAAAGCCCATCACCGAATGACCGGCCTTGACCAGATTGGCCGCCATTGGGTTACCCATATTGCCCAGACCGATAAAGCCGATTGTTGCCATTACATTTCTCCCGTTGAAATTCGTTTTTTAAATCAGGTTACGCGCGATAATCATCCGCATGATTTCATTGGTGCCTTCAAGAATTTGGTGAACCCGCAAATCGCGGACAATTTTTTCCACCCCGTATTCCGCCAGATAGCCGTAACCGCCATGCAATTGTAGAGCATCATTGGCAACATTAAAGCCTGTATCGGTGGCAAAGCGCTTGGCCATTGCACAAAATTTGCCCGCATCGGGTGATTTCGCATCCAGCTTGGCCGCCGCCGAATATAAGAGCACGCGCGCAGCTTCCAGCTCGGTTGCCATATCGGCAAGCTTAAACTGAAGCGCCTGAAACTGCGAAAGCGATTTCCCAAAGGCCTTGCGCTCATTCATGTATTGTTGAGCCTTTTCAAGCGCCGCCTGCGCTCCGCCCAACGAGCAGGCGCCGATATTGAGCCGCCCGCCATCAAGCCCCGCCATTGCAATGCGAAAGCCCTGCCCCTCATCATTAATGAGATTTTTGGCAGGCACCCGGCAATCCTCAAAGATCACCTGCGCGGTGGGCTGCATGTTCCAGCCCATCTTTTTTTCCGGCGGACCAAATGAAAGCCCCGGCGTGCCCTTTTCAACCAAAAGGGTTGATATGCCTTTGGGGCCATCCTCGCCGGTGCGCACCATGACCACGTAGACTTCATTTACCCCGGCCCCGGAAATAAACTGCTTGGTGCCATTGATGATGTAATCATCACCATCTTTGACAGCCTTGGTTTTAAGCGCCGCCGCATCTGAACCGGAACCGGGCTCGGTTAAGCAATAGCTGGCGATCCATTCCATTGAGGTAAGTTTCGGCAACCAGGCCTGGCGCTGTTCTTCACTGGCAAATTGGTCGACCATCCAGGCGGCCATATTATGAATGGAAATATAGGCCGAAAATGCCGGACAACCGGTTGCCAGTGCCTCAAAAATCAGCGCCGCATCCAGCCTCGAAAGATTAGAACCGCCGACATCTTCGCGCACATAAATGCCGCCCATGCCAAGCGGCGCTGTCTCGCGGATGACATCCAAAGGTAAGTGCTCCCGCGCGTCCCAATCCAGTGCAAACGGCGCAATCCGGTCATCGGCAAATGTGCGCGACATTTCTTGAATGGCTAACTGGTCTTCGTTTAATGAAAACGGCGGATTGGCCTGATCGATCATTTGATCCACGCTACTTTCCCTTCGAAAATTGCCCAATTTGGTTATTCCGGCAAGACATACCGCAAATTCATGCCAATGACAGATGAATTGCACATCATCATACTAAAATACAATCATGCGAGAAGGATTTTAGTCGCCTCATCAAACGAAGCAACAATCCGCTCTACCGCAAGATCAATGGTTTCTCTCGTCCAGATCAGCGGTGGCGACAAGATCATTGAGCTGCCAACCGCCCGCATGATCAAACCGTTTCGGGTGGAAATTTCACGAATGGTCAGCGCCGCATTTTGATCATCCGCAAAGCGCTCGCGTGTATCGCGGTCTTTGACGATCTCAATCGCGCCCATCAGCCCGAAAGTTCGAACCTCACCGACAATTGGATGATCGTCCAATGCGGCATGAAGGCGTTCAGCAAAATAGGGGCCGGTATCATCGCGCACCCGCTCGACCAGCCCTTCCTGCTCGATAAGCTCGAGATTTTTAAGCGCCACCGCACAGGCAACCGGATGACCGGAATAGGTATAGCCGTGATAAAATTCGCCACCCTTGTCGACCAGAGTAGATGCGACACGATCACCGACAATAACCGCAGAAAGCGGCTGATAACCGGAGGTTATCGCCTTGGCGACCGTCATTGTGTCCGGTTTGATGTTCATCGATTCTGCCGCAAACCAGCTGCCTGTGCGGCCAAATCCGGTAATCACCTCATCCAGCATCAGCAAAATATCGTATTTTTGGCAAATGCGCTGCACTTCGCCCCAATAATTGGCCGGTGGAATTTTCACCCCGCCCGCGCCCTGTATCGGTTCACCGACAAAGGCGGCAATTTTTTCAGGCCCGACCTTCAATATTTCTTCTTCAATGGCGGCGGCGGCGCGAATTCCAAAATCCTCATCGCTTTCATCCAGCCATGAATTTTCAAAAGCGTAAGGACACATCACATGGCGAAATCCTTCCAGTAACGCCCCGCCCTGCGCCTGCATACCGCTCATTCCGCCCATTGAAACGGCTGCAATAGTAGAACCGTGATAGGCATCATGGCGCGAAATAATGATGCTCTTTTCAGGCTTTTCCTCCAAAGCCCAATATTGGCGCACCATACGAATGGCCGTATCATTGGCATCAGACCCGGACGAACCATAGAAAACCTCATTCATATGATCGGGCGCCAGCTCGGCAATTTTTGCCGCCAATAATATTGGTGACGGCGTGGTGCACATGAAGAATGAATTGTAATAGGGCAATTCCAACATTTGATCATAGGCGGCTTTTGCCAGTTCCTCACGCCCATAGCCGATATTCACGCACCAAAGGCCTGCCATCCCATCCAGCATTTCATGGCCATCGCTGTCATATATATAGGGGCCCTCGGCGCGGGTGATAATACGCGCATTTTTCTCGCGAATTTCCTTATGGTCGGTATCGGGGTGAAGATAATGCGCATTGTCCAGCGCCTGCATCTGCGCGGTTGAATAGTTTTTATATGTCATGGAGTTAGCTCAATTACTGCAATTGGAATTGTAGGTTTTCAATAAATTCACAATTAACAATGCGGCGAATATCCAATCCGCGCGCAAAGCAGCAGTAACTCATAATGGCGTGATAAAGTAGACAAAGCTCCCCGCCTCATTTTCCAAATACGGATCAAAGAGCCAGTTTAATCAAGATCTGCCTCGTGTCAAAGATAATTGCAGACGGACAAAACTTCCCACCGAGCGGTAGGATATTGGGTTTCAAAGCTACGCAGCCGCTTCCAGCCTAGCTTCCCCGGCGATACAATCTCGACCATTTTGTTTGGCAAGATAAAGCTGCCGGTCCGCTTCACTCAAGAGCTGGTCAAGATCATCTTTTTGGGTCGAAACCGCAACGCCAATACTCATCGTACATCCAACATTATTGCCATCAACAATACGGGCCTGCTGCCTGAATTCATTTACCAGATCCTGTGCCTTTGCAAGCGCAGTTTCCAACGTGCAATTGGGCATGAATATACCAAATTCCTCACCACCCAGACGACCGGCAATACAGTTAGGACACAGTTGTTCCTCAACAACCTTCCCCAACACCCGCAGAACCTCATCACCAGTTGCATGACCGAACTGATCATTAATCCGTTTAAAATGATCGAGATCCAAATAAGCCATCGCATTGGATTGAGCCGACCCTTTTTGACCAATCAAGATTTGCTCAACATCGTCAAAAAAAGCGCGGCGCGACAAAAGCTCGGTCAATGGGTCAAAACGTATTGCGTGCAACAGTTTATCATAGGCGATTGCCAATTGACCCCGCTGCCGCAAAAAAGCCAGAGAGATTGGCGGAGTAATGCTTATGGTCACCAATGTTGCCATTTTCAATACATACGGCAAACGCACCCAGTAATCATCTGGAGCAGTGGTTGTCACTGCAAAAATAATAGCCGTTACAACCAAAGACGCCACCATACTCAGTACAGTAATCTTGGCTGCGCTAAATACCATTTGCTTGCCAGTAATATAAGCAGAATTTTTTTTCATGGTTCTCCCCAAATTTGCAATCTAATACAGATGCCGAAATTTGAGGTGTAAGTTTGCAGTAAAGATTTATTGATTCTGAAAAGGCATTGTTAACTATCGCCTAATTTTGACGGGGCTTCCGGGGAAGGGCCCGCAATATCCGACGGCGGATAGCTTTGTTTTGCCGTTTGCTTGCGAGGGGCTTTGCCCCACGTGCGCGAAACCGGAGGGTTGAGCGAAAAAGATCAAAGTGCGCTCACTTTAGCCGCGCAATACTTAAACTCCGGGATTTTGCCGAATGGATCAAGTTTCGGATTGGTCAACCGGTTGGCCGGTGATTCGTTAAAGCAGAACGGAATGAAAATCATATTGTCTGCAACCTCGCGGTCTGCCCGCAGCATTGCGGAAATTGTCCCCCGTCTTGTGGCAACCTCAATCATTTGCCCTGCTTCAAAGCCCAGGCGGGCAATTTCGCGCGGGTTCATCGCAGCTATTCCCTCGGGCTCAATTTCATTCAGCACCGATGCCCGGCGGGTCATCGAGCCGGTATGCCAGTGTTCCAGCAATCGCCCGGTGGTCAACACCAATGGAAATTCCGCATCCGGCACTTCGTCTGGTGCGAGAAGGTCGGCAGGCACCAGTTTTCCACGCCCATCGGCGGTCGGAAAACCATCGGTAAAGATTACCTCATTACCAAATCCACCCGGTTCATCCACCGGATATGTAATGCAATCTTCAAGGTTCAACCGCTCCCATGTCAGATGATCAAGCGAGCCCATAACCGAGGCCATTTCGCGATAAACATCGCCAACCCCGTCATAGTGCCAATCGCAACCAATCCGATTTGCAAGATCAACAATCAGTTCCCAATCCTGTCGCGCTTCGCCGGGCAGATCAAGTGCCGGGCGGCCGATCTGCACTTGACGGTTGGTATTGGTATAGGTGCCAAGTTTTTCTGCGTGTGCTGATGCGGGCAAAATAACATCCGCATGCCAGCAGGTTTCAGTGAAGAAAATATCCTGCACCACCAGATGATCGAGCTTGGCCAGTGCGGCGCGCGCATGCAGCTGATCGGGATCGGACATGGCCGGGTTTTCACCCATAATATACATGCCTGAAATCTCATCCGCGTGGATCGCATCAATGATTTCCACCACCGTCAAACCGCGTTTCGGATCAAGCGTTTCGCCCCAGAAATTTTCCATTTCGCCACGAATATTTTCCGCTTCAACCGAGCGATAATCAGGAAAGAACATCGGAATTAGCCCCGCATCCGATGCGCCTTGCACATTGTTTTGCCCACGCAAGGGGTGCAGGCCGGTGCCCTCGCGCCCCACCTGCCCGGTTATCAGCGCCAGCGCGATCAGGCATCGGGCATTGTCTGTACCGTGGGTATGTTGGGAAATTCCCATTCCCCAGAAAATTATTGATCGCTCAGAAGTCGCATAGGTACGCGCCACATCGCGCAAGAGCGCCGCCTCAACACCGCAAATCTCGCTCATCGCTTCGGGCGAAAAATCTTTCACCTTGTCGCGAAGCGCTTCAAAACCTGAGACATTGGCCTGAATATATTGCGCGTCATAAAGCTCTTCTTCAATAATCACATGCAAAAGCGCGTTCAACATCGCCACGTCAGAACCGGGGGTAAATTGCAATGAATGGCTGGCAAAGCGCATCAAATCCTGCTTGCGCGGGTCGATGACGATAATCTTTTTGCCGCGCTTGGCCGCCTGCTTAAAGTAAGTCGCAGCGACCGGATGATTGGTGGTCGGACGGCAGCCAATTACCACAATACAATCGGCCTTTTCCGCATCATTAAACGGCGCAGATACAGCCCCGGAACCCACGCCCTCAAGCAACGCCGCCACTGAGGATGCATGACAAAGCCTGGTGCAATGGTCGACATTATTGGTGCCAAAACCCTGCCGCACCAGTTTTTGAAACAGATAGGCTTCTTCATTCGAACCCTTGGCCGAACCAAAGCCCGCCAAGGCCCCACCGCCGCGCGCATCGCGAATATTTTTCAGACCACCGGCAGCAAGCGCAAGCGCTTCTTCCCATGTCGCCTCGCGAAATATGTCCATCATATCGCGCCCGCGCATATCAATGTCCGCATTTTTTGGCGCATCTTCGCGGCGAATAAGCGGCTTGGCCAACCGTTCAGATGACATCGCATAATCATAGCCAAAGCGGCCTTTGACACAGAGACGGCCTTCGTTCGCCGGGCCATCGCGGCCATCAACCTGCACGATCTTGTTGCCTTTCACCCGCACCGTGGTTTGACAACCAACCCCGCAAAACGGGCAGACGGAGGCCACTTCGCGGTCAAATTCCTGTATTGTGCGGGTTTTGGCGTCCGCATTCATTAAGGTTTTTTCGAACAATGCGCCGGTCGGACAGGCTTGCACACATTCCCCGCAGGTGACGCAGGTGGATTGGCCCATCGGGTCAGATAAATCGAATACCGGGCGACTTTCGCCCCCGCGCCCGCCCATGCCCAACACATCGTTGACCTGCACTTCGCGGCAGGCTCGCACGCACAGCCCGCAGGCAATGCAGGCGTCGAGATTAACCGCAATGGCCGGATTGGAAATATCATGATCATCGGCTGCATCTCGTGGTTTCGAACCCAGCCGTTCACTGCCGGAAATGCCAAATTTCTCCGCCCATTGCCAAAAGGATGATTGATTGTCCGGGCTTTGTTCCTGCGCGGGCATATCACTGGCTAAAAGTTCAAATACCATGCGGCGCGATTTATCAGCCCGCTCGCTATCGGTTTGAACCACCATCCCTTCGGCAACCTTGCGCTGGCAGGATGCTGCTAAAACCCGCTCGCCTTCAACCTCCACCATACAGGCCCGGCAATTACCGTCGGCACGATAGCCCGGCTGATCCAAATGGCAAAGATGCGGAATGCGGTTGCCCTCGCGCTTCGCCACCTGCCAAATGGTCTCGTCCGGCGTGGCTGAAACTTCGGCCCCATCGAGGATGAAAGAAATTTTGGCGCTCATTTGAATTCCACTTCAACAAAAGCGTATTTGAAATCATTGGCGTTTATGACATTATGGTGCACGCCTTTTTCACGAAAATAGCTTTGTCCAGCCTTCATTTCTGCCAGCGTTTCTGTGCCGTCCGGCGCTACAATTTTCAAAACGCCATCCAGCATCGGCACCACCACATAGTCATATTCATGGATATGCACCCCGGTCTCGGCACCGGACGCGAACCGCCATTCAGTAACGCGGGTGCGCTCATTATCAATCTGGGTTGTTGATGTGGCCTGTTTCATCACAATTCCTCACGAAAATAAGTCAACAGATGGTTGACCGGGTTAGGTGCCGCCTGCCCCAGCCCACAGATCGAGGCATCGCGCATAACCTGCTCCAGATCGCGGATCGCCCCTTCGTCCAGCGGGGCTTT
>JALSIJ010000187.1 GCA_026981655.1 Rhizobiaceae bacterium | reverse complement strand
GCGCGATCTGGTAAAAAATGCCCTGCGTATGCGCCCCGACCGGGTGATATTGGGTGAGTGCCGTGGCGAAGAAGCGTTCGATATGTTGCAGGCAATGAACACCGGTCACGAAGGCTCAATGGCGACAATTCACGCCAACACACCGCGGGATGCCGTATCCAGACTTGAACAAATGCTGGGTATGACCGGCATGCCGATGACCGTATCAAGTATCCGCAGTCAGATTTCAAGCGCGATCCACTTAATTGTACAACTCACCAGGCTTTCGGACGGACAGCGTAAAGTTACCAGTGTTGCCGAGATTACCGGCATGGAAGGCGATGTCATTCAGATGCAGGAAATTTTCGTGTACAAAAGAACCGGAATTCTTCCCGGTGGTAAAGTGCAGGGTGAGTTCAGTGCAACAGGCGTGCGCCCACGTTTTATGGATGAGCTTGAAGCGCAGGGAATATCTTTCCCGGGTGAATATTTTGATCCAGAATACCGTCCACAGGTTGCATAATGTTGAGCGAGATTTTTTCCATATCCAGCCTGCCACAGGCAACTGTTTTGTACATTGCTGCAGGCTTTGTGTTGTCAGCAGTATTGCTGGTAACCGTTTTGGTTGTCTTGAAATACAAAAAGCAGCGCGACCACATAAATCGGAGAATTTTGCCTTTGGAACAGGAAGTTACACCGCAAAACGCGGTTTACCTGTTGCATAAGGAAAATGGCGGGGCAGAGGGCCTGGGTTTCGATCTTTCGATTGATTGGCTCGACAATCTTTTAGTGCAAGCTGACCGCAAAATTAGCTCCAACCGCTTTATCTTCATGATGATTTCCATTGTGTCCGTTGCGCTGGCGGCCTTAATCTCTCTAGGAGTGTCAACGCTTATTAGTGCACCTGCGGCTCTCTTTATCGGCATTGCATTTCCTTTGTGGGTTTTGAAATATTTAAAGGCGCGTCGTATCAAGAGATTTGCTTTTCAATTTACCGAAGCGATTGAATTGATCGTTCGAAGCTTGAAAGCAGGGCACCCGGTTCCAACTGCAATCAAAATGGTATCGCGTGAAATGTCCGATCCAATTGCCCACGAGTTTGGTTTAATATCAGACGAAGTTGCCTATGGTTCTGATCTGGTATCTGCCATTCAGGCAATGCAGAAGCGGGTGGATTATGAAGATTTACCGCTGTTTGTAACGGCGATTTCAATTCAGTCGATTACCGGTGGTAATCTTGGTGTCATTCTTGAAGGATTGGCCAACGTCTTGCGCAGCCGGGTAAAATTACGCCGTAAGGTAAAAGCTGCTGCTTCCGAAGGGCGTGCCTCGGCGCTTATCCTAAACTCGGTTCCGATCGCGGTTATGGCTTTCATTACGATTTTCACACCGAACTATTACGGCGACATTATACATGAAACCTACATTATCACGGGTCTCTCTATGGCGTTTGGCTGGATGATGATCGGTAATATCGCCATGCACAGAATGATGAATTTCAGGATTTAATGATGGAAGCCCTGCTCAGAGTATCGCAAGAACCTGTTTTTATGTACCTGCTTGTCGGAACTATTCTGCTGGTCAGCGTTGGCTATGTGTTTGCCCTGAAAGCCGATCAGATTGTATCAGCACGTCGCCGGGTAAACAAACGTGTCGTTCCAATGGATATGCTTTCCAAACTTGACCGCGAAACCCGCGAGCGAAATGGCGACAGCGTGGCAAGCATGCTGGCTGAAAAGACCAATGATCTTTATGCAAAGTCGGATCCGAAATCGACCAAGAAACTCAAGCTGCAATTAATACGCGCCGGTTTTTTCCAACAAAATGCATCTGGTTACTATTTGTTCTCCAGACCCATTTTTGCGGCCATATTTGGGTTTGCAGCTTTCATCTATGTCTCCTATTTTTCTGCCGGCTGGACCACAACCGAGATTATGATGGCAACAGGAATGGGCGCGGCACTTGGCTATTATCTGCCGCAGTTTTATCTTGGTCACCGCATCAAGAAGCTGACTTTGCAAAACCGTCGCGGGTTCCCGGATTTTATGGATCTGATGATTGTATGCGTGGAAGCCGGCCTCAGCATGGAGGCCTCAATTACCCGTATTGCAGAAGAGATTGCGTACTCCTATCCAAATTTATCAATCCATCTCAACATTGCCGCATTGGAAGTACGTTCCGGTCGGACGCTGGAAGACGCCCTGCAATCTATGGCGGAGCGGATTGATCTGGATGAAGTGAAATCATTTGCAACATTGCTTAAACAATCGAAAGAACTGGGCACCAGCCTGGCCGGTGCATTGAATGTTTACAGTGATGATATGCGCGACAAACGTATGGCGCTGGCCGAAGAAAAGGCCCACGCACTACCAGCCAAAATGTCCGTGCCGGTTACCTTGTGTATTCTGCCGGTTATCTTGATTATTGCAGCATTGCCGGTGGCGTTTAAAATTCATTCGGGTGGTTGATAATGCGCGTTTTGCCGCAAAAGCCTGAGGTGTGCGTTTGAATTAACACCTTGCAAACCTTAGAAATTGCATAAATTTTTACCGACTTTCAAAACCCAATATCAATGCAATTTTGCTAGATTGTATAAAGCAATTTCCTTGGGGACAAAGGTTAGCGAAATGCAAAAAATAATAAGAAATGTTGGGTTGGTACTATTGGTTTCAGTTTCACTGACCGGTTGCCAAAGTTTAAATAACTCGGGGTCATCCACCAATGGTGGGCTATTGGGACAATCCAGACTGAGCCAGCCGGTGAAGCTGACCGAGATGGAAACCGGAAAACAGCACTTCCGAGCTGCAAATTACGGATTGGCTGAAAAGCATTTCAGGAAATCTGTAGAATTAAACCCAACCAAAGCCGAAGCCTGGCTTGGTTTGGCTGCATCATACGACCAGCTGGGACTGTTTAGCAGATCAGACCGGGCATACCTTCAGGCGATCAAACTGGTTGGGCCAAAACCGGCAATTCTAAACAATCAGGGTTACTCGCAAATGCTGCGTGGCAATAAACGCCAGGCGCGCAAACTGCTTAGAAAAGCGGCTCGTATGGCCCCGGACAACGCCCGCATCAAGGGCAATCTGGACCTGCTCAAAAAGGCATAGTTCTTAAGTGACCAGACTGGCTTCACATTTAAACCTGAAATAGTCGGGCGGCGAAGAGCTGCCCGGCGCTTGCGCCGTACCCGCGCTAACGAACTGGCTTGGCTTGCGAGGTTGATAATAACCGCAAGCCCAGCACCGCCAGTAACATGCAGAACCAAACGGGGTCTGCACGTCTGAAGAAGAATGATTCCAGACAGGCATTTAAGGCAGTGAACATCCATATGGAGATGAACAAATTTGCCAGCCGGGCAGTGGGGCCCTGCCAGTTGGACGAAGCATAATCGGCTGCCGGCATTATGATCAGCACCAGCATGGAAACCGCCAGACCGATAATTCCAAATGAGATTGTTGCATCAAGATAGCTGTTATGGCCGTGAACAATATCGCGCACATCCCAGGTAAGCTCGATCGGTTGATCCGCATTGGTAACGATCGGTGTTCCCCAGAAATTCTCAAATCCATAACCCAAAAAAGGATACTCGCCTATCCGCTCAACACTATACTGCCAAAGATCCAGCCTGCCGGTAAAGGTCGTGCCCGGTGCAATTGATTGAAGTACAGCATTGACCGGTTCAAACACCGCTGCTCCAACCGTTATCGTGAACAGGATTACCAGCGGCAAAAGCGTAATAACAAATCGGGTAACTGGCGAGTGGATGCGGCTCAATATGAATGTCATGCCCATTGCAACAGGCAACAAAGCCATTGAGGTTTTTGACCCTGACTGCATTAAAAAAACACCCGCCAGTATGACAATTGCAGCCCCGATCCAACGCTGGTTTTCGCGATAAACAAATATACCGATCAACACGAATACCGACATAACTGCGCTGGCAATGTTTTTATGGTCGTAAACACCGCGCCAAAGGCCCGCGTGCTGGTCCTCATTACCACCAGCCTGATGAATGGCATCAAGCGGATAGGCATAGAGAGCAAAATAGGAAAATAGCAGTGAAATTAGGCACCCCAGAGCAATAATTTTAGCAAACTGCTCAATATTCCGCGGCAAGGTCATAACTGTAAGGGCCGCCAAAATCACGGTTGTTGAAAAGATCATTGCCCGAAATGAAGAGCCCATGGCCGATGAGACCAAGACGCTTAAAACCAGCATGGCACCGACGGCAAAATATGACGGTTTCAACAGTCTTAAGAGCAGATCGCGTTCAACAAGGGTTGCAAGTGAAATTACGCAAAGAACCAGCAATGAACCAAAGCCAAGCTGGTTGACAATGTCACCACCGCTGACCTCGCCTTGCGATGTGGTAAATGGATGAAATGACACCCAGACTGACAACATCATCAAGATAGCAATGACGCTGCGTAAAGTCAGGCGCTGGTTTTCATAAGCAGCAGGCGCAACAAAATGGCCACCCGCAGGCGAGGGGCCCAAAGCGGATGGTTCAGTTCTTCTCAGGTTCGCGATATTGCTCGTTTGCAAATCCGAATTCCATTAACAGGCGGCCAACGGCCACGTTCATGTGGTAAATTCCGATTATTGGCGATCCGGTCTTAACAAATAGTGCAAAAGATCGAAAAGGTGATGCAATTAGCAATCCAAGCGATTTAAAAACGATTTTAATTTTGTCGGTAATGCCGTTTGCCGCGCGTTTTTCAATCAATGTCGAAATAGCACCATTGCGCAAACCTCGGGCGTTCAGCCAGCTCATTTCTGTGCGCCGCGCAGGAATGGTCTCAATAACAGGGGCATCATTTTCCCAGCCAAATCTATAACCCTCGCGTTTGCAACGCGAATAAAAATCTGAATCACCGCCGCCAAGAAAATTAAATTTCTCCTCGAGATAAGGATAGCCCATATAACGTAAAACCTCGGCTGAAATCAGCACATTGCCGGTTGAATAGATGATTGGAACCTTGCCGCTTGTGTGGTGCGCCGGTTGAAAAACCGGGTGTTTGGACCATTTTGGATCTGTTTGGCCTTCAAAAAGGGGGTGTTGTGGCCCGCCAACCATATCAACGCCAAGCGTTTCAGCGGACCGGGTCATTTTTTCAATCCATTCAGGTTCGGCCACCTCATCATCATCAATGACCATAATCCAGCGAAGATTGCTGAATTTTTCCAAAGCGGTAAACCAGCCCGCATTATAGGCAGAGCAGTTGCCCCGACGATTGGCGTTGATGACAATTCCGCGAATTCTGCTTTGTTTGAAAAAGTCAGCAGCAACTTTTGCACCTTCGCCAGTGTCGGGGTCATTTTCCATAACGACACAAACGAAATCTCTCTTCGTCACCTGATTTTCAATAGACTTCAGTGTTTTCAACAGGTGCTCGGGCCGCCGAAACGTCGGAAGCGTCACCGCAACTTCTACATTTTGCGCCACTGCCTCATTTTGACTTTCGGCATCAAAAGCATAATGCAATTCAATATCGCCAGGTGAGGGCTGATTTTTCATCGACATAGTCCCTGTATCTTTTCTTGGATTATCCCTGAAATAGATGAAAATTGCCTGAATCAAATGTGATTTGGTTTAACCCATCGTTCAACCGTCGCAGGTATAACAGTTGCAATTGAACGAAATTTGGATGGTTTTGGATGCATTTGGCATTTGTCACATCACTGGTAACAGACGGTAAACCGACAACCGGGTTTGAGGTTGCCAATGAATCTATTGTTTCAGGTTTACGCGCAATCGGCTGTAAAGTAACAGAAATTGGTTTTCAGCAACCTAGGCAATCGCCACCAGCTGATGAGCATACTATCGTGCTGAAAACGATGGATGTGGAAAACGCCAGCGCGTCAACGCTGCAAAAAACGGCATGGATGCTTGGCGCGGTCAAAAGCCGCTTGCCTGTTGGGGGCAGTAAATTACAGGTGGTGCCTTGGGCATTGCTTGAAGATAAATTAAAGTCTTTGGGCCCAATTGATGGCGTGATAATCAACTCCGTTCAAATGCCCTCCGCATTCCCGAAATTGCTGAGTTTTGCACCGTTCCTCTATGTTGCCCACAATATTGAGCATTTATCAGCCCGGCAAAATTCACAGAGTGCCGATGGTCGGCTGAAGCGTTTTCTTTATCAGCGCGATGCGCGACTGTTGGAGAGGGTCGAGCGAAATCTGTTCCAAAACGCGCGGCATGTATTTTGCCTGAGCAACGAGGATCGTGAACAAATTGAGGTGTTCAACAAAAACGTAAGTGTATTAAATCTACTGTTTCCAACCCAATATAAAGCGGGCGCGCCGGATCCATCCAAGCAGCAGCATATTCACGATATTGGCCTAATCGGCACATGGTCCTGGCAACCAAATTTTGTCGGTCTGAAATGGTTTCTGGATGAGGTTGTCCCGCATCTAAACCCGGACCTGTCGGTTTCAATTGCTGGAAATACCCCCACAATGATGCATTCTGCCCATCCGGGGGTGAAATTCGTTGGCCGGGTGGAGGATGCCAATGAATTTGTTGAAAACTCGCGTATCCTTGCATTGGTAAGTCGAAGTGGTACGGGTGTTCAGCTTAAAACCATAGAAGCATTTCAAATGGGAATGCCCTGCTGCGCCACGTCATCATCTGTGCGCGGTGTCGGGTCAATTCCGGCAAACTGTTCGGTGGAAGATGATGCAAAAGCCTTTGCAGTCGCGCTCAATACAATGGTTGAGAATGTAAAAACCGGGAAAGTTTCAAGGCTTGATGGCGTGAGTTTCACCAAAAAACAACGCGATGCTTTATATGCAGGTCTGGAACGCGGGCTTGCCAGTTTTGCGCGATAATTAATTTTCAATTTGTTGACCGCTCATAAACGCTTGTCGGTTATCATCCGCCATTGGGGTTCGCGTGCATAATGCCATTTCAGCCATTCAGTCTCGAATTGGCACATTTAACTGGCATATGATTTGCGGATAAATTGGGGAGTAGCTTAACACCGGGAAGAGATAAATTACCCGGAACTGGTTGGGCTTACTTTGATACCAGCAATGAAATGCTGGAGTTTCAGCCTGCTGGGGCAGGCATATGAAACTGGCTGTGGGTTGTGATCGATAATATGTTGGAAACAAAAACAGGGGTTTTGACCCGATTTGGAACAACCAATGTGCTGCCTGCGCGTGCAAATCACGAGGCGCGCAGCATACTCGGCATAAAGGTTTGCGTGTTTTCCAAATCTGATGCCCTGGACCACCTATCTTGGGCAATAGAACAAAACCACCATATTAAACTGGCCTTCTTGAACGCTCATGGCGCAAATATCGCCCAGCACGATAGCGCTTATAAAAACGATCTCGAAAAATTTGATGTTCTGGCAGATGGCGTTGGTGTCGATATTGGTTCGACTATCAATTACGGTGAAAAATTCCCAGCAAACCTCAATGGAACCGATTTCATTCCAGCTCTCTTTGCCCATCTGACGCAGGGGGCAAAGATTGCCCTATTTGGTTCAGAACCCGGTGTTGCCGAATTTGCGGTAGAAAATTTGCAGGCGCGCTTTCCAGTCCATCAGTTCGAAGTGGCTGGTCACGGGTTTTTATCACGCCCGGCCGAAAGAAAGATGTTAAAACATTTGGCCGAAACCCGGCCGGATATTCTGCTTGTGGCTCTGGGTAATCCTATACAGGAGCGATGGATTGCGGAACATTGCTCGAAAGACAATTGCACCATTGCAATCGGTGTTGGGGCCTTTTTTGATTTTGCCGCCGATAGTGTACCGCGCGCACCGAATTTCATTCGGAAGTTCAGGTTGGAATGGGCTTACCGGCTATGGCAGGAACCGCGCCGTATGTGGAAGCGATACCTGATTGGAAACCCTCTGTTTATTCTTCGTTCGCTGAAGCAAAAATTCAGCAGGAATGGATGATTATGGCGCGGCAGAATACGACCGCCATCATTACCCCAAGCTATGCGGCCGACTATGATCGTTGCCGCCTGCTGGTCGATAGTATTGATCTCCATGTGAGCAATATCAGCGATCATTATATATTGGTTGACGACGACGATTATAAGCTGTTTTCCTCTCTGAAAAGTGCCAATCGTCATATTATAAATGAGCAGGATATTTTGCCCGATTGGCTGCGGGTAGTGCGTGGCGGGTTTTCGTCAACGGCTAAAAAGGTCTGGCTTTCAACAAAAACTCTGCCAATGCGCGGTTGGCATGTGCAGCAATTACGCCGCATCGCGATTGCAGCTCATATTCCACATGACGGGTTGCTGTATTGTGACAGTGATATGTTCTTTGTCCGGCCCTTCGACGTAAATACGCTGTGGCGTGGACAGGATTTGCGGCTGTACCGGGTGCCCGATGGCATATCGCAAGCACAGGGCGAACACATTAAATGGTTGAAAACCAGCGCTAACTTATTGGGTCTGCCGGTACCGGAATTGCCTCATCACGACTATATCAATAATCTGGTGAGTTGGCGTCGCGAGAGCGTTTTGCAGATGTGCACCCATATCGAAAACATTACCGGGCGGGATTGGGTATCTGCCCTTGGGCGCAACAGGACATTTTCTGAATGCCTGATTTATGGCTGCTATGTGGATGACTATCTGAAAGAAAAATCTGGCCATTGGCATGCGGATAAAGGGCTTTGCCTTACCTATTGGGGTGGTGAAGCGCTCAATCAAAACTCACTGCGCGCGTTTGTTGATCAGATGGATCACGAGCAATACGCGATTGGTATTCAGTCATTTACCAACACGGATACGGATTTGCTGCGCAAACTGATGTAAATCCATTGCAATGTCAGGTGGGCTTTGCCGCTTTCGATTTGATTTTCATCGCAATCCCATAAGTGGCAATAGCAGACAAGAGGTAAAGAGCAATGAATACTGCATTTAACCACAAGGCCCGATCTGCAAAATCTTTTAGGGTGCTTAACAGCAAGATCAGCAACAGAGCTTTCAGCCCGCCGACGAGTGCCAGAACCACCGCACGTGCGGTTGTCTGCTCGCGAGCATAAAGGAGCTCCGCATGATATTCGATCAGATTGCGAAACGCTGGAACCAGCAAAACCAGATAGAGAAATCCCGATGCCTGAGCAATATTATTGCCCAGAATGCCAGGAGCGAAATTGAGCAAAATCACCAAAGCAACAAGACCCAGAATGGAGACTGTTGCAATGCCGAATTCGGTCAGAATTTTGGATTTTTTACCGCCCGTGGCACCCCGGTTTTTCATCATGGCTTGTACAAGAAGCGTATTGAAAGCCCGCACCGGCATGGCGGTCAAATCAACCAGCCGCATAATAATCGCGTAGAGACCGGCAGTTGCTTCGCCACCAATTGCCAGAACCAGAATCTTGTCGAGTTCCATTTGCAGGTAAAACAACACTTCAGCAGCGGAGACCGAAAATGCATCTCTCATCCGGCCGATATATGCTCGAGGCTTCCAGCGAAGCCGGGTTTTCGGGTAGAAGAAAAGTGCCGAGAACACAAAGCTGATCGCATTAGCGATGAGATACATTTGGGCCCAGCTATCGAGCGTACCATCGCCGGAATAGAGAAAATACACAGCAAATACTGCGCGCAGGGCAGTGCCCGCAATGGTCAGGAAAGCACCGGTTGCAAAGCGCGAAAGCCCGTTATTGACAATGATGACCGCTTCGCTCGATCGCCAGAAAATAATTTCAGCAGCCATGACCAGCAAAAAGGCAGCAAGCCCCATGCCGGAGGAAAATACCAGCCAGTAAAATACCATCGCAACACCAAGCACCAGCGGCAGGGAGACGAGAAAGGCTGCGAAATAACCCAGCGTATAGGCACCGATCAAGCGAGGGCGGACGGTTGCGGTGCGATAAAGCGGCGAAATAAAACCAAATCCAGCCAGTCGGGAAAGCACCACGCCGGTGGCGGAAGCGGTGGCAAACAGGCCAAATTCTTCCAGACTAAGGGCATTGGCAACGGCGACGAAATAGGCGACCGAAATGACCATTCGGCCAAGCGAACCGGAAAGCAGGGAAATAAAGCCGCGAATTTTATTGCCGCCGATTTTTTCAAATGTGCCCTGAACGAATGCCATATTATAGTTAAACCTGATAGCGCTTTGGTATCTGACAAAAAGGTTGCAGTTGAATGAGCACTTTTATCACAGGAAGATTAACACGCCGTTCGTTTGTCAATTCAATTGGCGCGGCCCTGGGAGGGACAGGCGCATTGCTGGCTGGCGGATTGCCCATCAGTATTGCAAATTCGGCCGCAACAAAAACACCTTTTGGCGTCGCTGTCGAATTGGAGCCGTTTCGAAATGACCCCGAATACCGAAAAGCGCTGATTAAATACGCAGATATTCTGGTGCCGATGAATGCGCTCAAATGGGCATCACTTCGTCACAACAGGCACGAATTTGATTTCGCCGGTGCCGATGAGATCATTGAATTTGCTAAACTTCACGGCAAATCTGTGCGCGGACATGCCTTGCTTTGGTATGCCTATAATCCCAAATGGGTGGAAACAATCAGCAGCGCCAAACAGGCTGAAAAATTGCTGGTCGAGCATATTGAGCAGGTGGTCGACAGGTATCGCGGCGTAATTCCCTCGTGGGACGTGGTGAACGAGGTGGTGGCACATGACCCGTTGTCACAAGGCAATTGGCGTAAAGGCATCTGGCTCGATCTGCTGGGGCGTAAGCATGTGGAAATCGCCTTTAAGGCTGCTGCAAAAACCGACCCGAATGCGCAATTGGTCATCAACGATTATGATCTGGCAAATTTTGGTCAGAGGTTTGATGCAAGGCGCAACGCCATATTAGCAATTGTTCGAAATCTGCAAGACCAGAATATTCCAGTCCACGGAGTTGGCTTGCAGGCGCATTTATATGCCGAGCGTGAAACCGATGCGGATGGCCTGGCGCTATTTGTTAAAAAGCTCACCAGCCTGGGTGTAAAACTTCTAGTGACCGAGCTTGATGTAATTGACTGGCGGTTGGCAAGAGATCATCCAAAACGCGACCTTGCGGTTGCGCGCACTGCAGCAGAATTTTTAACCGCACTTTATTCGGCAGGCAAAGTCGAATCCATAACCTGCTGGGGAATTACCGATAAGTATTCTTGGATTTCTGATGTGTTCAAGCGCAAGGATGGTGCCCCAAACCGGCCCCTTCCATTGGACCAAAATTATCAACCAAAACCGCTCTTTCATACCATCGAGAAATATCGAAACCTTGGGTAGATTTTTCAATTATTCAACCATTTGAGGTCTATAGGACCTTAAAAACAATTGGTTTTCTTGAGGCATATTAAAGGTTTGTTATCCATGACAATTAATAAATAGGGGGAGCGCCGATGAAGGATTCTTCAACGATGTAATTGTGGTGGAGAAAACATTCTTAAATGTTTGATTATTTTGCAAAAAAGCTGGTTGGGGGCGATGAAGTTGGCCGTAATGCCAAAGCCACGTCAGGTTCGTTGCTTGATGTGATTGTGCCTTTTACGCCCCATCGCGATGAAAAAACCGCCCAGGCGGGTGCAAACAATTCAAATAAATCTCTTCTCAGTCAAATTGATGATTTTACCCAACAGCGAGAGAAGAACGCGGCTGCGCAAAAAGAAGCAGACCGGGCGGAACTCAGGGCAAAAAAAGCCGAATTCCAGCGCTCCGAACAATTAGCACGTATGGAAGTGGAGCGCCTCGCATCGCAACGATTTGAAGATAAAGCCAACAAACTCGCTCAGGAAATTGAGAGAGTCCGGCATACTAAATTTCATGAACAGGAAGTCTCGCGCCCCGTTGTTGGTAGTGCGGATATTGCCCAAAGGCAAAAGGCACATCAGCGAGAGGAGAGGGCACGGTTTGAGAGCTTCAAGCAATGGCAACAAACAGCCAATCGAACGCAATACCCACCTGTACCGCCATTACCACCGCAAAACGCCTATTCGAGCGAGCCCCCAGGCAATGTGCCATATGGTCATTATCCAAATGGGCAATTTCATGGTTCTCCCTATGAACTGCCAACGGAAAATTACAGCGATCCTGTGGTGCAAAATAATTCGCCATATGCACCCAACTCACCATATGCACCCAACACTCTTACAGCACCTCATTCGTCTGGTATGACATCGCAGGGAGGTGGATTATATGGCCAAAATCAACCGTCTGTTCCTGTTGCTTTTGGTGGCGGATTGGATATGGATAAGCTTTTTACCTCCATTCTTGGCTCATGGAAGCTCATCGGCGCAGCGGCATTAATTGGAGCCGTGTTGGCGGGCATTTATTCAAAGACATTGCCTGATAAATATCAGGCTTGGGCCGAATTGCTGATAGACCCGCAAGGGATAACCCTGATTGACAAGCAGTTGTCGACCACAGGATATGGCGGCGAAGCCATGATTGCCTATCTGGAAAGCCAGCTAAGAATAATTGAATCCACCAGCGTGTTGAACGTGGTTATCGACCGGGAAAGCCTGTTCAACGACACTGAGTTTTCCGAAAAAGGTTCTAGCAGTTCCGGGTTTTTCAATATATTTGGCTCAGGCCGTTATTCCGGTAGTCCGGGCAGGGACCGGCAGATCATATTGGATAATCTTCAAGACAAGCTGACGATTACCCGTGGTAGTCGCACTTTCATCGTTTCCATTGGCATGACGACGGAAAGCGCTAATAAATCAGCGCGCATCGCCAATGCGATTGCCAAAGCCTATGTCAGTGGCGAATCTGGCGCGCGTTCAAAAATCGCTCGCGATGCCAGTGAAGATCTTTCGCTCAAGTTGGAAACCTTGCGTAACCGGGTGCAAACGGCAGAGCGTAAAGTCGCTAATTTCAAATCTGAAAACGGGCTGGTCACCAGCGATGGCAAGTTAATCAGCGAAGTGCAACTGTCTCGAATAAATGAGCAAATGGCGATAGCGCGCATTGAAACCGTAAATGCACGAACCAGAATGGAACAACTGCGCTCAATTGATCTGGCTGGCGTTGTTTCCGGCGCTTTGCCCGCAAGCCTGAACACCGGCACGCTTTCTCAACTTCGTGTGCGCTATGCAGGTTTGAAGTCAGCGGCTGACCGGATTTCTGCCAAACTTGGCCCCAAACATCCAGAGCGTATTGCTGCAAGTGCTGAACTGGAAAGCGCTCGTGCTCAAATATCGAAGGAAATCAAGCGTTCAATTGCCGGATCAAAGCAGGATTACGAACGTGCGGTCAAGCGTCAACAAGGGCTTGATGAACAATTAAACACCGTAAAGGCCGCCGCTGCGGGAACAGGCAATTCGCTCATCACATTGCGTGAACTGGAACGCGAGCTTGCGGCTCATAAGCGGGTGTATGAGGATTATCTGCTGCGTTCGCGCGAAACCAGCGAGCAGGAAGGTTTGACGACCACAAATGCGCGCGTTATCACCAAGGCAACACCGCCCTTGCAAAAGGACAGTCCCAACCGAAAGGTCATTGCCGGCATTGGCTTGATTGTCGGGGGGCTGGTCGGATTGATGCTCGCCCTGTTCAACTCTATGTTCGCCGGCCGCCGATTATTTTCACTGGGTTTTCTGAGCAATCGAAGGCCCTTACATGGTGATTATAATCCAGCTCAATCGGGCCTTTATCAACAAGACGCGCAATATTCCGGTGCGCGATATGATCCTGGCTATTCCAGGCCGCAACCAGCGCAGCCGGTTTATAAACCGCGCTAACAACTCTCCCCCTATATTGTAATTGTGGTTGAAGTGGTTGATGTTTTTAACCTGCTGTTATACCGGACATAAATTGATCATTCAAAGGCAAAACTATGGGTGCACCGCTACCAACGATAATTGATTGTGATCCGGGGCA
>JALSIJ010000186.1 GCA_026981655.1 Rhizobiaceae bacterium | reverse complement strand
TAGGTCCTGGCCCTAGGCTGTTTTACATTAAAAGTGGAAACAGTCAGGCTTCAAATGGAGCCCGGCACTTTGTGCCGCGCCCACGCTGGCCGGGCGAAGCACGAACTGCCGTGAGTGAAATAAATTAAAGAGCGATTCAACCAAAGTATGAATCGCTCTGATCAAACCCCGAATGGGGTCCAGATGGATTTTATTTGTACGGCCTTAAACAAGAATTCTTTGCCCTGTCCCTGACTGCGATCAAACCAGTCGCGCGCCTTGCCATAGTTTACCCATGTGGGTTTAAGGCTTCCGGATGAATTCTGTTCGACCATGGTTGAGCCCTGCTGGTCGCCAAAATACCACATCGCGTTTATGTCATCATGGGCGGCCATAGTTTCGGCCAGCGTATCGCGCTTGCCGGTGATGATGTTGATCACCCCGCCGGGAACGTCAGATGTATCCAATACCTGATAGAATGACCCCGCCACCAGCGGCTGCAGGGGTGAGGGGGAGACCACTACCCGGTTGCCCATTGCAATGGCTGGAATGACGGTGGAAATCATCGCCAGAAGTGGCGTCTCATCCGGGCAGGATATGCCGATCACCTCATAGGGTTCTTTCAGCGCTAGGGCGAGCATATTGGCGGCGGGAGCGCGCACCTCGCTGTCATATTTATCGGCCCATGCGGCGTAATACATTATGCGCGCGATAGAGGCTGAAACCTCTTTCATCGCCTTAGTAGTGGAAAGGCCGGAGCCCTGGCATAGAATCTCGGCAAAATCACTCGCCCGTGCCTCAAGGTTTTCAGCCAAAAAATATAAAACCTGCGCCCGTTGGTGGCCGGTCATGCCCGACCAGCCGTCTGCCTTGCGGGCGGCCTCAACCGCATTTCGAATGTCCTTGCGGCTGCCAAGTCCGGCCTCGCTGACGATATTGCCCTTATAATCATAGACCGGATAGCTATAGCCGCCATCAGGTCTGGCCTGCTTGCCGCCCACATACATTTTCATGGTGCGATCCAGTTGCTCCGGTTTGGCAAGTATGCTTGTGCCCACCGGATGGGCCTCGGAAAAGTCGTCCGGCTTGGGAAGTTTGGCCGCCGATTTTTGCCATTCGGGCACGAGATATTCCGCCATGCCTTCGCTGCCACCCTCGCGGCCATAGCCGGATTCCTTATAGCCGCCAAAGCCGACGCTCGCGTCAAACAGATTGGTCGAGTTAATCCACACAATGCCGGCTTTCACCCGTCGCGCGGCATCAAAGGCCACATCGAGATTTTGCGACCAGATGGAGGCGGCCAGCCCGTAGCGGGTATTATTGGCCAGCACCATTGCCTCATCCGGGGTGCGGAAGGTCATGGCGGATATGACCGGGCCGAAAATTTCTTCCTGTGCCAGATTGGAGGAAGATTCCACATCGGTGAACAATGTCGGCGGATAGAAGCTACCCTTGATATTGCTTTCATACAGCGCTTTGGCCCATTCAGGTTGCCAAAGGGTGGCCCCCTCGCTGACACCGGAGGCAACGCATTTGGTGATATTTTCCAACTGCACCGGGGCGACAACCGCGCCCATATCCATTGTTTTATCCAGCGGATTACCAAGCCGCAGCTTTTCCATCCGGGCTTTCAGTTTGTCATAGAAGCGCTCGGCAATGCCCTCCTGCACCAAAAGGCGGGAGCCTGCACAACAAACCTCGCCCTGATTAAACCAGATCGCATCAACCACCCCTTCAACGGCGCTATCAATATCGGCACTTTCATAGACGATGAAGGGAGATTTGCCGCCAAGTTCAAGCGAGAGCTTTTTGCCGGTGCCAGCCGTTGCCTTGCGAATAATCCGGCCGACTTCGGTCGAGCCGGTAAAGGCGATTTTGTTGAAGGCTGGATGGTCAACCACATGACGGCCGGTATCACCATCACCATTGACAATATTGAACACCCCATCGGGCAGGCCCGCCTGTTTGCAGATTTCGCCAAAAGCTATAGCGGTTAGAGGTGTGTGTTCGGCAGGCTTTAAAACAACCGTGCACCCGGCGGCGAGCGCGGGGGCGACTTTCCACGACAACATCAGCAGCGGGAAGTTCCACGGAATGATCAATCCGCAAACACCGGCAGGCACATGGCCGGGAAATTCGTCTTCCACCAGTTCTGCCCAGCCCGCGTGATGATAGAAATGCCGGGCGACCAATGGAATATCAATATCGCGGGTTTCGCGAATGGTTTTGCCATTGTCCAGCGTTTCCAGCACGGCCAGAAAACGCGCATGTTTTTGCACCTGCCGGGCAAGCGCATAGAGATGCCGCGCCCGCTGATTGCCGGTTAATGCGGCCCAGCTGGTGGCGGCTTTGGCGGCAGCTTTAGCAGCTAAATCAACATCCGCCTTGCTGCCCTTGGCAATGATGGCAAGTTCTTCGCCATTTGCGGGATTGCTCACCTTAAAGGTTGAGCCCTCTTTCGGTTCGGTAAATTTGCCGCCAATTAAATGGCCGAACGTGGCCTTGTGGTCAGATAGCCATTGCCGCACTTCGCTGGCATCTTCCACTGCCGGGCCATATTCCATCGTGTTCAAAATGTCATTTATGTCGTTCATTATACGTGCTCTCTAAGCCAATGCATGGCGGTGGGCGGCGGAATATCGCCCGGTAATATTATGTTCAAGCTGGCGCTCAATATCGCCCAATAGCGAACTTGCGCCAATACGGAAAAGGTCTGGTTTCAACCATTCGGGTGCAAGCTCTTCTTTCATCAGGATCAGCCATGAAAGCGCGTCTTTCGTGGTTTTCAAACCACCCGCTGGCTTGAAGCCCACATGGTAGGATGTCTGCTCAAAGTAATCGCGCAATGCCCGCACCATAACCAGAGAAACGGGCAGGGTGGCATTCACCCCTTCCATCCCGGTCGAGGTTTTGATGAAATCGGCCCCGGCCATCATCGCAACCATTGAGGCCTTGTAGACATTGCTCAGGGTTTTCAAATCACCGGTGGCCAAAATGGTTTTCATATGGGCATCACCGCAGGCCTCGCGCATTTGCGAAATCTCATCATACATGGCCTGCCAGTTGCCGGTTAGCACCTGCGCGCGGGAAATTACAATGTCGATTTCGCGTGCCCCTTCGTCAACAGCAAAGCGAATTTCGGCCAATCGCTGCGGCAGGGGGGTAAGGCCTGCCGGAAAGCCGGTTGCAACCGAAGCTACCGGAATATTGCTGCCTGAAAGTGCCTTGACGGCTGTTGCAACCATTGTCGGGTAAACACAAACAGCCCCGGTATGCAGATCATAGTCGCCAAGACCAAGTGCTGATTTAATGTCGTCGCGCAAGGGGCGGCGTGCCTTGGCGCAAAGCCTTTTCACACGGCCCGGCGTATCATCGCCCGCAAGAGTGGTGAGATCAATACATTCGATAGCGCGGATAAGCCATGCGGCCTGCCATTGCTTTTTGACCGTGCGTCGTGTGGCAAGCGTTGATGCCCGCCGCTGAACGGCGGAAAGATTGATCGACATATTTTCAAATAATTCGAGTTTTAGCGCGCCGCCCGGATTGCGCTCGTGCTCGTGAGAATCTAGCCGCACAAGCTCTTTTGTTCCAGCAGCTTGCAGCTCTTTTACAGGCGTTGCATTGGTTTCGACTATACTCATTTTTACACCAGTTTTTTCAGATAATACTCTAATACGCGGCCCAGCCGTTCACCGCCAAGCGGGGCCATTTCTTTGGTTTCGCCATGCGAAGGATCGCCACCCGCAAGGCCTGCCCCATAATTGGTTATGATGGAAAATGCAGCAACTTTCAGCCCAAGGAAGCGGCACAAAATAACCTCCGGTACGGTGGACATGCCAACCGCATCAGCCCCCAAAATTTTAGCCATGCGAATTTCGGCAGGGGTCTCAAAGCTTGGGCCTGAAAACCAGATATAAACTCCGTGATGCAGTTGAATCCCCACCTGGGTGGCGGCATCTTCCAGCGCCGTGCGAATTTCAGGGTCATAGGCATCGACCATTGGCACAAAGCGTGTGTCACTTTCCTCGCCAATCAGCGGGTCACGACCGGAGTAGTTGATATGATCGTTCAACAGCATCAGCGATCCCGGTGGCATGTCATCTTGCAGGGAACCGGCCGCATTGGTTAAAATAACCTGGGTAATGCCAATTTCTTTCAGCACTTGCAGCGGAAAGCGCATAGCTGCCGCATCGCCCTCTTCGTAATAATGCTTGCGGCCGGAAAGCATGATAACCTGAGTGCCCGCAAGCGTACCAGCAACCAGTTTTCCCGAATGGCCGGAAACCCCGCTTTGCGGAAAACCCGGCAGATCACCAAACGGCATCTCTATCGGGTTTTCGATTTTGTCGACCAGATCACCAAGGCCAGACCCCAGCACAAGGGCAAGCCTAGGGGACAGACCATCAAGCTGCCTGATGATTTCTGTTGTTGCTTCACGCATATTGTTTTCCTAATTGAGCCTGGTTCTAATTCTCAAAGCCGAACGATTTTGGCAGCAAGTCACCCAGCCTGACCGTTTCAATGATAGCATTGGCATCGCAAAGATGCACCATTGTATTGGCACTGCCAAATTCCGCAATGCGCTGGCGGCAGCCGCCACAGGGCGTAACCTTTGGCATTTTTTCAGCAATCACTGCGATTTCGACAATTTCGCTTTGCCCTGCGGCAACCATTGCGGCAATGGCCGAGGTTTCGGCACACCACCCTTCCGGGTAGGCGGCGTTTTCCACATTGCAACCGACATAGATTTCGCCATTGGAAGCCAGTATTGCAGCGCCGACCTGAAATTTGGAATAGGGCGCGTGCGCCCGGCCCATTACTGCGCGCGCCGCATTATAAAGACGATCCGACATTGCTTAGCGTTCTTTCACGTAAGGGATACCACCGGCTTTCGGCGGAATTGCCTTGCCGATAAAGCCGGCAAGTAGAATGACGGTCAGGATATAAGGCAATGCCTGCATCAGCTGTACCGGAATAACCCCGATAACTGGAAGTTCAACGCCCTGAAAACGAATATCAAGCGCTTCGAGAAAGCCAAATAGCAGGCAGGCAAACATCGCATTAACCGGTTTCCATTTGGCAAAAATCAATGCTGCAAGCGCAATAAAGCCTTTGCCAGCTGTCATATCGCGGCCAAAGCCTGCGGATTGGGCAATGGAAAGATAAGTGCCTGCAATGCCACATAGAATGCCGCAGATAATTACAGCGCGATAGCGCGCCCAGACAACTGATATACCGGCCGTATCAACGGCTGCCGGGTTCTCGCCAACCGCACGAAGCCGTAGGCCGAAACGGGTGCGAAACAATACCCACCAGGTAAGCGGCACCATTAAAAAGGCTACATAGGCAAGAATGTTATGGCCGGAGATCAATTCCACATAAATCTGGCCGATAATTGGCACATCGGCCATAGCCTCGGCAAAGGGCAACTCGATAGGTGAAAACCGGGCGGCATTTGGCAATTGCGGGGTTTTACCGCCAAGTCCAAACCAGCTTTGACCAAGCAGCACGGTCAAACCTGCCGCCACAAAATTGATCGCCACACCCGAAACAATCTGGTTGCCGCGTGATGTGATAGAGGCAAAACCGTGGATGAGCGACAATGCAACGGCGACCGCAATGCCCGATAAAAGGCCAAGCCACGCTGAACCCGTGGTGGCTGCAATGGCGGCCGCGCCAAAAGCCCCACCGAGCATCTTGCCCTCAAGGCCAATGTCAAACACGCCCGAGCGTTCTGAATAAAGCCCCGCAAGGCAGGCAAGCAGCAAGGGAACAGAAAGGCGGACCGTGGTATCAAGCAATTGAATAATGAGATCCATTACGCGGCCTCCTTGCTGGAGGATTTGGAATTGATCGACAATATCTCGAAAAAATTGATTAGGGCTGGTCTGAACATGTGCTCAAGTGCACCGGCAAATAAAATCACCAGCCCCTGAATAACAATGATCATGTCGCGGGAAATATTCGGCATGTCGAAGGCAAGTTCAGCGCCGCCCTGATAAAGCATGCCAAACAAAATTCCGGCAATAACAATGCCAACCGGGTGAGAGCGGCCCATTAGTGCCACTGCGATACCAACAAAACCTGCACCGGCAACGAAATCCAGTTCGACCCGCGCCTGTTCGCCCATAACCGGGTTCAACGCCATCATGCCAGCCAATGCACCTGAAATCAGCATGGTGATTACCACGGTTTTTACCGGCGGAATGCCCGCATAAACCGCCGCCGTCGGGCTGGTGCCCATAGTGCGAAGCTCATAGCCGAACTTTGTACGCCAGATTAAAACCCAGACCAGAAATGCCGCAACCAGCGCCACAAGAAAAGAAAGATTGAGCGGTGCGCCGCCAATATCCAATCCAAACCAGTCCATCATAAAGTCCAGTTTGGGAATTTGTCCGCCAACCTCAAAGGTACGGGTTTGCGGCGCCATCGAGTCTTGTGGACGCAACATGCCCGTCAGTAGATAAACCATCACACTGGCGGCAATAAAGTTGAACATAATGGTGGTAATAACCACGTGGCTGCCGCGTTTGGCCTGCAGCCAAGCGGGAATTAAAGCCCAGGCCGCACCAAACAGCGCACTGGCCGCAATGGCCAGCGGAAAGGTTATCCACCAAGGGGCGACGGTATCGAGTGACAGGCAAATAATGGCAACGCCAAGCCCGCCGATATAGGCCTGACCTTCGCCGCCGATATTGAACAACCCGCAGTGAAAGGCCACTGCCACAGCAAGTCCGGTAAATATGAAGTTGGTCGCATGGAACAGGGTAAAGCCGATGCCTTCGCCATAGCCAAGCGAGCCACGCAGCAAAAGTTTTGCCGCTTCAATTGGGTTTTCGCCAACGAATAAAACCACCAGGCCCGAAACTGTGAAGGCAATCGCCAGGTTGATCAGCGGGATTAACCCGTAGTCAGCCCATTTGGGAAGTTCGTTTTTCAATTGTTTGCCTCCATTAGTAAATCTTGCGAGGACAGGATGCTTGCATATTCACCATCCAATATGGATAGGGTGAGCGCGTGCACCTCTTCTGCGGTCCATTTTTTCCCCTGTCGGTCCAGCCGGTCAATACTGGCAACGCAGTCCTCCGGCAGGTAAACCATAAAACCCAGATTGCCTGCCATGCGAACGGTGGACTCAACCGAGTTTTCCAGCCATCCGCCGGTTACAACAATGTCGGTGCAACCGCAATCTTCCAGAACCTGCATTAAATCTGTGCCGATAAAAGCACTGTGGGTGCGTTTATCAACCACCGGTTCATGCTCAAGCGGGGCTACTTCCTTTTTGAAATTATTGCCATCCTGGCCGGGTCGATAGGGCGAATTGGGATCGGTGGAATCGTGCCTGATATGGATGACCGGATCGCCGCGTTCGCGCCATTTTTCCAACAGGCTGGCAATTGCCTTTTCCATTTCCAATTGGCCGCGACGGCCCCAGACAGGGTCATCAAGCGCGTTTTGTACATCGATCACCAAAAGTGCCGCAGTCATGATGCAACCTCTAGCGTAAAGTTGCCGTCGGCATCAAATTTTACAAATGGGTTATAGGCGATTTCCCAATAATGGCCGTCCGGGTCGCGGATATAACTGGAATAACCGCCCCAAAACACTTTTTCAGGTGGTTTTTGCGGGGAGGCGCCGGCATCAATCGCCCGTTTGAAAAAATCATTGACCGCCGCTTCAGAGGCAAGATTAATAGCCATTACCACATTGGGAAATTGCTCGGATGGAGAGCTTGTGTCGTCGAAATTTGCATCTTCAGCCAAGGCCGCACGGCCATAAAGACCCAGAACAATATTGTTGCCCTGCAAAAATTTAACGCTGTCCTGGCTGTGGGTAGAATCTTTCCAGCCCAATGCCTGATAAAAGTTGAGAGATCGTTCCAGATCCTCAACGCCAAGCGTTAAAATTGATATTTTTGCCCCGGTCATTCAGCTGCCTGTCCCTCAACCCCGGCCATCAACAGGCCCAATTCGCCTTCCGAGGTTTCCGGGCTGCGCTCGCCGACAACCTTACCGGCAAACATCACCAGCACCCGGTCAGAAAGAGATCTGATTTCATCCAGCTCGACAGATACCAGCAGCACGGCTTTTCCCGCATCGCGCATTTCGATAATGCGTTTATGGATGAACTCAATTGCACCCACATCAACGCCGCGGGTTGGTTGGCCAATCAGAAGTACCACCGGGTCCTGTTCCATTTCGCGGGCCAGCACGATTTTTTGCTGGTTACCGCCAGAAAAATTGGCGGTTTTAAGCCGTGGGTTCGGCGGGCGAATATCATATTGTTCGATCTTTTCTTTCGCATCGGCCCGAATGGCATCAATGTTCAAAAAAGCACCAGAGAGATATTGCTCCTGATTGTGATAACCAAGAATGGAATTTTCATACTCCTCAAACGGCAGCACCAGCCCCATATGGTGACGGTCTTCCGGCACATGCACCATGCCTTTTTCGCGCAGAAGCGCCGGGTCTGCCCCGCCGGTCACGTTTATCGGCTCGCCGTCGAGTAGCACCCGCCCGGTTTCGGCTGGCACAATACCGGCAATTGCTTCCAAAAGTTCCGATTGCCCATTACCGGCAACGCCCGCAATGCCGACAATCTCACCGGCCCGCACTTCAAATGAGACATCATCAACCATAATGACACCGCGGCTGTCTTTTACGGTGAGATTTTCCACCGCAAGCTTTACGTCAGTTGGGTTGGCATCGCCCTTGTCGACCTGCATCAATACCCGGCGGCCAACCATTAACTCGGCCAAATCGGCAACACTGGTTTCAGAGGTTTTTCGGGTGGCAACCATAGTGCCCTGGCGCATGACCGACACATTATCGGTGATCGCCATAATTTCCCGCAGCTTGTGGGTGATGAGGACAATGGTTTTGCCCTGATCTTTCAATTGGCGCAAAATGTTAAACAGGTGATCGGCCTCAGAAGGGGTGAGCACGCCGGTTGGCTCGTCCAGGATTAGAATTTCCGCACCACGATAAAGCGCCTTTAGAATTTCCACCCGCTGTTGAATGCCCACGGGCAAATCTTCGATAATCGCATCGGGATCTACCGTCAGGCCATAATCTTCTTCGAGTTTTAATAGTTCCTTGCGCGCCTGACCAATTGCCTTGTTGAGAATATTGCCACCTTCGGCCCCAAGAATGATATTTTCCAAAACGGTGAAATTTTCCACCAGCATAAAGTGCTGATGCACCATGCCAATGCCGGCGGCGATGGCGGCTTGGCTATCAGAAATCGTCATCTTGTTGCCATTGACAAAAATGTCGCCGCTATCTGCCTGATAGAACCCATAGAGAATTGACATCAGGGTCGATTTACCGGCCCCGTTTTCGCCGATAATTCCGTGAATGGTGCCTTGCGTGATTGGCAGATTAATATCGTGATTGGCACGCACAGGGCCAAAACTTTTATTGATCCCCTTCAGTTCAATGGCGTATTCGCTCATTTTTATTATTCCTCGCTCCCGCAACCAAAAGCTAGCACGTCATTATTTGAGTTTCGAGCTTTTTGATCGCCTTGCCATAAAATATATTTACCATTTAGTCAAAAAATGAAATATTCGGTATGGATATCCTATGGCTTCTTGCGCGAGTGTTGCCCATGTTCCATCCTATGGCAACAGAGCGACAAGACTATTGCCAGATATATTTGAGGACCTAGGCTCAGGACTCATTAATTTAATACAATTCTGTTTGAAAAGAAGTATTCGAATGGAAGAAATTAAAGCGCAAGGGCAGGTTGGTACCTTTTCGAGCATTTATTGCTTTCGGACGTGTACTTCCTTTCAAACCCTTTGGGTACGGGTAATTTAATTGCTGAATACGTCGTAATATCTTGAAAATATTGATATTGTCTGCGATAATCCTTCTGTTCAACAATCAAATTACCCAGCGCAGAATGGATGAAATTAATGAGTCCTGAGCCTACCATGACGCCCTTTGCATTCAATACATCACCGGGTATCAGGTTTGGTGACGGGATCGCCAGTGATCTTGCAAATATTTGTGGAAAATTGCTTGGCCAAAGTGTGTTGTTTATTACTGATGCCGGGCTGACCAATCTTGGTCTCACTAAAAATGCACTTTTGTCTCTCGAGGCTGCCGGCATTGCAGTAACCCTGTTTGACGCGGTGGAAGCCGACCCTTCGCGCGCAACCCTGATGGCGGCGGTCGATATGGCCAAAAGCGCCAATGTCGATGCGGTGGTTGGTTTTGGCGGCGGTTCATCACTCGATATTGCCAAACTTGTGGCGCTGCTTGTGGGTTCCGGTGAAGATGTGGATGAGGCCTGGGGTGTCGGCAATGCTAAGGGCCCGCGCCTGCCGCTTGTTTTGGTGCCAACCACGGCGGGCACCGGGTCGGAGGTAACGCCCGTATCCATCATCACGGTGGAGGAGGGCGAAAAGCGTGGCGTTGTCTCACCGCTTATTTTGCCTGATCTTGCCATTCTCGATGTGGATCTAACCATTGGCCTGCCGCCGCACATCACCGCTGCCACCGGCATTGATGCGATGGTGCACGCGATCGAGGCCTATACGTCAAAGAACGCCAATAACAATCCGATGTCGCGCATGCTGGCGGTGGAAGCGCTTACCCATCTTGGTGCTAATATCGAAAAGGCGGTGTTTGAAGGCAAGGACCGCAAGGCCCGCTCTGCCATGATGTTGGGTTCCATGTTGGCGGGGCAGGCATTTGCCAATTCGCCGGTGGCAGCCGTTCACGCGCTGGCCTATCCGTTGGGAGGCACGTTTCATGTGCCGCACGGCCTTTCCAATGCGCTGGTATTGCCGCATGTTCTGCGCTTTAATGCGAGCGAAACTTCAAATGGTTCGGCCTTACAATATGCCGAATTGGCACCCCATGCCTTTGCCGATTTAGATCGAAATGAAGGCGCGCAGGCCACCTGTTCGGCCTTTATTGAGCGCTTGGCCGCATTGTCCAAAAAACTGGGACTGGAGACAAACATGCGCCAGCTTGGGGTGAAAGAAACCGACCTTGAACAGATGGCAGTCGATGCAATGAAGCAGACCCGTTTGCTGGTCAATAACCCGCGCGAACTGTCAAAATCTGACGCCCTCGCAATCTATCGCGCTGCGTGGTAAAATTAAATAATTATGACATTGGAAACAATGCACAAGTATTTTCAGGGGTGAATTTTAAGGAAAATAGCCCCATATTGAAGGAAAGCGAGTTGACGAACGAGCCGTCGCTTATGCGACGCGCCTCGCAGGCCCGATGCGAGCCCTTGGGTATAGCATTGGAACAGCCGTGAGAGATATGTATACCAAAGGCCTTGGCCTTTGATTTCGCGCCCTAAAACCCCTATATTGATGAAAATCAATTCACCAATGATTCGAGCCGCTTCCGGCTCTGAATTATCTGCCCGGATGAACTGTTAATCGACCGGCTGAGCGCAATAAAAATAACAGGACTGTCAATGACCGAAACGCCCGAATCAAATGATGCTGCTGCAAAAGAAACCGTCAATATCGATGTGGAGTATGGCGCTGATTCCATCAAGGTTTTGAAGGGGTTAGACGCGGTTCGTAAGCGCCCCGGCATGTATATCGGCGACACTGACGACGGTTCCGGCCTGCACCACATGGTTTATGAGGTGGTGGATAACGGCATTGACGAAGTGCTGGCTGGCCATGCCGACCATGTGAGCGTGACGCTGAATGCCGATGGTTCCGTCACTGTCAACGATAATGGCCGCGGTATCCCGACCGATATTCACACCGAAGAGGGAATTTCTGCCGCCGAAGTTATCATGACCCAATTGCATGCGGGCGGTAAGTTTGACCAGAACTCCTATAAGGTTTCCGGCGGACTGCACGGCGTGGGCGTCTCTGTGGTCAACGCGCTTTCCGTTAAACTGTCGCTGAAAATCAAGCGCAATGGCAAAGTTCATGAAATGAGCTTTACCCACGGAGTGGCTGACGGGCCGCTGAAAGTCACCGGTGAATGCGGTGATGAGAAGGGAACCGAGGTTACCTTCCTGCCGTCAAAAGAAACTTTCACCATGGTCGATTTCAGCTATACGACGCTGGAACATCGGTTGCGCGAATTGGCGTTTTTGAACTCCGGCGCTAAAATCGTGCTGGTTGACAATCGCGGTGTTGATCCCAAAACCACCGAGCTTTTTTACGAAGGCGGGTTGAAGGAATTTGTTCGCTATCTCGACCGGGCTAAAAACGCGTTGATTGAAACGCCGGTCTATCTGAAATCAGAAAAAGATGGCATTACGGTCGAGCTGGCGCTGTGGTGGAACGACAGTTACCACGAAAATGTGCTGTGCTTTACCAATAACATTCCGCAGCGCGATGGCGGCACCCATATGGCGGGTTTTCGTGGCGGCTTGACCCGTCAGGTCACCGGTTATGCCGATGCATCCGGGTTGATGAAGCGCGAGAAAGTCTCGCTCACTGGCGATGATTGTCGAGAAGGTCTCACCTGCGTATTGTCGGTCAAGGTGCCAGACCCGAAATTTTCCTCGCAAACCAAGGATAAACTGGTTTCATCCGAGGTGCGCCCGGTGGTCGAAAGTCAGGTCAATGAAACCCTGAAAGAGTGGTTTGAGGAAAATCCGGCCAACGCCAAAATCGTTATTTCCAAGGTCATTGAGGCGGCATCCGCCCGCGAGGCGGCAAAGAAAGCCCGTGAACTGACCCGCCGCAAGGGCGCGCTGGATATAGCCTCGCTGCCCGGCAAACTGGCCGATTGTCAAGAACGTGATCCGGCAAAATCTGAAATCTTCATCGTCGAGGGCGACAGCGCTGGCGGTTCGGCCAAACAGGGCCGTTCGCGTAAAAATCAGGCGATCCTGCCTTTGCGTGGTAAAGTGCTGAATGTGGAACGTGCGCGGTTCGACAAAATGCTTGGGTCAGAACAGATCGGCACGCTGATCACCGCACTTGGCACCGGCATTGGCAAGGATGAATTTAACATCGAAAAGGCCCGTTATCACAAGATCATCATCATGACCGATGCGGATGTTGATGGCGCCCATATCCGCACCCTGTTGCTCACCTTTTTCTTCCGTCAGATGCCGGAGCTTATCGAGCGCGGCTATCTCTATATTGCCCAGCCGCCGCTTTATCTGGTGAAGCGCGGCAAGTCCTCGCAATATCTCAAAGACGAGGAGGAAATGGAAAATTACCTCATCGAGGGCGGGCTAGATGAAGCCGTGCTGACCCTTGCCGAAGGCGAACAGCGTTCGGGCGCAGACCTGCGCCAGGTGGTCAATACGGCGCTTTCGGTGCGCAAATTGCTCGAAGGATTGCACACAAGATATGATCGCGGCGTGGTCGAGCAGGCGGCGATTGCCGGTTGTCTCAATGCGGAAATGATGGCCGACAAGGACAATGCCGCAAAGGCTGCTGAATATGTTGCCTATAGGCTTGATCAGCTGGCCGAGGAAACCGAAAAGGGCTGGACCGGCACCATCAACGATGAAGGCGCGATTATGCTGGAGCGTATGGTGCGCGGCGTGCGCGAGGCGCATGTGCTCGATTCTGCGCTGATTGGTTCTGTCGATGCCCGCCATCTCGACGGCTATGCTGCCGAATTGCAGGAAGTTTACAACAAAAACGCCACGCTCACCCGCAAGGAATTGCTGACCGAGGTTTACGGGCCAATGGACCTTTTGGAAGCAGTATTTGCCGCCGGGCGCAAGGGCATTTCCACGCAGCGCTATAAAGGACTTGGCGAAATGAATGCCGAGCAGCTTTGGGAAACTACGCTTGACCCGGATGTGCGCACCCTGTTGCAGGTGAAAGTCGACCACCAGGACGAGGCCGAAACACTGTTCTCCCGCCTTATGGGTG
>JALSIJ010000185.1 GCA_026981655.1 Rhizobiaceae bacterium | reverse complement strand
TTTCACAATGCAATTGATCTTCAGGCGTCACAAATTATCACGTGCCGTCAGGCTGAAGGAATGATCCTGATCATCTGTTGCGCCAAACCAGCGGAGTTTTTCGCGCAGGGTCACGACCGAACCGATAATGATCATCGACGGGCCTTCAAATTTGGCTTCCTGCACTTTTTTTGCAAGATCAGAAATTGTGCCGCAAACAATGCGCTGGTCTGGCCTTGTGCCCTTGTCTATCACCGCGGCAGGCGTTTCGGGATCAGCACCGCGTTTTGCGAGTTGTTCCATCAACATGCCGAGGCTGGAAAGCCCCATATAAACCACAACCGTCTGGGTTGGCTTCATAAAGCATTCCCAGTCGAGCTCCAAAACGCCATTCTTGCCGTGGGCGGTAACGAATACGCAGGATTGGGCGTGGTCGCGGTGGGTGAGGGGAATGCCGGAATAGGTGGAGCAACCGGATGCAGCGGTTATGCCCGGCACCACCTGAAACGGAATATTGTTTTCTGCCAACAGGTCCATTTCTTCGCCACCACGGCCGAAGATGAAAGGGTCGCCGCCCTTAAGACGCAGCACATTCTTGCCCTGTTTGGCCAGATCAACCAGCAATTGGGAAATGTCTTCCTGCAGCATTGTGTGCTGATTGGGCATTTTACCCACATAAATGCGCTCGGCATCACGGCGCACGAAGCTCATAATATCGTCGCCAATCAAGCGGTCGTAAACCACCACATCGGCGCGCTGCATCAACCGGAGTGCGCGGAAGGTGAGGAGGTCCGGGTCGCCCGGTCCGGCACCGACCAGAAAGACCGCACCATTTTTGGCGATCTCTTTATCATTGGCTGCGTCATCCAGTTCTGAAAGCAATTTTTCGGCAGCCCTGTCCTCATCGCCTGACATGAACAAATCGCCGACGGAGCCGTCAATAACCTGCTCCCAGAAATTACGGCGGCTTTCGGGTTTTTTCAGATGTTTCATCACCGTATCGCGAAACCCGCCGGCAAATTTGGCCAATCGGCCATAGGTTGCAGGCAACATGCTTTCGATACGCGCCCGCAAAATACGCGCAAGAATGGGGGCATTACCGCTTGAGGAAATCGCCACCACCAGTGGTGAACGGTCGATCACTGAAGGGGTGATGAAATCGCAATATTCGGTAACATCTGCCACATTGGCCAAAACGCCATTGGCCTTGGCCAGGTGATAAAGCTGTTCATTCTCGTCCTGGTTTTCACTGGCGCCATATGCAATGAGCGCGCCTTCCATATCGGTAGCGGTGGCGCGTCTCTTATGGTGGGTGAGGTTTGGATGTTCCAGGTGTTTATGAAACTCGTCTCCGGGATTATCGGCGAATAAATGGACCTTTGCACCAGCCCGCAAGGATGCTTCCACCCGGCGCGCAGCAATGGTTTCCTCGCCGCAAACAAGGATATTGCGGCCCTTCACATCGAGAAATACTGGTAGATGGTCCATCGTTCGATAATTCCTGGTGTCGGGTTTAGTTGGTATCAGCCGATTTGGCGGTTTTTGACCAGTTCATCAGAGCAGTTGCGAGGTCGTTGGCCCGTTCGGCATCGAAGTCGAGCGTGGTGAAACGGCGGTTTTCGCGAATGGTGGCACGCAATATTTTCATGCCGTTTTGATATTCGATTTCCTTAAGCTTCACCGTGTGCCCATAGGGCAACATGATCTCATCAAGCTCAGTGGTGTTTACTTCCTCAATTGTCGAGCGCACCTTTTTCCTCCTCATCATGTTTGATACCGCGGTAAAAACTGCCCTCGAGCCGCCATTCCCATTGTTTTGGTGTGTCGCGATAGTCTGGTTTCAGATCGTATTCAAGGAACATTTCGCCGGATTCACCTAAATGCGCGATGAGCTTTTCAAGCTCGGCAAAGGTTTCGACTTCCTTGTGTTGAATAATAAGGTCACTCAGTTTCATGATATTTGCTCTTTTCTAATTCAGTTAGAATGAGTTGGCCTGGATGTTTACCCGCTGATGAAAACGAATGCGGTAAAGCAGTCTGCCATTGTTGTCCGTTGCGCTGTTTTCAAAGCCTGTACGGTTGTGCAATACGTTGTTATTTATCATGCCCTGTCCAGGCCGCATGGTTATAGTTTGAACCAAAGGCTCATTGCCATCAAGCAGGTGCTTGATAAAAGCCACAGCTTCATTTGTTTTGGGCGTGTCGCGCCAGGATATACTTCTGGTGCGGGCGGTAAAGCGCATGGAAAGATTCATGCCGTCATCTGATATCTTGAAGACCGGGCCAATACTGTCAGGGCGGATAGAACCATCAGCTTCCTTATTAAAAGGAATGGTCATGGTTTCAGGATGGGACAGTGCTTCTATATAGGCCGGATTTTCATCGCGCAGCCGGATATAGGCAATTTCCGGGTCTAACAGCTGGTTTTGCCCGCCTGCGAGAGCGTTGCGGGCGCAGTGCAACAAAAAAGCGCCAATTTCCTGCCCGCTTGCATTGTAGTAGCCATCCGTATGCCAATTGAGCGGTTTGTTGGTATAGGGAATGTAACCGCGTTTTCCACCCTGATTGGTGACTTCCAGCGCGACGATGTTTTCTTCGCCAGCTGAGCGATGTGCCTCATTTGCATTCAGTCCAAATCGAGACGTGAGAGCCGTGAGGCCTTTTCTGATGCTTGCGGGATCGTCGGATACATTGCGGCATGCGTAAATTACCATGTTGGTTTTTGCCAGAATCGAGCACATAGAATCGAATTCCGGCTCAGAAATATTTTCAAGATCAGAAATTTCCACAACTAATTTTGCAGAATCTTCCGGGTAATTTTCAAGTTTTTTCTTGCGCCAAACCTGATAGGCCTCGTCTGCGGTCAGGTCAAAAGGAGACTTTGGGCTCTCGATTACATTAGACTTTTCTGTTATAAGAGGCACAATTCATTCTCTATATATGGATTTAAGCGATTGATATGCTTAATTCAGCCTGTGGATTGTTAATGTCAATGTGACGCATCGGGACATGAAATGAACTTTTTTGTTGTACATATCAATATTTGAATGTAAGAATATATGAAAGTTAATTGCAAGACCTAATATGGAATGGGAGTCTGTATTGCGGTCGTGCTGGATCTAGCTGGCTAATCCTGTAATTTTGGATAAGTCATCAAGTAGGAAGAAACCCGCGAATTGAAATGCGGACTGACGGAGGGAATTTCTGATATGAGCGACAACAAAGTTACTTTTGGCGAAGTAGACGAGAACGGCAAGCATGTAACGCCTATGCTCGATGAGCTCGAAAAGGGACCTTGGCCCAGCTTCGTCAC
Organism: Rhizobiaceae bacterium; assembly: GCA_026981655.1. GTDB lineage: Bacteria > Pseudomonadota > Alphaproteobacteria > Rhizobiales > Rhizobiaceae > SZUA-100. Next base: position 10,639 of record JALSIJ010000185.1, on the reverse strand, counting down.
CGGCCTGAAACGGCTGCGTGATTCGAAAGACAAGCAATATGCTCCTATGATGAATGACCTTTTGGGTCAGCTTGAGCATTCATATGAAAAGAAAAAAGGCTTCTGGAAGGGCGGCGTGGTCAGTGTTTATGGCTATGGTGGTGGTATCATCCCACGTTTTTCCGAGGTTGCTGATAAGTTTCCTGAATCAAAAGAGTTTCATACTCTCCGCGTGATGCCACCTGCTGGCAACCATTATGATACCAAGATTATGCGCAAGTTGTGCGACATCTGGGAAGAATATGGTTCCGGTCTGATCGCCTTTCATGGCCAAACCGGGAATATCATGTTCCAGGGTGCGACTACTGAAAATACGCAGCTCGCATTTGACGAATTTAACAAGGTCGGCTTCGACCTTGGTGGTGCTGGTGCTTGCATGCGTACGGCGATGAGCTGTGTTGGTGCGGCGCGTTGTGAGATGTCAAATTATGACGAGCAGAAGGCGCTTCGCGGCATTATCAATGAATATGTTGATGACATGCATCGCCCGTCTTTCCCTTATAAAATCAAGTTCAAGTTTTCCGGTTGCGGCAATGATTGTGTCAACGCAATTCACCGTGCAGACTTTGCTGTGATTGGTACGTGGCGTGATGACATTAAAATCAAGCAGGAAGAGGTTAAGGAATACATCAAGGAGCATGGTCGTAAATATACGATCGATCACGTTGTTTCGATGTGCCCGACCCGTGCGGTTAGCTTGAATGATGATGATACGCTTGAAATTGACAACAAGAGCTGTGTGCGCTGCATGCACTGCATCAATGTGATGAACAAAGCTTTGTCTCCGGGAGATGACAAGGGCGCGTCGATCATGATCGGTGGTAAGCGTTCGCTTAAAGTGGGCGACCTTATGGGTACTATGGTTATTCCGTTCATGAAGCTTGATACGGATGAGGATCATGAGAAACTGGTGGAATTTGCCGGTGAAATCATGGAGTTTTTCGCTGACAATGCTCTTGAGCATGAGCGTATTGGTGAAACAATTGACCGTATTGGTTTACCTGCATTCCTTGAGGCTATGGATATTGATCCGGATCCAAACATGGTCAATCATCCTCGTACGTCCAGTTATGTACGTACCGATGACTTCACCGAGGAAGCTGAGAAGTATTTCGAACGCAAAAAAGCCAAGGCGGCTGAGCAAACGGTTGCTGCTGAGTAATTCAGTCATCCGTTAATTCGAATAATAACAACTGCGGGCCCTTTATATCTAAGGGTTGGGTGGGCTCGCGTTCCTACTGGAGGAATTCATGAATATTGCAACAACGCCACGTACTCCCGATGAAACCGGGGTTCCGGATCCATTTTTGTACATGCATCCAACGCTGATTGCCAACTATGGCAACTGGGACTGGCATGATCGTCCGCGCCCTGGCGTGCTGCGTCACGTGTCGAAAACTGGCGACATGGTTTGGACTGTGCGCGCCGGTACACAGCGTCAGACTGATGTTTATACACTTCGTTTGCTTTGCGACATTGCGGATAATTTTGCTGACGGCCATTTCCGCTTCACCACACGCAGCAACATGGAATTTATGGTCAGCGATGAGGCCAAGGTTGGCCCGCTGATTGAGGCGCTTGGTAAAGAAGGTTTCCCTGTCGGTGGTACTGGTAACTCGGTTTCGATGATTTCCCATACCCAGGGTTGGTTGCACTGCGATATTCCTGGAACGGATGCGTCTGGTGTTGTGAAAAGCCTGATGGACCGCATGCACGATGAATTTATCAAGGAAGAAATGCCGAACCGTGTTCGCATTACAACCTCTTGTTGCCAGATTAACTGTGGTGGTCAGGGCGATATTGCTATTAACGTGCAATACACCAAGCCACCAAAGATAAACCATGATCTGGTTGCCAATGTCTGTGAGCGTCCTGCTGTTGTGGCGCGTTGTCCTGTTGCTGCGATCCGTCCTGCAATGGTCAATGGTAAACCTTCGCTGGAAGTTGACGAAAAGAAATGCATTTGCTGCGGTGCTTGCTATCCGCCTTGCCCGCCAATGCAGATCAATGGTGAAGATTCAACCAAGATCGCTATCTGGGTTGGTGGTAAGCACTCAAATGCCCGTTCGAAACCAACCTTCCACAAGCTGGTGGTTGCCAATCTTCCAAACAATCCGCCACGCTGGCCGGAAGTTGAAGAAATTGTGATGAAGATTCTTTACACCTACAAAAATGATGCGCGTCACTATGAGCGCATGGGTGAGTGGATTGACCGTATTGGCTGGCCGCGTTTCTTTGAGATGACTGACCTGGCATTTACCAAGCATCATCTTGATACATGGACAGGCGCTCGCCATCGCATGAACGCTTCCGCACATGTGCGTTTCTAGACCTGTATCGTTTGATATTGTCTGAAAACTGATTGATTAGGAGTGATCAGGTGAAATTTGGAATTGTTGTAAATGAAGGGCCGTATACGCATCAGGCCGCTGATACAGCCTATAAATTTACCAAGGCTGTTTTGGAGAAGGGACACGATGTTCATCGGGTTTTCTTCTACCATGACGGGGTGAATGTGGGTACGCGCATGAGTGTGCCGCCGCAGGATGATCGGCATATTCAGCGTAACTGGTCGGAACTGGCTGAGAAATATGATCTTGATATGGTGATCTGTATTGCTGCAGCGCAGCGTCGGGGCATCATGGATGAGAACGAAGCCAAGCGGCAGGGTTTGGATGGCGACAACATTGCGCCGGGCTTTCGGATTTCCGGTCTTGGACAGCTGATTGAAGCTGGTGTGCAATCTGATCGTCTTGTGACGTTTGGCGATTAGGAAGGGCTTGGATTATGAATGATATGCCTGAAGATGGTGGCGGTGTTGTTAAAAAGTTTCTCTATGTGAACCGTAAGGCTCCATACGGAACAATCTACGCGCAGGAATCGCTTGAAGTTGTGCTGATCGGTGCGGCGTTTGAGCAGGATGTTTCGCTGGCCTTTCTTGATGATGGAGTATTCCAGTTGGTCAAGGGGCAAAATACGGACGATATTGGGGTGAAGAATTTCTCTCCAACTTACCGTGCGCTTGGCGATTTTGAGGTCACAAAGCTCTTCGTAGAAAAGGAATCGCTCGCAGAGCGAGGTCTCACCGAAGATGATTTGATGGAAATCATGTACGAAGACGAAGATGATGACTGGGAGGAGAAACCATCCATTACTTTCGTCAATAAATCAGAGCTTGCAGCAATTATGGCTGATCAAGACGTTATTTTGAGTTTTTAGGGCGGGTATTTATGTCTATTCTTCACACAATAAGTAAATCGCCGTTTCAGAATCAATCATTGAGCAGCTGTGTTGCTCATGCGTCGAGTGGTGATGCAATTTTAATGATTGAGGATGCAGTATATGGTGCTGTATCTGGAACCGCTGCTGCCGCTCAACTGGCAGAAGGTGAAAATATATCTATATATGCATTGGGACCTGATCTCAGTGCACGAGGTTTGGGAGAAGCAAAACTCGCGGAAGGTATCAACATTGTTGATTATGACGGGTTTGTGGAGTTGGCGGTTGAATACGACAAAACACAATCTTGGTTATAAAAAACCTGAAGCACTAATTTGAACCCCATCGGAAATTTCTTCCGATGATAACTTGTAGAAGGAAATACCAATGGCTTACGAACTTGACGGCGCTACAATTGAAGCTGACGAAGAAGGCTACATTACAGACCTGGGCGCGTGGACACCAGAACTTGCGGGCCTTATAGCTAAAGATGAAAACATCGAAATGGATGATGAACGCTGGGAAGTTGTAAACTTCTTGCGTGATTATTACGAAGAATACCAGATTGCGCCTGCAGTTCGCGTTCTCATCAAGGCAGTCAAGAAAAGTATGGGTAAAGAAAAAGGTAACAACAAATACCTTTACACTCTCTTCCCATACGGCCCTGCTAAACAGGCCTGTAAGATTGCTGGACTGCCTAAGCCTACTGGCTGCGTCTAAGTCTGAATTGATTTTATGAAAATACCAGGCTGGCCATTATTGGCCAGCGACAGGAGGGGTGTGTCTTGATTACGATGCTTTATGCAGTGCTGTTTTACATAGCCACGATTCTATTAGTGGTTGGTGTTGCCAGAAGGATCTGGACATACTGGAATACGCCTCAGCCCCTTAAAATTGTCTTAACGCCAGCACCAACCACAAGACGTGGTGTGGTGTTGCGTATGGTCAGAGAAGTGGTGTTCTTCGAAACACTTTTCAAGTCGAATAAATGGATTTGGCTGTTTGGTTGGATGTTCCATTTTGGTTTGCTGTTGGTGCTGTTGCGTCATTTGAGATACTTCACTCAGCCAGTCTGGTGGTGGGTATCTCTGTTGCAACCAATTGGTATTTATGCGGGATTTGCAATGTTCGCGGGGCTGGTGGGGCTGTTGATCCGCAGGATAGTTGTAAACCGTGTACGCTACATTTCGGCACCATCTGATTATCTGATGCTGTTATTGCTGTTGGGTATCGGATTTAGCGGGCTGATGATGAAATTTGTTGCCCATCCTGATGTGGTGGCCATCAAAGCGTTCTTTATTGGGCTGATGCGATTTGAAATTCATCCGTTACCGACAGATTTGCCGGTGCTGGTTCATCTGGGTCTGGTTGTCACGCTGATGATCATATTCCCAATATCGAAATTGATGCACGCGCCGGGTATATTCTTTGCGCCATCGCGTACTATGGTCGATAACCCGCGCGAGAAGCGTTATGTGCCAGCCTCGGCTAAAGGGCGGTAGGAGCGGAATCATGGTAGAGCTTGCAATAGATAACAAAATATCCCGTACCTCAGTTGAAGATCCGCTCGCACCACCTTGCATGACGCCGGGTGCGATGGCTGGCAGCAAACCATTTGTGGCTGCTCCCGAGCACAATATAAAATTAGGTTTTCCAGGTGAATTGCCGGATGATTGGAAAGAAAAAGCCATTGCCCGTATGGGCTATCTGGCTGAAACCAACCGGGCATTCAAGGTCTATCTCGACACCTGCATGAAGTGCGGTGCGTGTACGGATAAATGCCATTATTATATGGGGTCAGGTGATCCGAAAAACATGCCGGTTGCGCGACAGGATTTGCTGCGCGGCGTGTATCGGCGCTACTTTACCTTTGCCGGGAAGTATTTTCCAAAACTGGTTGGTGCCGTTGATCTGACCAAAGAAGTTTTGGACGATTGGTATTCCTATTATCATCAATGTTCAGAATGCCGTCGTTGTGCAGTTTTTTGTCCGATCGGTATTGATACGGCTGAAATCACTATGGCTGCGCGTGATATTCTTGATCACGTGGGCGTTGGCCAAAAATATTCTAACGAAATCATCGGTAAGGTGATGGATGTGGGCAACAACCTTGGCCTCAACGCAAAAGCGCTGAAAGCCACGATGGAAGATCTTGAAGAGGATATCGAGGATGAGACCGGCGTTGCCGTTCGTATTCCGGTAGACGAAAAAGGTGCAGATATTCTTCTTATTACGCCAAGTGCGGATTTTTTCGCCGAGCCACATATTGATGGCCTGATTGGCTATGCCAAAGTGTTCCACGAGGCCGGCGTTAGTTGGACTGTCAGTTCCTATGCTTCGGAAGCCGCCAATTTTGGTATGTTTATCGGTAGCGAGGAAAATATGGCTGTGCTTTGCAAGCGCATTCAAAAAGCCGCCAAAGACCTTGGTGTAAAACGTATTATTTTCGGTGAGTGCGGCCATGCCTGGCGGGTTGCTTATAACTTCCTGAATACGCTGGGCGGGCCGTTTGATTTTCTCGATCAAAACTATCCAATTCCTCAACATATTCTTGAGTTCACCTGGGGGGAGCTTCAAAAGGGAACTTTGAATATAGATAAGTCTCGCAACGATGAATATCGTCTGACCTATCACGATTCCTGTAATGTGGCGCGTGCTTCACGTATGGGCGATGAGCCTGGTGGTCAGTTTGAAATTCCGCGCAATGTGTTGAAGGCTGTGACCAATAATTATTTTGAAATGCCAGAAGGGACCACCAAGGAACAAACGCTTTGTTGCGGTGGTGGTGGCGGTCTTTTGACCGACGATCTGATGGATATTCGCAAAAAGGGTGCAAGCCCACGGATGCATGCGCTTAAGCAGGTCGAAGAAGATCACGGTGTTACGCATATGGTGGCGATTTGCGCGATCTGTAAAACCCAATTTGCCAAGATGATGCCTGAATTTGGTTTTGAGCGAGACTCAATACTCTCTGTCCATCAACTGGTTTCCAATGCGCTGATCATGGAAGGCCAGGTTGATGAGGACGATGAAGATGATGATGACATGGATGATGTGCCAGCAGTGAGCGGTGCACCAGCAACTGGAGGTTCATTATGAACGATATGTCCAACGATAAAAAACTGACCTTTACCCGCTATGAAAGCGGCGAACGGCCAGAGGACTGGGATCTGGAAGAAAAAATCTTTCAGCAAGACACCAGTTACAAGTGCCCCACCTATGTGCACAAAACACCTCCTTGTCAGGGTTCTTGTCCATCGGGTCATGAAATTCGTGGCTGGCTGTCTATCGCACGCGGCATGGACAAGCCTCCGGTTGAAGGAATGCCTTGGCAGGAATATGCATTTAACCGCATGCTGGAAGCCAACCCTTTCCCGGCAACAATGGGTCGCGTTTGCCCGGCGCCTTGTGAAGATGGCTGTAACCGTAATGAAGTTGACGATTTTGTCGGTATTAATGCGTTTGAGCAATATGTGGGTGATTGGGCCAATGATAATGGCGTATCCATTGTTGGCAAGCCTGAAAATGAGACCGGCAAAAAAGTCGCCGTTATCGGCGGTGGTCCGGCTGGCCTGACTGCGGCAATGTTTTTGCGCCGCAAGGGCCACAGCGTCACAATTTTTGAAAGTCACTCCGAACTTGGTGGCATGATGCGCTATGGTATTCCCGGATACCGTACTCCGCGTGATATGCTGGACATTGAAATTGGCCGAATTATCGATATGGGCGTAGAATTGCGCATGTCGACCAAGGTTGGTGAGGACATTTCGCTTGCAGAACTTGAAGATCAGTTTGATGCGGTATTTTGGGGCATTGGTGCTCAAAATGGTCGCGGTCTACCGGTTGAGGGTTTTGAAGGCACACCGAACTGCATGAATGGTGTTGAGTTTCTTGACGCATTCAACCACGGTTGGGTCAAAGGTACAGCGCAAAGGGTTGTCGTTGTTGGTGGCGGTGATACATCTGTCGATGTGGCATCAGTTGCTCGTCGTCTTGGGCACATCACCCATAATGCAACGAAAGAACATGCCGGCGGCGCTATCATTGATTTCGCTGCACAGGATGTTGCTGGCAGCCTGCGCCGTGAGGGCATGCAGGCAACCTTGACCTCATTGTTCCCGGTTGAGGAAATGACGGCTGCTGAACGTGAGCGTGAAGATGCGCTGCGTGAAGGTATTGATATTCAGGGTGGTGTTATGCCGCTTGAGGTTATCAAAAATGCTGAAGGTTTAGCCATTGCGCTCAAACTTTGTAAATGTACAATGGAGGGTGGTCGCCCGGTGCCGGTTGAAGGTACGGAATATGAAATCGAATGCGATATCATTATCTCAGCGATTGGTCAGTTCGGTAACTTCGATGGATTCGAAGATATGGATGGCGGCAAGGGCTTCATCAATGCTGATGGTCTTTATTCGGTTGTCGACAAAGAAATGCATTTTGCCGGTGGCGATATTTTGAAACCACATTTGCTTACAACTGCAATCGGCCATGGTCGTATTGCTGCGGAAAGCATTGATCACTTCCTTTCCGGTGAGCCTCTTGATAAGCGTCCAAAGGTTGATGTTAATCACTTCAATCTGCTGAATGAGCTGCATCGTCGTGGTAAAGATCCTGAAGAATATTCGCACTCTGAAGCTCAGAGTCGCGGTACGGACGGTGAAGATTATGCTGTTCATAATTACGAGGATCGCTCGGCGACGCAAATCATCACACATGACGAGTTGTTCAAAGCTCACTTTCCTTATGATGCCCGTGAAACCCGCAATGAAATCCATATCAGCGAAAAAGATGTTCTTGGTAACTTTGAAGAGCGTATCGAAGGACTGACAGAAGAACAGGCCATTCATGAAGGCAATCGCTGCATGAATTGCGGCATGTGCATTGAGTGTAACAATTGTATCATTTACTGTCCGCAGGATGCTGTGTTCAAGGTCAAGAAATCAGAAGCAACGGTCGGTCGTTATGTTGATACTGATTATGACAAGTGTATCGGTTGCCACATCTGCATGGATGTTTGCCCAACCGGTTATATCAAAATGGGACTTGGTGGTTAGGCTTTGATATGAAGTTTGGTCTGAAAATATTCGCGCTATTCCTCGCCGTTTTTGGCGGGGGACTTATTGTGCTCCCGGGCCAAATGGCTAATGCTGAAGGGCAGGGCTTTAACGGTAGTTCGGTGCTTGCCGGTGTCCTGCCGGATATTCCAAAAGGCAAAGGTGACTCCTGCATTGCGCCAACTGATTTTATGCGACGCAATCACATGAACCTGCTTAGTCATGACCGGGACGAAACGGTTCATTTTGGCAATCGCCAGGTTAAGGCCAGCCTAAAAGAGTGTGTGACGTGTCATGCGGTAAATGGCATTGACAATACCCCGATTACGGTTGAGGACCCGAAGCATTTTTGTCGGGCATGCCATGATTATGTGGCCGTCAAGATTGATTGTTTCGAGTGTCATGCCTCGCGCCCTGGCGAGACACTAAAGAGCAGCCGGGACAAGGCGCTAAAGGAAAACGAGGCCCTTGCAGCCTATGCGAAAGGTGCGGATGAATGAGCGGTTGCGATAAATCCAATTGCGGTTGCGTGAACACAAACCCAACCGATTTGCTTTCGTCTTCGAGGCGTAATTTTTTAGGCGGAGCGGCAGCTGTTGCAACGCTGACGCTGGCGCCCGGCATTACAATCACCGCTTTTGGCGGTTCCGCCAAGGCTTCCGGCCATCATGCGCGCTGGGGTTTGCTGGTTGATGTTAACAAGTGCAAAAAAGACTGTAATGCTTGTGTAACCGCCTGTTCTACCGAACATGGTTGGGAAGATACCGGTCATCCTCTGACCGATGCCCAGTGGATACGCAAGGTGACCTTAAAAGATAAAAAATCCGGTTTTGAGCAATCGCTTCCGGTGATGTGTCAGCATTGTGCTGAACCGCCCTGTGTTGATGTTTGTCCAACCGCTGCATCATTCAGGCGCGACGATGGTATTGTGCTTGTGGACAAGCATTTGTGCATTGGCTGCCGCTATTGCATTATGGCCTGTCCATATCAGGCGCGTTCATTTATTCATGAGCCGCTGATGGACCAGAAAGAATATTCACCACGCGGTAAGGGGACAGTCGAGTCCTGTAATCTTTGTGTGCACCGGGTTGATGTGGGGGGCACGCCTGCCTGCGTTGAAGCTTGTAGTGCGACCGGTAATGGTGCGATGTTGTTCGGTAATCTGAACGATCCGGACAGTGAGATTTCCAAACGAATTGCTGAATACCCGTCAACTCAGATCAGGGCTGATCTGGGGCTTGATCCAGGTGTTCGCTACGAAAATCTGTGAGTGTATTATTGATATGAAGAGAATCGTTTACAGAGAACTTGAAGGAAATGTCGGCGTTTATGGGCTGATTTTGCTGATGGGAGCATTCGTGCTCGCAGGTGCGGGCTCATTTTACTATATGGAACATTTCGGCCATATCGTTACCGGTATGAACAATCAGATCGTTTGGGGTCTGCCGCACGTATTTGCAATCTTTTTGATTGTGGCTGCATCGGGTGCGTTGAATGTCGCCTCCATTGGTTCTGTATTTGGTAAAACCGCCTATAAACCGATGGCACGCATGTCTGGCCTTCTGGCTGTGGCGCTGTTGTTGGGTGGCCTTTCTGTGCTGGTGCTCGATCTTGGACGCCCTGACCGGCTGATAGTGGCCATGACGAGTTATAATTTTAAATCAATATTTGCTTGGAACATCCTGCTTTATAACGGTTTTATGGTGATTGTCGGGGCTTATCTTTATTTGCAGATGGAGCGTAATGTTCCCAAAGCCCTGCTGAAATCCGTCGGCCTGTTTGCTTTTGTCTGGCGGCTGTTGCTTACCACTGGTACGGGCTCGATTTTTGGCTGGCTGATTGCGCGTGAAGCTTATGATTCCGCCCTGATGGCACCGATGTTTATTGCCATGTCCCTGTCTTTTGGATTGGCGATATTCATTCTTGTGGCGCTGACGGTAAATGGGCTGACCAATCGTCCATTTGGTGGTGCCCTGCTTGCAAGGTTTGGCAAATTGCTGGCGATATTCGCAGCGGTCGTTCTGTATTTTACATTGGCCCAACACCTAACCAGCCTTTATGCAACTGAGCACCATAGCTATGAGCGCTTTATTTTGCTGGATGGGGGAATTTATACCCAGTTGTTCTGGTTTGGTCATATCCTGATTGGCAATATTGCCCCAATTTTCTTATTGCTGCACCCAACTTTGGGTAAAAAACGGCCGGCAATTGTCCTGTCTGCATTGATGATAATCGCGGGTGGGTTTGCCCAAGTGTATGTAATCGTGATTGGCGGGCAAGCATTCCCATTGATGCTGTTTCCCGGTTATGAAGTTCAAAGCAGTTGG
>JALSIJ010000184.1 GCA_026981655.1 Rhizobiaceae bacterium | reverse complement strand
AAGTGTGGCATCTTCGATGAGCAAACGACCCATCATTCTATAGGTGAGATTATTTATATGAAGCATGGGGGCTTATTGCTTGAGAATGCGCCCCGATGCAAGGGGCAGTTTGCGGGAAATGGGAATATACATTTGAGTTTAGCATCGTTTAAACTTGGTGCAATTACCGGAGCAAGGCAGCAATCAGCCACTCAATCCATTAGCCAAGGCAACAAATTCCTCAATGTTCAATTCTTCGGCGCGCCTTGTGCCAGCAATGCCAGCGCGTTCAAGCAGGGCTGCACCACCAAGCTGTTTGAGGCTTTGGCGCAGCATTTTACGGCGCTGACCGAAGGCTGCTCGGGTAACTGCTTCAAGTGATTTCACCTTAACCGGCAAGGGCTTGGCGCGCGGTGTAAATGTCACCACCGATGACATGACCTTTGGAGCAGGCGTAAAATTCTGCGGGTCGAGATTAAAGGCAATATCGGCCTTGCAGCGCCAGCCGGTTAAAACCGCCAGCCGCCCATAAGCCTTGTCGCCCGGGCGGGCCACAATGCGCATTGCCACCTCTTTTTGAAACATCAGCGACATGGCCGAATAGAACGGAGGCCAATCATTCCCCGTAAGCCATCCGGTTAAAAGCGGGGTTGCCACATTGTAGGGTAAATTGGCGATAATGCGAGTTTCCCCCTCGGCCAAATCAGTACAATCGACTTTCAATGCATCACCCTCAACCACCTCAAGCTGGCCCGGATAATATTCAGCAATTTCGGCAAGCGCCGGCAGGCATCGTTCATCGCGCTCAATGGCGATTACTTTTTTCGCCCCTCCGGCAAGCAAGGCGCGGGTTAGACCGCCTGGCCCGGGGCCAATTTCGATGACTGTCACGCCGTCTAGCTGCCCGCTGGTGAGTGCAATTTTTTGAATGATATTGAAATCAAGCAGGAAATTTTGACCCAATGATTTTTTCGCATTGAGTTCGTGCCTGGCAATGACATCGCGCAGCGGCGGGAGATCATCAATCATCGTGATGCCGACATTTCATCAGCCAGCTGAATGGCGGCAATCATGCTTGAAGGGTCAGCCCCCCCCTTGCCGGCTATGTCAAAAGCTGTGCCGTGGTCTGGTGATGTGCGGACAAATGGCAGGCCGAGCGTCACATTGACGGTTTGGTCGAAATCCAATGCCTTGGCAGGAATAAGCGCCTGATCGTGATACATGCAGATCGCCACATCGTAAGTTTCGCGGGCGCGTTGATGAAACATGGTATCGGCCGGCAACGGGCCAAAGGCATCAATGCCGCTGGCTTTCAATTCAGCAATTGCCGGTGCAACAATTTCTGCATCTTCCATCCCCATCGCGCCCTCTTCGCCCGCATGGGGGTTAAGCCCGCTGATCGCAAGGCGCGGTTTTTTAATGCTGAAGCGATGCTTTAAGTCATTGGCGGTAATTGTCGCGATTTCAACGATGTTTTCAGTGGTGAGCGTTCGCGTCACCTCTGCCAGCGGAATATGGATGGTCACCGGAACCGCCCGCAACCTTGGACCAGCCAACATCATAACCGGCTGCGCTTTGCCCTTACCCCAACCTTCGGCCAGCGTTGCCAGAAATTCCGTATGGCCTGGGTGGGTAAAACCCGCATCATAAAGCGACTTTTTGTTGATTGGCGCGGTAACCATCGCTCGCGCCTGCCCCAATTTCATATGATCGACGGCTGAAACAATGGCTTCAATCACGCCCGCGGCATTGGCCGGGTCTGCCCGGCCTGCCATATCGCTCAACCGGTTTTTCAAAGGCACAATCGGCAAAGCCTCATTAAAAACACTCGCCGTTTCACTCGGTTCTGTAATGCGTAAAGGTACGTTAAGCCCGAGAGCTCGCGCCCTGTCCTGCAATAGCGTCGCATCACCCAGCACATAAAATGGACTGAGCGGTTTTGCTGCACCGGCCAGATTTCGCCCGGCCCATGAAGATAAAATGATGTCAGGCCCAATGCCGGCGGGTTCACCAATTGTAACGGCAATAGGCAACTCGGTATCAGAAAACAGGTTCACCGATTTGCACCTTATAAAATGGCAGAGATGTCAAAATTGTCAGGCCTCGCCTTTGTAAGATAAGGCCAAAACCAGCGAGATTTCTAGCGTTTGGTAATTATCGCTTTATCGCGCAATTCTTTGATGAATTTCTTTTCAGCACCGGATACTGATTTGCTTTTGGCTTTTGACTGATCCAACTGGAAGTTAATTTGCGCCACACGGTCATCAGAAATGGTCGTGGCTTTGCAAACCGCCAAAAATTCGACGCCACGAGCGGTATCGCGAACTTTGGTTGGTTTACCTTCCGATGTGGCAAGCACGTATTTTTTCCAATCCGGCGGCAATTGTTCTTTCAAAACCCTGCCCAGAGAACGCACGGTTACGTCCCGCATTCCTTTTGCCAATTGAATTGTGTTGCCACAGTTGTCAAATCTGGCACGAAATGCCCGTGCATCCCTGCGCCGCTTGGCCATCAACCGTCGGCGTTTCGCCTTGGGCACAACGAAGATCACCTGCTGTAGTGTATATTCTGTGGACGTTGGTTTTTTGCCGCCTTGTGCATGCAGTTTTGCAAAAATATCCTGCGTGGCACTTTGGTTGGTTTCTGCCCGCAATTTCGCCGCCATTACCCGCTGCCAGCTCATCTGAGCCCGGATGAACTTTTTAAACCCGCGCCCGGTAACTCCCGCCCGGTTAAGCACACTGCCCAGTTGGGCTTTTGACATCCGATTGCCTTTGGCAAATCGAACAAAAGCTGCATTTACCTCTTTATCAGAAACGATCATTTTCAACCGCTTGGCCATCTGCATTTTTATTGCTTCTTCAATCAATTCTTCCGTTGCAAGCTTGGTAGAATTGCCCTTGATGCGACGCAGCCTGAAAAAGGCCGCGCGCTTTGCAATATCGTAGGTGGTTATCGGCTCGCCATTTACCAGATATTTGATTTTGCTGGCAGCATTCGTGGAATTGGGTTGCATCAAAACAGACGCCAGGGCGATCATAATTAGCAATGTAAAAGCCCGAAATGGTATTCTAGCAAACATTGCCAACCCGCCAGATTTGGTGATGGTCAATATATCAGTCAATTTCAATATCCCATTATTGTTTGGCAATTGTGATGGTTTTCAAGGCTACGCAACAAACAAACTGTGTATTTTGTTAAGTAAATCAAGCCCGGTTGCGCCATATTTATAAATTTACGGTGATTTAGACAACAATTATTACACTCTGTCAGGTTTATCACAATCCCACTTGAAGCATGTCCCAAATGGAAGCCTTAAAAGCTGGTAAACTCATCCAGGCTTTGGCTATGATCGATGGAACCGATTGTTCTAATTCCGATTTTCAATAAAATCCGTTGGCCTGATACATCGCTGGTATATCTGTCTCTGGTTTCAGAAAAGCCCAATGACAACGAAAAGCACTCGTCATTATATGATATTCCAAAACTATTGCTAATCAGCTGATTGTTGTGAATATCAAACTGCGCGGTGCCAAATGCTTTCCAGTAGTCGTTCAGCTTAACAGAACCGGAAACATTTGCCTGCTCTCTTTTAATATCAAATCCATAATCCGGCTGCGCACCAATAAACGCATATCCGGCTGAAAGCGATAACCAGTCAGCGGAGAACCGACCACTGGCTTCAAGCCTTGCCGGGCTCAGGTCTGCAGTATCAAACCGTCCTCGAGCTTCAAGAGCAAAACGGCTGTTAAATCTGACGCCCGCCATTGCAACAATATCAGATGCATCTGTTTCCAGCCCGGATTCCTGCCCCATATTGACCACATCATCTTGTCTTGCGTATGGATTTCTGCCGGCAAGATGGAAAGACTGCCCAACCAATGCGCTGGCACTCACCCCATTGCTAAACAATGCAGAATACCGCAGACCGACATTGGCCCGAACACCGCCTTCAAGCCTATCATATCCAGAAAACTTGCTGCGTCTGAACAAAGTGGTCGTATCAAAAACGAGGCTTTGCGCATCTTCATTTGGTAGTGCCGCAACAGACCCCACATCCGGGCGCACAAATATTTGCGCAATGGGCTCAAATATATGACTGCCGCCATTAACGGTTGCCAAAAACGGCCAGCGATATTCCAATCCGAACGAAGGCACAGCGCGATAAGATTCGTTATTTGTAACAGGTGCAGCACTCTTGCCATCAGGCTGAATCAATGTGGCACTGCCCTCAAAAGAAAGAGAAGGCGTAAAACTCATACCATTTGTGGTGGTAAAGCGGCGCTTCCATTCCACGTCCAGGCTGCCTCTGGTTGAGGTGCCATCGATGCCGTGGAAACGGGTATCGCCACTTGTCGGCGTGATGGTACTTGGGTCGGTGCGAGAAATACTTGTCAGATTTGCATTATAGGATAACTGACCACCATAGACGGGTTCTGATTTCACATAATTGTAGTCCAGCACAGGGTGCACGCGGGCCTGTTCATCCTGCTGCTGAAATGCTGTCGGCGTATCCTGAACCAGAAATTGGTAGGCACTCAAATCAAAATAATTACGCCCGGCAAGCCCTCGCAAATAAATCTCATTGGTAACAAATTGTGTATTATATCCGGGAACTTTATAGGTTCTGGAGAAGGTTCGGTCGCTCTGAATCATGGCATTCCAGCCGATAGACCAACGCGGATTGATATTAAATCTTCCGGTGGTTGCGATCATACCGCGCTCTTTTTCCAAATTGTCTGGAATTGTTGTAAATTCCGACATTTTTTGCTGGCTAATACCAGCCGCCTTGAATGTATAATACCCGCTGTCCAGCTGGTGACGCCATTCGAGATCGGTTAAAAAGCCCTGCTTTGAATACCAGGTCTCAGCAATTGTCAGGTCATGACTGGCGCCAGTCGCCCAAAAATAGGGAACTCTGAGGCTATAGCCGAGCTTTTCATCATACCCGTATTCCGGCAAAAGAAATCCGCTTTTCCGCTTGGTCGAAGGGTCTGCGTGGCTGAAATACGGCAAATAGGCGATCGGCAAGCCAAACAGTTCGAACCGTGCATGACGATAGGTCACCGTCTTTGCCTTACTGTCCAAAATAACTGTTTTTGCCTTGATTTGCCACAAGGGAGGCTTGTCGGGATTTTCTTTACAGGCTTTACAGGCTGTATAAACGCCGTGATTAAAAACGGTCTTATTCCCGGCGAACCGCTCTGCGCTTTCAGCCGCAAACCGGGTATCATCTGCGGTATCGACACGCAGCGCATTTAAAAATCCGCTACCAAAATCATCAGTAATGTCAATGGTATCCGCGACTATGCGATTTCCGCCTGGTTCCAGAATCTCGACATTACCGTTTGCCACGATACGCTTGGTTTTCTGATTATATGATACACTTTGGGCGACAAGTTTGTAGCCATTATAGTCAATCTGAACGCTGCCTTCAGCTGTAACTTTTTCAGCGTCATTGTCGTAAATCAGCTGATCAGCCTGCAGCAACATTTGTGCATTGGGGTCGTTTTTTACCTTACCCAGCAGCCCGGTTTCAACGGATTGCGAATAGGCGAGCGGTATCGACAGCAAGCCTGTGCTACAGACGGCCAAAATCGAGACGCCGAGTGCCAGCTTTTTCCTAACCGTGGAAAGCTGCACTCGCATCAGAAACTCAATACCAGGACGTCGCATTATCCGTCCTCCTGATGCAAAATAACTGTCAAACCAATCAATGTCGCTACTGTCGCCGGCGACCATGCCGCCACCCAAGGTGGCACGATGCCGTTCTTGCCAAAACCAACTACTAATTCTGATACCACATAAAGCACGAAGCCAGCCAGGATGCCAGTCAAAATAACCTTACTATTTTGCCCAAAACGAACAAATTTCAGTGACACGGTTGCAGCAATCAACACCATTGCAACAAATAGTAGAGGTCGCGCCAATAATGAGTGGTATTGCATCTTGAAAGAATTCGATATTGTACCGGCAATTTCGGCCGATCGAATGCGCTGCGGCAGTTTCCAAAACGAAACGTCAGCGGCGCTTGTTGAGGCGTTGCTTAATTGGCTTACGGTCAAATTTGATTTAATGCGGTACTCTTCCATTTGAAAAGGGTTTTCGCCCGCAACGCTTATGCTCACATCCTTAAACAGCCATTCGGCTGAACCTCCCGATTGACCTTCCAGGTAGCGGGCAGAACTCGCATCAAACCGCTCTAAGTGACTGCCATTCTTATCGAATCTATGGGCTGTGATACCATTCAGCGTGCGCCCTTCATCGCGGGAAATCGCCGCATGGATTATCATATCCCCTTCAGCGCTGTATTGCCTAAGCCACAAATTGCTGGCGCGATCGCTCTCGTTTTTGGTTTTTTGTCCATAGACCCGCGCTTCGATAGATTTTCCATGCTCTTTAACCAGCAAGGAAAATGGATTGTAGACCATCATTGAAAACAGCCCCAATGCAATGGCTGCCATCAATGCCGGTGACAAAAACTGCCACACAGACACACCGGCTGCACGCGCAACCACCAATTCCATCTTTTTGTTCAAAACAATTAGGGTCGCAATACAACCAAACAGCGTTGCGAATGGTAAAATCCGCTCGGCAAACCCCGGCGCCTTGGCCAGGGAAATCATTAGAAAATCTGACATAAGCACATCAGGATACCGGGACATGCGCCGCGCCTGGTCGGTCATATCGACGGCGACGATCAAAACCAAGATGAGAAGAAATATCAAAAATACATTCTTCAGAAATATTTTGGTGAAGTATATGCCGAGGGTGTGGCCGATCATGACGATACCTCCGCACGTCTTCGGCGCCACTGAATGTACCAGCCTGCCCACCGGGTGTAGATGTTGCCAATACTATATTGAACTTGATCAAGCCAGTTTTGAGCGAATTTTGGAAGCGCCATCTGCTTACCGAAAAACAAATAAATTGATGGAATGAGGATACCGATAATCGGCAATATATATATCAACGCCATCAGGCTCTGGTCGCTGCGCGAGCCGTTTACCGCAACAATGCTGCCGCCTCTTAGCGCAATACATAGGAAAAAGGCTGCCGTAATCGCCGCCTCATAGCCCTGGCGGGTAGACCGCGCGCGCCCCGATATTGCCAAAACAATCAAAATAAACGCAAAGGGATAAAACCCGGCGGTGACGCGGTTGTGAAACTCCGCCCGCATGGCGCCTGGTCGCCTTTTGTAATTTGATGAATTTTTATCGGGGTATAACAGCCCCAAGGTTGATGTTTCCTCCAGGCTCGAGCCTGAATTTTTTGCCCCTGAAAGGCTGGACAAATCGAATGCATAGGAATCAAACTTAATGACCGAGATGTCTCCGGTTTTTAGCGATGCCCGTTGAATTTCGCCATCTCTCAGCAACATATAAGCATTGCCGTCCTGCTTTACGATTGATCCCTCAGTTGCGATATAGGTGAAAGTCTCTTTCTTGCTTCGCTCATCTTGAACAAACACCCCTTTTAGCAGACCACCACTTGATCGCTCAGCGATATGAAACGTGAGATTGTCGCCAATTTTACTGAATTCGCCATCCTTGATGATGACGGATACAAGATCAGAGCGTACCAGGGTAACAAATGTCCGCAATTGGGCGAGGCTTGAGGGACCATAATAAAGTGCAATTGCCATTACAACGAATGCGGTTAAAAAGCCAAGCGCCAGCAATGGACGCATAATTACGCTTTGCGATGCACCTGATGCATTAATGACCACCAGCTCACTGTCGTTATTCATGCCATTGATGCAGTTCATCACCCCGAGCAACATGGCAATTGGCAGGATAACAGAAATGAGGGTCGGTACACCAAGCGTGGTCATATAGAGGTAAAGCAAAACGCTTTGCCCCTTGGTTGTTATCAAATCGACGCCCTGAAATGCCTTTACCACCCAGACAACACCGGTCAGCGACAGAGTTGCAATGATAGTTGCAAACAATGCCCGCTTAAAAATATACCGTTCTATCAGTTTTGGTGTCATAAATTGACCAGCACTTTTAACACAAACAGACCCGTATCCCTCTTCCTATTCAGCGGTCAGGCCAGAAATTGAATACTGACCAATTTGCAAAGTTTTCGATAATTGTATTAACCATTTACAATCGCAGTTTGCCAAGTTCTCATTACTGAACGCAAATGGCAAAAAAACGGCAAATAAATTTGGTTAACAAATTCGTAAAAAATACATTGCCATTTGTTATCGAGCGCTAAATTATATGTCGAATCAAATTCTTGCCAGCAATGAACGGATTTACTATGGCCGAACTTCCAGCAATCACTTTTACCAAACTTGAGCAACCAGCAAAAGGCAATATTATCGTTTTGTGCAACGCCAAGGGCAAATTCGCCGCCTCAATTGATTCGGCACTGGTGAAATCTCTTAATAAAATTACTAAAATTGCAGATTTTACCGGAAAGATCAGAACCACATTGGAGTGTATCAATCCTACCGGGACTTCCCTGCAACGGGTGGTTATTTTGGGTGTTGGCGACGTCGGAAAACTGACGGATCACGACTGGATGCGGCTTGGCGGCAAGGCATTCAAGGCGGCCAGTGCATTTGGCGAAGTAACTGTAATCGCAGACCTTCCCGGCAATTCTGCTCCGGTTTCCGCTGAAAATGCGGCCGATTTCGCCTATGGTGCCAAACTTGCCGCCTATAAATTCGATAATTATAAAACCAGTTCCAGCAAAAGCGATTCTGGCAAACCCGACAAGGCGAAGCCCGCTTTGAAAATGAGCATTGCGACAGATAATGCAACAAATGCCCGCAAGGCCTGGAAATCAGCAAGTGGTGTTGCCGATGGGGTGCTTCTGGCCCGTGATCTGGTCAACGAGCCTGCCAATATTCTTACACCCAAGGAGTTTGCCAACCGCGCCGAAGCGCTTGGAAAACTTGGCGTTGAGGTGGAAATTCTTGATCAAAAGCAAATGTCCAAACTTGGCATGCGCACCTTGCTGGGCGTGTCACAGGGCTCGGCTCTCCCGCCCTTCATGGCGGTGATGCAATGGAACGGCGGCAAAAAGAAAGAGCAGCCGATTGCCTTTGTTGGCAAAGGCGTCACCTTTGATACCGGTGGTATTTCGATCAAACCGGCCGGCGGTATGGAAGATATGAAGGGCGATATGGGCGGGGCAGCTGCGGTTACCGGGCTTATGCACGCACTTGCCGCCCGCAAGGCCAGGGCCAATGTGGTTGGCATTATTGGACTTGTTGAAAACGCGGTGGACGGCAAGGCCCAGCGCCCGGGTGACATTGTGAAATCCATGTCGGGGAAAACCATTGAAGTCTTAAACACAGATGCGGAAGGTCGTCTGGTTTTGGCCGATGCGCTTTGGTATTGTCAGGACCGCTTCAAACCGAAATTTATGATCAATCTGGCAACCCTTACCGGCGCGATACTGGTTGCCCTTGGGCATCACCATGCGGGACTTTTCTCCAATAATGATGAATTGGCGGATCGGCTTTTTGGTGCCGGTCAGGTGACGGACGAAAAAGTGTGGCGCATGCCGATGGGTGATGATTATGATAAATTGATCGATTCCAAAAATGCTGACATGAAGAATATTGGCGGACGGCTGGCCGGCTCAATCACGGCGGCCCAATTCCTGCAAAAATTTGTCAACGATGTTCCCTGGGCGCATCTTGATGTGGCGGGTACAGCAATGGGGTCGCCGCAGAACGAGATTAACCGATCCTGGGGTTCCGGCTTCGGGGTTCGCTTGCTCGACCGGCTGGTGAAAGACCATTACGAAAGCTGATATGGCGCTTTTTCCAGGCCTGCCCGACACCCCGCATCTTGGTGATGTGTTCAAAAAATTTCCCGACATGGTTGGGCCGATTTTGGAATATCACGAATTATTGCTGCGGGGCGAAAGCCCGCTGACGATTGGCGAGCGTGAACTCATCGCCGCCTATGTGTCGGGCCTAAACGCCTGCACATTCTGTTTCGGCTCGCACAAGATTATCGCCTCGAAATTCGGCATCAGCGAGACCATGATCGACGCGCTTGTGAGCGATATTGACAGCGCGCCGGTGGATGAAAAACTAAAACCCATATTGCACTATGTGCGCAAGCTGACCCACCTGCCCGCCAGATTAGTGGAAGCGGATGCTGCCGCGGTATTTGCCACCGGATGGAGCGAGCGCGCCCTATATGATGCCATCCAGATCTGTGCAATTTTTAACTTTATGAACCGTATCATCGAAGGCACCGGCATTACTTTCGATTACGCACAAAACCCTGAAATTGCAGACGAATTGCGCAACCGCAAAGATCATTCCTATGCGGGGTTTGGCAAACGGCTGAAGGACGAGGGGTAAGTTTATTTCTCATCCCTGCCACCCTGCCTGCCCCATTGGGATTTTCCAGTCTGGGATTTTGGCGCTTTGCGGTTTTTTCCCCCGCCGGCTAAAAACGACAGCAACAAACCAAGCCCGCCAACGCCCATTAATCCTGCACCCACCGGTAGTGCATTCTTATCATAGGAGCCAATATTTGCGGTCAAGTGCAATTCCGCCAATTTGATGCTCAATGGATTTTTACCGATCGTTTCCAGTTCAATCACATAGGGCTCATCGCCTAAAAATATCAACGCATCTGCAAATTGCCACAGAACCTGCACAGTACCACCGACATTGCCATCCCCCACGGGCTTTAGTGAAAACTCCAATATTTCACGATAGGACAGGCCTTCCGGCCCGCGTACTTTTAGCGAAAATCGACCGGTTTCTGACAGTTTTTCAGAAGGCGCGTCGACCTGCAACAGCACTTTCAGGCCAACCGGGGACAGCTTTTTATCAAACTGCACTTCAACCGGTTTCCAAGAACCGCCACGGTGGTAGAACTCCAGTTTACCCAAGGAAACACCGGTAAAGTTGGTCACATACCAGGGATAGCCAATGCCCAGCAACAAACCGGCAATCAGCATCATTAACAACAAAAAGCGCCGCACTTGTTATTCCTTATTGCTTGGGTCAGGAACCCGGATATTTCCAATCGCTATAATGTTCGGCAATAGCGCGGAAAATTGCAATATTTTCCTGCTTGATCGAGCGGCCTTCTTCACCATCAGCGCGGAACTCCCGATTGGCGGCGGTTTTTACAACAACAATTTCGGCCTTTGGATTAATGTAAATATACTGCCCGTAAACCCCAACTGCAAAATATTCCTCATCGGTTGCTGGCGGCATCCACCACTGATAGCCATATTGCAGAACGTCCTCGTCAATCGATGAATGTGGTGCGCTCACTTTGGTCGATTCAGCCACCCATTTTTCCGGAACAATCTGTTCATCGCCCCATCTGCCTTTGTTTAAATACAATTGCCCAAAGCGTGCATAATCGCGGGTGCGCATGTTCAAGCCACCCAGGGCAAAGGCAACGCCAAAGCCATCTGTAAGATAATAGAAATCTTCGCCGGAGCCCATTTTGGCCCAAATCTTATCAGCCAGATAATCGGTCAGGGACTTGCCGGTTGCCGCCCGCAAAACCATGCCCAGCACATGGGTATCAATTGAAACATATTGACGTTTGCTGCCCTGCTCGCGCTCGCGTTCCTTAATTGATGCTGTGAATTCATCCATTGAACCACCCAGCGCCAGCACCCGGCCCATCCGCTTGATGTCGCTATCAAAATCGAGATAATCCTCGTTGAATTTTACGCCTGAAGCCATGTTCAACACATTGCGAATGGTCACACCCTTGTAGGCACTTTCCTTCAGGGCTGGCACATATTTATCCACCGGATCCTGCAATGAGGCAATTTTTCCCTCACCTACCGCGATGCCAAACATGGCGGAAAGCACCGATTTTGCCATCGACCAGGAAATGCGGCGATCTTCTTTTTTAGTATCGAGAAAATATGCCTCATGCACAATCTTGCCCTTGTGCAGCACCAACAAAGATGTGGTTTGAAATTCCGCCAATCGATCCTTTATCTCGCCGGTCTTATCTCTATAAGTATAAGCCTCTGGCATGGGCGAAAGCGATTCCGCCCATTCACCCTCGGCTGACGCGGTACTTTTGTTTGGCACCGGTTCAAAATAAAAAATATCTTTCATATGGGAGAAATTGCGAACTATATTTTCCGCCTCAAACAGCGAATTCACATTCAAAAGACGAACAATATTATCCTTGTAGTACAGCCCGGCGGCGGCACCCAAAACCACCAAAGCGCCAACAGAACGCAATGTCCATTTCCAGAATTTTTTCAACTTACTCTCCCTCACTATTACGTTTACGTAATAACTGAGATCAGAGCGAATTGCTATAGGGGAAACGGATGGTTTTCAGCCTTTTGTCTCTCCACCGTCATCCCCGCGAAGACAAGGATAACGACCGTTGAAGGAATTTAGGTATTCTTCCAAACCTGAAAAATATGCGGGATGGATTTGTCAGAACGGGTGACTACGTAATTAAATTCAGAATCAAGTTCAAAACCCAAGTCTTTGAAAATATTATACTCTGAAGGTTTTAAGTGCCAAGGCGGGCCATTGGCTTCCTCATCCTCTTTCCTTGTGCGAGCGATGATTAAAAGCCTACCACCCGGAGCCACAAGCGAAGCGATGGCCTTTGAAATATCTTCATGCATGGCCTCCGGCACCGCTTGAATTGTATAGCATTCATAGACCAGTTCAAAACCGCCAACCCAGTCCTCTGGCAGGTTAAACAAATCCCCTTGAGTAAAATTTACGCCGCTATCTGGAAAGCGTTCCTTTGCCCAGTCAATCGCAGTTTTGGCAATATCAAAACCAACCGTATCATAACCGGCCTCTTGCATGGCAACCGCATGATCACCCAACCCGCAAGCAATATCTGCCGCGCGTATGGAACTATTAGCTGCAGGATTAGCCGCCAGCCATTCTGCCAATTGCGGCTTGGGGGCAAGGTCTGCCCACGGCACCTGTGCACCATCGCCCTCGGCCCGATCATAGACCATATTAAAAAAACCTTCGCGCCTGGGCTCACTGCCCAATGCCCCCTTATCCAGCGCGTTAACCTCCTTGCGCGCAGCAATGCGCCGGGCTTCAAAATCTTGATTAGTACTGTCACTCACGGCTGTTCCTCACTTTGTTCGGGCCTGCGAGGCGCGTTAATTCAAATCGCACGTTGACCCCGGACTTGATCCGGGGGAAGCGCAAGATTTGAATCACTAAATTTGCGCTCTCTTTAGTATTCCGTTCGCTTGCGCGTAAACACGTGCGCTCTCTTTAGTATTCCGTTCGCTTGCGCGTAAACACGTGCGCTCACTTGGTGCTCTAAGTGCGATTTGCTTTCCTTGGCTTAAATCTTGCGCATCGCTTTTCCACTGGTTCATATTTTGTGCTTCCCCCGGATCAAATCCGGGGTCAACGTGCAACTTGAACTACGCTCTACGTGCGATTTGCTTTCCTTGGCTTAAATCTTGCGCATCGCTGCGCTCTACGTGCGATTTAAGCTTTCTTCTCCCAGCCGCCATTAATATTCTGCTGCCAATAGGTGATCTGATGACCGGCCTGTTTCTCCGCCTTCCAGCGCAGGCGCGCCTGTGCGACCGCATCATTGTCATGACCATCAAACATATAGATGGCTCTTGTGTAACTTGAAAGATCCGGCGGCTCCGCGCCATCGACCATAAAGCGCACATTTGCTTGATTGGGATTATCTGCTGCGGTGGTCAGCCAAATCGGTTGGTCTGCCACATCATCATCTTTTGGCAGGGAACCTTCCGCCGCGTGTGGCAGAAAACTATCATCGCGATAGGCCCATAAATGGGTATCGAGGCTGTCGCGGCGCTTCTCGCTGCCTAACTGCACAACCACTTTCCACTCGCGCTCCAAACATTTTTCCAGCAAGCCCGGCAAGGCACGTTCCAAGGTGTGTTCCGACAGATGATAAAATAGAATCTCGCTCATAATTTATAGCTCACTTTGGTATTCCGTTCGCTTGCGCTAGCCTGC
This sequence comes from Rhizobiaceae bacterium, assembly GCA_026981655.1. Taxonomy (GTDB): domain Bacteria; phylum Pseudomonadota; class Alphaproteobacteria; order Rhizobiales; family Rhizobiaceae; genus SZUA-100. The sequence goes on along the minus strand of JALSIJ010000184.1, from coordinate 106 downwards.
CCTCGGGCTTGACCCTATGGGTGTGCTCACTTTAGCAATGTCCCGACAAAATCATGCAGGCCGGGGCGGCGATCGCGGCGCAGGCGCTCGGCGGTTAAAATAGCGC
>JALSIJ010000183.1 GCA_026981655.1 Rhizobiaceae bacterium | reverse complement strand
CCAACAAATCGCCGCAGTCTGTTTTCTGCAATCGGTGGTATATTCAAATTTTCCGTCATCACACTTACACTCGTTGTAATTGTTGCTGGCGGATTCTTGATTGGCGGATTTTTAAAATTCGCAGATGCGGTTACCGATTATTCTATTGCTCATGCCCCTCAAAAGTCAGCTGCAATCGTGGTGTTCACAGGGGGAACATCACGGATTTCTGAAGCTGTTAAATTATTAAAAGATGGACGCGGAAGCCGCCTGTTAATCAGTGGCGTTCACCCGAAAACAACCAACAATACTATGAAGTCAAAATTTGATATTGATCAGCACTTGCTTGACTGCTGTATTGATATCGACAAAATGGCTTCTGATACGATCAGCAATGCTGCCGAGACCAAAAAATGGACGACTTCGCACAATTTTGAAAGCCTGATACTCGTAACGAGCAACTATCACATGCCCCGCAGCATGCTTGAGACCAAAAGATTGCTGCCAGATACGATCTTAATCCCCCATGCGGTGGTAACGGCAGATTTCAAAAGCGTCAACTGGTACAAGGACCGAGGTTCGCTGAGACTGCTGTTGTCGGAATATTCAAAATACGTCGCAACCCAGATAAGGCCGCTGATTTCTAAAAATACAATGAATACAATCCGCTCCAGCCTCACAAATTAACAATAAAGTCGAATTCGGCCATCTGAGCATTGAAATTCTCTGGAAATCCAATTGCCAGCGACAATTAGGACCAAAACCTTGTAAATTAGCAATTTTGCCATAGACCTCGCACTAAAGACCGCGTATTTCCTGCCTATTCGCTTTCAATTCGCCGGAGTACAAAAATTGCTCGTCATTCGTTCTTTGATTTTTAATATTGTGTTCTACACAAATCTGATTTTGCAAATGATCGTTCAAGCCCCGGTTTACTTTCTTCTGCCCCGCAGGGGAGCATTGAAAATCGTCAAAAACTGGTGCGCCACCAGTAATTGGTGGCATAAATGGATTGTTAGGACCCGGTTTGAAGTTACCGGCCTTGAAAATATTCCCGAAGGCGGATGCATTATTGCAGTCAAACACCAATCCATGTGGGAGTTTTATGCAATCCTGCCGCTATTTGACGATCCCGCCTATATTCTAAAGCGAGAGCTGATGTGGATCCCGCTGTTTGGCTGGTTTGTGGCGAAAACCCGGATGATCCCGATTAATCGGGGCAAGCGCAGCAAAGCAATGAAGGAAATGACCAAACGCGCCGCAAAAGAAATTGAACTAGGTCGCCAAATTTTGATCTACCCGGAGGGCACAAGACGAACACCTGGTGCGGAACCCGCCTATAAATATGGCGTCGCCCACATGTACAAAGAACTCAACTGCCCGGTATTACCTATCGCATTAAACTCCGGCCTATACTGGCCAAGACGTAGTTTCATGCGCTATCCGGGCACAATTCGTGTGAACATTCTAAAACCCATTATGCCCGGGCTCAGTACCGAAGATTTCCAAATAGAACTGCAAAATAAAATTGAATCAAGCTGCATGGAAATTTATGAAAAAGCTGCAAAAGATAATCCACCTCCACCCATACCTAAGGCATTGAAGGAACGCCTAAAAACCAAAGAGTAATGGCTTGGGTTTCTGTTAATTTGGCTCCATTTGTAAATTTGTTCTTGAAATGTTCACAATTACGTTCTAACTTTGTTCTCAACCAGGAGAATCAAATGTTATTAGGTCAGGCTACAGAAACTTCCGATTTTATCGCTGCATTCAATCTGCTTACCAATGGTGATGAAACAACACCTCACTTTTCAGCCTGCGAACCCTCCCGCGACAATCATTTTTCCAGTTCCGGCCCGGAACTTGTAGCTTCTGTTGCTGAAAGTGCGGGCCTTAACCGTTTTGTCTATATCGTTGGCACGTCCAAACGTCGCTATGTTTTTTCTTCAATACAAAAAAGCCAGATTTCGCTTTATTCTGAAGCCGTATTTGTTGTCATCAATGGCGATAATCGCACTCCCCTTTGGGTGGGTAATTATTCATCTTTGATTGCTCATTTAAATGCAGCTCATGTGCGATATA
>JALSIJ010000182.1 GCA_026981655.1 Rhizobiaceae bacterium | reverse complement strand
CGACGACCAGACCAGTTGCGTGGTCAAGGAAGAAGCCTTTGCCGATTTTTGCCTGCGGATTAATATCCGTTTGAAATACCGATGATGAGCGACTTTGCAGATATAGCGCCAGATCGCGACGGCCATAGCTCCAGCACCAATGGGCAAGACGGTGGGTCTGAATGGCATGAAACCCCTTGAAGTACAAAATGGGTTCAATCAAGCGATCGCATGCGGGGTCGCGGTCGACAACAGCTGCTATATCCACCCGCAGTATTTCGGCCCATTCGGGCGAATGTTCCAGCATTTCCACAAAAACCTGGCGAATAAAATCGCGCGGCATATCCGGGTGGTGCAGTCGCTCAGCAATCCGGTGAATAACCGCCATTTCCAGACTTGGCTGATTGAGGATTGTGGTAAAAACAAAGGATGTCATTATTACATCCTCATTGACTACAATTTCTGCCTCACGGCGAAGAGCAGCCCAGACCGGGTCAAGCGGCGCAATATTTGCCTGCTTGTGTTCGCTTATCGTGGTGCTCAAATCATCCTCCGAAACTCTGAATAAATGTCGTATTGTTATATCGTTACCTTACGATATAGTCTTTTAGGCGATGATTACAAATATGGAAATTACAAATGATTGAAAAGGGTGCGCAACAGGAAATATCTAAAAGTGGGAAAATCACCCTTGATATTGCTGATTTTATTGGCTGGCTCACCTTCGATAACCCAAAAAAACACAATGCGCTTTCGCAAAAACTATGGCGGGATTTACCCCAACATATCAAATTATTGGAAGATGACTTTGATGTAAGAGTTATTGTTTTGCGCGGCGCTGGCAACAGGGCATTTTGCGCGGGAGCCGATATATCCGAATTTGCTATCGTTCGAAAAGATGCCAATACCGCCCGGCTATATGAGCAAGAAAATATTGCCGCCTTTGAGGCAATTAAACGCTGCAAAAAGCCAATCATCGCAATGATCAACGGACTTTGTTTTGGCGGAGGATTTGGCATTGCGGCGGCGGCGGATCTCAGAATTGCCGATGAAAATGCAGAGTTTGCCGTGCCAGCAGCCAAACTTGGGCTGGCCTATCCGGTTTCGGCAATTTCCAACATTGTCACTGCGGTTGGCGAGCAGATCGCCAAAGAATTGCTTTTTACCGCGCGCCGTTTTACGGCTGCAGAAATGTTTGATTGCGGGTTTTTGTCGAAAACCTCAACGACGGGTCAATTGCTGAATGAAGTGAGCGCTCTTGCCCAAACCATTGCGGAAAATGCACCCCTGTCGATTAGGGCGGCAAAACAGGCGATACTTGCGCCTGGGAGCGGCGATTGTTTTGAAGCCATGAAATATGCTGACGAAATCGCCGCCTCAACTTTTGAAAGCAATGATTACCGCGAGGGCCGTGCTGCGTTCAAAGCGCGCCGCAAGCCAAATTTCGGCGGCACTTGAGCTATGAAGCGGGTTTATTTGCACCCAACACCACATCATCGAGAAATTTAATGACCGCATCGGAGAATATGTCATTCTTGTCGCCGGCAACCATGTGGCCGGCTTCGCTGACATCAGCAAAATGGGCATGGGGCGCAAGCCGCAAAAATTCCTGGGCGTGTTCTTCGCTCACCAGCTCTGAACGCCCGCCCCGCACCAGCAAGGTTGGAATATCCAGATCGGAGGCCGCATCCAGCAGGCGTTGTTGAAAATCCAACGGCGCAGAATTGATACTTGTATCCCCCTCGATAAAGCTCGGGTCCCAATGCCAGCGCCATCGGCCATCTTCTGACTTTCGAAGATTTTTCTTCAATCCATCAAGCGAGCGCGGCTTTTTGCGCGATGGCAGATAGGCAGCAATCGCATCAGCCGCCTCTTCTATTGTGGCGAAACCGTCATGCATTTTATTGGCCATAAAACCCAATATTTTTGCAACCCCGTTAATGTCCATCCGAGGGGTAATATCCACCAGAACCAGCGCTTCGAGCAAATTACGCCCGGCCAGAGTTTGTGCCAGCATGGCGGAAATTCCACCAAGTGATGCACCAATACAAATGGGTTTGACGCCGAACTTCTCATTAATCTGCCCGGATATGGCAATTATGTCGCGCGCATAGCTTTCGAATGTATAGGATTTATTCGCCAGCCAATCGCTTTCGCCGTGGCCTCGTGCATCAATGCATATTGCCGTGATGCCGCGATCGGCCAGGCTTGATGCAGTGTTGCGCCAGGAATGCCGGGTTTGCCCGCCACCATGCATGAGAATGGCCACATATTTGTTATTGTCAGCGGTGAAAATATCCGCAGCCAAATGGTTATTGTCCGCACCGGAAAATGAAATGTGTTCTTTGGTCAATGGTCTTTACTTTCGGCAAAAAACTCAAGCACTGCTGTTTTAAAATTCTTATCGCCCACGGCCTTCATATGATCCCTGCCCGGCAGCGGATAGGAACGACCATTGACCAGCATATCGGCCAGCGCATCACCGGGCCCGGCAACATCATCATCCGTGCCGACAACCACCAAAGCCTGATGGGTGATTTGAGCGAGTTGCGCTTCAGTGATTTTTTGCCGTGAAGGACGAATGCAGGCGGCCAGCGCCATCCGGTCGCTACCGGTCTGGTCGGCAAATGCTCTGAATTTTCGTCCGGTTTCATCCATAACATCGTCAAGACTGTCAGCCTCAAGCGCTGCTGCAATCGGCTCCCAACGGCCAACGCCCTTGACCAGATTTTCTCCCATGCCGCCAAAAACCATGCGTTCCACTCTTTCGGGTGCAGCAAGGGTTAAAAATGCCATTAGCCTGCTGCCCATGGAATAACCGATGATATTGGCTTTTTCGATTTTCAGATGATCGAGCAGATTAAGCGCATCCGCCGCCATTAAGTCAGGTTCGTAACGGGCGGGATCGTGAAATTTTGTGCTTTCGCCGTGGCCGCGATTATCAAGCGCAATGACGCGGTAACCGGCATCCACCAGCAGCTTCACCCAGCCGGGATAGACCCAATTGACTGCAGCCTTTGAAGCAAATCCATGAATTAACAGAACCGGAAATCCTCCTCCCTCATCGAGATATGATATTTCCACATCGCCAAATTTGGCACGCTGCATTAGATTACCTATTTTTCCGTTTATTGGTGAATGTTGGTAAATATTTTCATCGCGCAAACTTCATTCCGTTTACGTAAATGACAGGTTACTGGAAAGTGGCATTTCGTCAACAGGGAAACGAATGTGATATAAGTCACATCTGCAAATGAAACCCGAATAAAATCAAATGTCGAAAAATTGGTGCAGATAAATAATTCGAAATTGATCTGGCCCCTACCCTTTTCTTAAACAAGAATATAAGGTCTGGCTGAAAATACACCCGGTTAAAATATCGTTTCCTGTAGCAAAACATTAAATCTCGATTTTCTGCTGGAACCACAAAAAGGAATTTGCAAATGTCAGATCATGTTGTTCCCCATTTTCAAAACAGCGCCGGTCATGCCCGCATTGAAATTGGCGTCAAGGAGTTCATGTGCGTTGGGGCCAACCCGCCTTACGATCATCCGCATATTTTTCTCGACATGGGTGATGATGACGAAAAAGTCTGCCCCTATTGCTCAACCCATTATGTTTTCAGTGGCTCTCTCAAAGCGGGCGAAACCTCACCGGAAGGCTGCGCACTGATAAAAGAGCCTGCCTAGAACCCCAAAAACAAACTTTCGGATGTACATCCAGTGGGAAAAAACAGCACAATAATAATTGCGGGCGCCGGTGTAGCCGGTTTAACTGCCGCATTGCTGATTGCCAATCGCGGCTTTCATGTTACGCTGCTGGAAAAGTCATCATCCATTGATCGTTCTGGCGTTGGCATACAATTATCGCCCAATGCGACCCATGTTCTGGCTGAACTTGGTCTGCTGGAAAAGCTTGAAGCCGCTTCTATTGCGCCCAAAAATATCGTCATAAAAAAAGGCTCAACAGGAAATATACTTTCCACCTTTCCTTTGGAAAATATCATGCTGGAGCGATATGGCGCGCCTTATCTGGTGCTGCACCGGGCTGATCTTGCCAATCTGCTGTTTGATGCCTGTAAAGTTCATCCGCATATTGATGTCCAATTCAACCGACAGATCGAAGATGTAGCAATGCATGCCAATGGGGTAACCGTTATGGCACTGAATTGTAATACGCAAGATACCGGCGGTAAACATGGCCAGACCAGCGAGTATCTGGGCGCGGCCCTCATTGGTGCCGATGGAGGTCACTCAAAAATACGCACCGGAATTGTTGGTGGTGAACCGGCAACACCTTCCGGTGACATTGCCTGGCGAGCGCTTATCGACATTGAAAAAACGCCCAAGAGCATCAGCAAAATGGATACAACTCTTTGGATGGGCAAATCGGGCCATATAGTTTGCTACCCCATTCGAAAATCAAGGTTTTTGAATATTGTGGCGATCACGCCCAGCTCATCTGCCACCGAGATCGCACGCGGTCGTTGTAAAACCGATGGCGCGGCACTGTTCAAGTTTTTCGCCAAGTGGGATACGGATATTGTGCAATTGCTGAAGTCCACCGCAGAATGGCACGGATGGCCGCTTAATCAGGTTGAGCCAAAAGGCAACTGGGTAAAGGGCGCAACGGTGCTGATTGGCGATGCGGCTCATGCAATGCTGCCTTACGCCGCCCAGGGAGGAGCTGCGGCCATTGAAGATGCGGTAATGCTGGCGAAAAGCATCGGGGCGGATAGGGAAGATTTGCCATCGGCCTTTATAGACTATGAGAAAAAGCGAAAGCCGCGCGCGACGCAGATATGGCAGTTGGCACGAACCAACCGGAAAATATATCATATGGGGGGCGTTGCTGCGGTGGTTAGAAATATTGTCCTTGGCAATACCAGTAGTGATCAACTTTATAAACGTTTTGAATGGCTTTATGGCTGGAAATGCTGATAGTGCACTGATAATAGCCATTATTCGACAGCACAGTTTGTCCTCACCAATTCAACGAACCCAATTTGCCAAGCCAAAATTATGAGCGCCTCCACCAAAGAAAAACCAAACACATCTATGCGAGACAGGCGCGTTAAATTTTCAAGCACTGTCTCAAGGCGTAATCGCAGGCGCAAACAAGGGATAAGGCCCTCACTTTGGCCGGTGGCCTATTCCGACTTCGCAATGGCTAGCATTGTTCTGGCCGGTATTGCTTTTGTTTTTTTCGACCAAATCATCGCTGAATTGCGCAAACAGGCCCATCCGGCAATCATTGAATTGTTTGGCACGATCACCGATATTGGCGAGTCTCACTGGATATTGATCCCCTCAGGTCTGGCTTGCATATTGCTTGTTTTCGTCAATTGGCAGGGATTGGCAAAACGACAGCAGGTTTGGCTTTCCGGCTTTTTGTTCGATGCCTGGTTTTTGTTTCTCTCGGTAGCTGGCAGCGGCATTATTGTGCAGGCATTAAAGCAATTGTTTGGTCGTGCCCGCCCCAAACATCTGGAAACACTTGGGGTTGAATTTTTCGAACCGTTTCGGTTTGAATCATCCTTTACCAGTTTTCCCTCGGGCCACTCGGTAACAATTGCCGCATTGGCTGCTTTTTTGGTTTTGAGGTTTCCGGGTTTGAAAATGCTATGGATTTTATTAGCTGCGCTTATAGGCTTAAGCAGGATTATGGTTGGTGCGCATTACCTATCTGATGTGATTGCCGGCTTGGCACTCGGTGCACTGTTCACGCTTTTTCTGGCGCGACTATTTGCTGTAAAGAGTTTGGGTTTTACCGTACCAATAAATGCAGCGAGAGAGGCAAACCTCCCTCGCCGCCGTATTGTTCGCGGAATTGCGCCGCTGGGAATTCGAGATATTTTTTCTCTGACAAAACGACTGGTCGGGTTGTCCTGAGCGAATAATTATTGCCAGAAAAATCAATCTGTTTTTCGCTCACGGCAATTTTGGGCTATGCCCAAGCCTGCGCGAGCGCGGCACACAAGTGCCGGGCTGCTCTTCGCAGCCAGACTATTAGCCCGGCTGAATATTATTTACCAGAAAAATCAGCGAACGGCCGCGAAGCCCCGTTCCAGATCTCCAATAATATCTTTCACATCTTCCAAACCAATTTGAACCCGAATAAGGCTTCCATCTGTTGGCGGTGTTGCAATGGTTCTGTGCGAAAGATCAGGCAGCGTTACCAGACTTTCAAAGCCGCCCCAAGAATATCCAAGACCAAATAGCTGCAACCCGTCCAGAAATGCCCGCGCCTCTTCGCGTGATTTATCCTTCAGCACAAATGCGAATAACCCCGATGAGCCTTTGAAATCCCGCTTCCATAATTCATGCCCCGGGTCGTCTTCAAGGGCTGGATGCAGCACACGGGCGACTTCATCGCGGCCTTGCAACCAACGGGCCACTTCCAATGCACTTCTTTCGTGATGTTTCAGGCGCAAGCCCATGGTTTTGAGGCCACGAAAAACCAGATAACAATCATCAGGAGCGGCACATATACCCATTCCCAGGTGCGTATCACGCAATTGGTCGAAAGTCCGGGCATTGGCTGAAGCAGCGCCCAAAACAAGATCTGAATGGCCAGATGGATATTTGGTCAGCGCATGAATTGAAATATCAACACCATAATCAAGCGGCTTGAAAAGTAACGGTGTCGCCCAGGTATTATCCAGCATAACCACCGCATCGACCTTGTGAGCCGCCTCACAAATCGCCGGAATATCCATCATCTCAAATGTGTTGGAGCCGGGAGTTTCGGTCAATACAATGCCGGTATTCGGGCGCATTAATGATGAAATGCCAGCGCCGATCAGCGGGTTAAAATATTCAACCTCGACACCAATACGTTTAAGCACCGTATCGCAAAATCGGCGGGTTGGATCATAACAACTATCAACAATCAGAGCATGGTCGCCGGCCTTGGCAAAAGCCATCATCGGAATTGTAATTGCTGCAAGCCCGGAAGGAACCAGAATTGTACCGGCCGCATTTTCCAACTCGCTTAGCAAATCACCAAGCGCATCCGAGGTTGGTGACCCATGCGTTCCATAGACATATTTTGCTGTGCGCCCCAACATGATTTCCGTATCAGGAAACAGTACTGTTGAGGCATGAACTACAGGCGGATTTACGAAGCCGTGGTAATCTCGCGGGTTATATCCACCATGAGCGAGCCTGGTATTGATTCCCTGATTCCCTTTTTGTTTGGTGGAATTGCCTGTTTGCTGATTTTTCATCGGCGCTGCTCTCTGTAATATTGCGACATTTTAGCGGGTTCTTGAGTCAAATTAACGGTATGGCAACTATTTCCTTGACCCACGCTCCATAATCGCATGTTATAAGAAGGTCAAAGGGCGATGCACATGACCGCACAAATAGTCGAAATAAATCGACAAGTGCAAGGTATAAAGATCATGGCATCAGTTCGAGTTTGGCGTAGGGAGAATCTAAAATTGGGTATTCCAGCGTTTTGTTCGAGTTTAATTGCAGATAGTTATATCTGTCGGTGTGCCTTGCCTTGCGATCTTGTAATCATCAATAGGGCAATAGAAAAGGCTGCATCCTATGAAACTTAAACTTCTTTCCATCGCGCTCGGCGCTGTCGCATTTGGCGCAGTATCCAGCGCATCCGCTGCTACACTTGACGACGTTAAAGCCAAAGGCTTCGTTCAGTGTGGTGTTAGCCAAGGTCTTGCCGGGTTCTCAAACCCAGACGACAAAGGCAACTGGACTGGTCTTGACGTAGATCTTTGCCGTGGCGTTGCTGCTGCAGTATTCGGATCAGGCGACAAAGTAAAATTCACACCACTTTCTGCTAAAGAACGCTTTACTGCTCTGCAGTCTGGTGAAATTGACATTTTGTCACGTAACACCACCTGGACCATGAGCCGTGACACACAGCTTGGTTTGAACTTTGCTGGCGTAAACTATTATGATGGCCAGGGCTTCATGGTTCGTAAAGAACTTAAAGTGAAATCCGCACTTGAGCTTTCCGGCGCATCTGTTTGCACCAACACTGGTACAACAACAGAGCTGAACGTTGCTGACTATTTCCGCACAAACAAGCTTGACTATGAAATCGTTGCTTTTGAAAAAGCCGACGAAGTTGTTGGCGCCTATGATGCTGGCCGTTGCGATGTGTTCACAACTGACCAATCTGGTCTTGCTGCACAGCGTCTAAGACTGACAAACCCAGCTGACCACGTTGTTTTGCCGGAAATCATTTCCAAAGAGCCTCTTGGTCCAGTTGTTCGTCAAGGTGACGACCAGTGGTTCAACATCGTTAAATGGACCCACAATGCTATGCTGAATGCTGAAGAACTCGGTGTTACGCAGGCTAATGTTGGCGAAATGATGAATGCCGACAATCCTGCAATCAAACGTCTTCTTGGTACTGAAGGTGCATTTGGTGAAAAACTCGGCCTCGGCAATGACTGGGCTGCAAATATCATCAAAGCAGTTGGCAACTACGGCGAAACATTCGAGCGCAATGTTGGCGAGAACACTCCGCTGAAATTGCCACGTGGTGTTAACTCACTTTGGTCAAAAGGTGGCCTGCAATACGCACCACCAGTTCGCTAAAAGTTAAACTCAATTGAAACCCGGCCGAATTTTTCGGCCGGGTTTTATCCCAAATTTTATATGCTTATCCAAAAAAATACGGCCAAGGTTGCTTAAGACTGCCTGGATGGAATTTTGGATTTAGCCGAGTATTTTAGAGTGCCGTCGGGCTGGATTAATTTTATCCGGCTGTGATGTACGAGCGAGGGGAAATGGCAATACAAGAAACAGCTTCGGCCGCAGATGAGCCGAAAGTAGCCCTGTTTAACGATCCCAAAATTAGAAGCTGGATATTTCAGTTTGTGCTGATCGCAGTGATCGGTTGGGTGATTTACAGTATGGTGATCAATGCATCCACCAATCTGGAGAAACAGGGAATTGCAGGCGGCTATGGTTTTCTGGCCAACGAAGCCGGATTTTCGATCAATTTCTCTCCTTTTATCGATTATTCTGAAACATCGAGTTACAGCACGGTATTCTGGGTCGGTTTGCAAAACACTCTTGTTCTTGCGGTTGTCGGAATTTTCTTTGCTACATTACTTGGCTTCACCCTAGGTGTCGCAAGATTATCCAGTAACTGGATTATCAATCGCATGGCCTATGTCTATGTGGAGGTATTGAGGAATATCCCTCTGCTTCTGCAAATATTTATCTGGTACAAGGGCGTTTTGGCCCTGCTGCCGACGGCGAAAAATTCAATAGATTTAGGTTTTATGGGCGCTTTAAATGTGAAGGCATGGTTTGGCCCCAAACCAATATTGGCCGATGGCGCCGGATATGTGGGCATTGCTTTCCTTGTAGCAATTGTGATGATCATATTAATCGCCAATTGGGCCAAGAAACGTCAAATGGCGACCGGTCAGCGTTTTCCTGTCTTGTGGACTTCACTTGGATTAATTATTTTTCTTCCGCTGATCGTCTATTTCATTATGGGGCAGCCACTATCATTTGAATTTGCTGAAGTTGGCCGGTTTGGCCCTCGAGGCGGCATGCCAATTCCGCCGGAATTTACTGCCCTGTTGCTGGCGCTAACCACATACACTGCGGCATTTATCGCGGAGATTGTACGCGCCGGTATTTTGGCCGTTGACCGCGGACAAACAGAGGCATCCTATGCCTTGGGCCTGCGCCCGGGGCAAACATTGCGATTGAACATTATTCCGCAGGCGATGCGCGTGATTATTCCCCCGCTGACCAGTCAATATCTCAACCTGACCAAGAACTCGTCTCTTGCTGTTGCAATTGCATTTCCAGATTTGACGTCGGTATTTGCCGGCACCGCCTTAAACCAAACGGGACAGGCGGTCGAGATTTTGGCAATTACAATGTTAACCTATCTCATCATATCCATTTTAACTTCGATGTTCATGAACTGGTATAATGCCAGAATGTCATTGGTCGAACGGTAGGACTGAAACGATGACAGATACAAATATATCAGTTGCAAATGTCAGTTTTGTACGCGGAAAAATGGATCCGGCCTTGCCGCCTCCAATATCTGAGTCTGGCATTGTTGGTTGGATGAAGAAGAACCTGTTTTCAAGCACCAGCAACACAATTTTCACTCTAATAGCCATTTGGCTACTTTATATAATCGTACCAGGGTTCCTTCAATGGTCACTTTTTGATGCGGTCTGGAGTGGCGGCGACAGGCTGGCTTGCGCAACCACGCAACAGGGCGGCGAATTGCCGGTTGGCTGGAATGCCGCGTGTTGGCCCTATATCGGCGCTTATATGAAACAGTTCATTTATGGCAGGTATCCTGACCATGAGCTTTGGCGGGTCAACATTGTGTTTGCTTTGTTTTTCATTGGTCTGGCCCCGCTGCTGATGCCGTCGATCGGCTTTAAAAAATTGAACTTAATCCTGATGCTCGGTGTTTTCCCGTTGGTCGCATTTATTCTTTTGACCGGCGGCAGCCTGAACTACTCCGGGTTTCTATTGCCAAACTTCATCATGGCTCCGTCTTTGTTGAAGTTCTGGATCGACTTTATCATTCTAACAGCAATCGTTATCGGAATTGTTTACGGATTGATGCGGGCAACAGATTCTGACCCTGCGCCTGCAGTCCGGCAAACCCTGTTTGCGATGGGTGTGCTTGCTCTGGTGATGTTAATCGCTTCTACCGATTTTGGCTTGGAAGAAGTTGAAACCGACCGATGGGGCGGTCTGATGCTGACAATGGTTATCGCCATTACCGGCATCGTGGCTTCACTGCCCCTCGGTATTCTTTTGGCGCTGGGTCGGCAATCAGAAATGCCGTTTGTTCGATTGTTTTCAGTAATCTTTATTGAAGGTTGGCGCGGGGTTCCGCTGATTACCGTGTTGTTCATGTCATCTGTGCTGTTGCCATTGTTCCTGCCGGACGGCGTGACCTTTGACAAACTGTTGCGCGCACTGATCGGCGTGGCACTGTTTTCAGCTGCCTATATGGCGGAAGTGGTGCGCGGCGGCCTTCAGGCTATCCCCAAGGGCCAATATGAAGGCGCAATGGCGCTTGGTTTGAGTTTTTGGCAGTCAATGCGGATGATCATTCTACCGCAGGCGTTGAAAATTGTTATTCCTGGTATCGTAAATACATTCATCGGCCTTTTCAAAGATACGACGCTCGTCTCCATTATCGGCCTGCTCGATGTGCTTGGGATGATAAATTCATCATTGTCTGACCCCAAATGGGCAACACCGGTTCAAGCGTTAAGTGGCTATCTGTTTGGAGCTGCATTATTCTTTGTCTTCTGTTTCATGATGTCTCGTTATTCAATCTTTATGGAGAGAAAACTAGACACCGGACATAAATCATAAAGGGGATTTAATATGGCTAATGATAGCAATGGAGCCGTTTCCGGCGTGAAGCCTGAAGAAATGAGTAAGCCAGCCAACCCTGATGATTTGAAACGCATTAAAGGTGTTGGAGCGGTACTGGAGAAAAAGCTGAACGGATTTGGGGTATATAAATTTTCCCAGATCGCTGTTTGGAATAAAGACAATGTTGAATGGGTGGATAATTTTCTGAACTTTAGCGGACGCATTGACCGTGATGAGTGGATCCCGCAGTGTAAAGCGTTTGCGGAAGAAGCGGCAACGGCAGGCGATGGATCTTCGGCGGGCTCTAAACCTGCGGCAAAAAAAGCCGATACCAGGGCAAAAGGTTCTGGCACTTCATCATCCACTAAGAGTTCAGACAGCAATGATGGCGACAAGGCAAAGGCTGCTACACCAAATATTGGTTCGACGGCCAAGACAACCGCGCCTTCGGCAGCATTGATGTCAAGTTCAGAGCCGGAAACAAAACAACAAACTGATGCTGGAGACAACGCGAAAACAAAATCAGGAGCAAAAAGCTCCGCATCGCAGGCAGATGATTCTGCTACAGCCAATGGAACGGGAGGCGCCAAAATGGCTGCAACACCAAACACTGAATCAACTAAAATGCAAGTATCTGAAACTGATGTTGCTATCGACATTAAAGACATGCACAAATGGTACGGCGATTTTCATGTGCTTAAGGATATTTCCTTACGCGTGATGCAGGGCGAGCGAATTGTTGTTTGCGGGCCATCAGGCTCAGGTAAATCTACGCTAATTCGTTGCATTAACCGGCTTGAAGAGCACCAGAAAGGCATGATTGCTGTTGATGGTATTGAGCTGACCAACGATTTGAAAAAAATCGATGAGGTTCGGCGCGAGGTCGGCATGGTGTTCCAGCACTTTAACCTGTTCCCTCACCTGACAATTATGGAAAACTGCACGCTGGCGCCGATCTGGGTTCGAAATATGCCCAAAGCTGAAGCTGAAGAAACCGCAATGAAATTCCTAGAGAGAGTGAAAATTCCCGAGCAGGCCCATAAATATCCTGGGCAGCTCTCCGGCGGCCAACAACAGCGTGTGGCAATTGCCCGTTCGCTTTGCATGAATCCGCGCATTATGTTGTTCGATGAGCCTACCTCGGCGCTTGACCCTGAAATGATCAAGGAAGTGCTCGAAACGATGGTGGGTCTGGCCGAAGACGGCATGACGATGATCTGCGTGACCCACGAAATGGGTTTTGCCCGTCAGGTGGCAAACCGGGTTATCTTCATGGATGAAGGGCAGATTGTGGAGCAAAATGAACCGGAAGAGTTCTTTACCAATCCGCAACATGAACGCACCAAATTATTCCTGAGCCAGATATTGCATTAAAGCATGTCACGTTGAGAAGAAAATATTTCGTATTTGGATTGCCGGGATTGCTTATTGCAATTCCGGCTTTTTACCTGTTGGCCTCGGTAATTGGCGCTTTAATTCCGGGATCCATTGAAACCGGGGCAGACAAATCAGCCCCTGGTGAACCCCGGCAAATTTACTTACTAACCAACCCCCTGCACGCGGATATTGCCATACCTGTTGATGAGGACGTGTTAAAAAGGTTTGGGTTTTTGGCGCAGTCAGGCATTGAGATTGCTCATCCCGGCTTGCAATATCTGGTTTTTGGTTGGGGCTCCAGGGAATTTTACACGACCGCGGGTTCCTATTCGGACATAACATTGTCTGCGACGATCAAAGCCATCACCGGTGACCGTTCCGTCATGCACGTGACTCCTTCTGGCCAAATCGAGAAAAGCGACAATTCAATTGCAATTGATGTTGGAAGTGCCGGATTTTCAAGACTACTTGTTTTTTTGCGCCGCTCTTTTATCAATGATGCAGCCGGTTCACCAATTTGGCTCGAAGATAAAAGTCATGGCTATGGGGATGTATTTTATCAGGGCGTTGGTGATTTCAATATTTTTAAACCCTGTAATGTCTGGACAGGAAAAGCACTAAAAATTGCAGGCATTCAGGCAGGGTCGTGGACGCCCACAACCTTCGGCCTGAAATCTGCACTATCCATTCATCGAAATTAGGTCGTGCTGACATTCAGGATTTGGAGCGCAGTATGAGAAAAATTGTTCAAAATCAGAAGAAAGACCGCTGGCAGGGCAATCCCTTTCAAGGTTTTTCGACGTAATTTTGGGCAATTTTTCTCATGTCTCTGTGACGCGGGCTTTTTCAGCCCTGAAAATGTTGGAAAATGCTTGTGGTGGGCGACACCGCGGCGCAATTTCCGCCAATTCAGGACAGAAAAACCACTCGCGCTGCGACCGAAACCTGAATGTCAACACGACCTAGATGCGCGCCTATCGGGCGATCTGCTTTAATTCTTTATAGCCGCATGTCTTTATTCCAAAAACCGGCTCCCACTTTTGGGAGACAGGCTTTAGACTGCGTCATATTTACATGGAAGCAGTCAGGCTGCGAAGAGTGGCCCGATGCTTATGCATCGCTCCCGCGAAGGCTGGTGCGTAGCGCCAAATTGCCGTGAGCGAAAAAAAATAGAGTGATTCCGTCAAAGACGGACACGCTCTAGTGGGTCCATGAAATTTTTCGGTCATGGCTGAAATTGTCAGAATAAGAAACCTGGCGGCGTTTGGTTTCATGTGGCATCGACACATAATACTCGATCTCGTTGCGTTCTGCATAATCAATAGCCAGCTCTTTGGTGGCAAACTTCAGCGTGATTTGGGCAAGCATGTCAGAGGATGATGTATAGCCCATCAGCGGCTCGACATTTCGTGGAGATTGAGGATCATGGGAAAGAACCCATTCCTGGGAATTAGATTTACCAGATTGCATGGCAGTCTTTGCAGGGCGATAAATTCTTGCAACC
>JALSIJ010000181.1 GCA_026981655.1 Rhizobiaceae bacterium | reverse complement strand
TTATTGAGGTTCTAAAATCTCGGAAAACCCCTGAAGCCACATTGCGCAAAATGAATGAGGCCGGTGTGCTTGGCCGCTTTATACCGGAGTTTGGCAAGATTGTCGCCATGATGCAGTTCAATATGTATCACCATTATACGGTGGATGAACACTTGCTGCGTACCATTGGCATTTTGTCTGAGATCGAAAAAGGCGCAATGGAAGAAGAACATCCGCTTTCCCATGAGCTGATTAAAGAAACCAAGGACCGGGTAGTGCTTTATGTGGCGGCATTGCTGCATGATATTGCCAAAGGCAGGCCGGAAGATCATTCGATTGAAGGTGCCAAGATTGCCAAAAAGCTTTGCCCGCGTCTGGGCCTGACACCCAAGCAAAGCGAGCTTGTATGCTGGTTGATCGAGCAACATCTGGTGATGAGTAATACCGCCCAATCGCGCGATTTGAATGATCATAAAACCATCTCGGATTTCGCTGACATCATGCAAAATATGGTGCGCATGAAGCTTTTGCTGATCTTGACCGTGTGCGATACCCGCGCCGTTGGCCCCGGTGTGTGGAATGGCTGGAAAGGTCAATTGCTGCGGACAATTTACCACGAAGCGGAGCCTCACTTAACCGGCGGATTTTCAAAAACCTCGCGCAAACAAAGGGTCGATGCCAAAAGGCATGAACTGGAAGCAGCATTGGCTGATTGGGACGAACATGAGCGCCGCCGGATCATAGATTTACACTATGAAGCCTATCTTCTGACCGTGTCGTTTGAAGACCAATTGCGACATATGAATTTTATTCGAGAGGCGGATTGGGCCAGAAAACCACTGTCGACACTGGTAACAACCAAACAGTTTGAAGCGATAACCGAAATTACCGTTTTGGCACCAGATCACCCTCGCTTGCTTTCTATTATTGCCGGGGCCTGTTCTGCCGGTGGCGCCGATATTGTTGATGCGCAAATTTTCACCACCACCGATGGACGTGCCCTCGATTCTATTTTTATTGCCCGCGAATTTGATAATGATGAAGATGAGTTTCGCCGCGCAAGGCGGATAAGTCAGGTGATTGAGGATGTGCTTTCGGGTAAATCCTATTTGCCGGATTTGATGGCTTCGCGCAATAAACCCCGCAAGGGCATCAGTGCATTTAAGGTAACGCCTGTATTCACACTGGATAATTCACTTTCAAACAAGTTCACGGTAATTGAAGTTGAATGTCTCGATCGACCGGGCCTGCTTTCGGCCCTTACCGGCACGCTGGCCGATCTCAATCTTGACATTGCCTCAGCCCATATTGTCACCTTTGGCGAGAAAGCCATCGATACATTTTATGTGACCGACCTGATTGGTGCGAAAATCGAAAATCCGGAGCGCCGCCAAACTATTGAAGATGCCATTATGAAAATAATTGCCAGGAAGAAAAAGAAAAATGGCAAATCAAAAGCAGGCAAGAAAACCAATGCACAGGCTTAGGGAAATAAACGCGTGAGTCTGGTAAAGAAATTTGCCACCGTCGGTGGCGCCACTATGGCAAGCAGGGTCATGGGTTTTGCACGCGATATTCTGATTGCGGCAACATTGGGCGCCGGGCCTGTGGCCGATGCTTTTGTTGCGGCGTTCGGGTTTCCCAATCTGTTTCGCAGAACCTTTGCGGAAGGGGCATTTAATCTTGCTTTTATTCCGTTATTTGCCAAAAAAATTGAGACTGAAGGAGCAAAGCCCGCCCGCCAGTTTGCTGAAGAGATTCTTGCGGTACTTGTGGCTGTTCTGTTGTTGTTTTCCGCCGTTGCGATGATCGCTATGCCTTTTCTGATTTCGACCATCGTAGCGCCATCGTTTGAAGACCCCGACAAAATTGACATCACTATTGTGATGACGCGTATCATGTTCCCCTATTTATTCTGCCTGTCGCTGGTGGCGATGCTTTCGGGCATTTTAAATTCAATGCGTCTATATTTCCTGGCGGCCATCGTTCCAGTACTGCTTAATATCATATTGGTTGGCGTTTTACTTGTTGCCATCTGGCTGGATGTAAGCGACCGCACAACCGGTATCATGCTCTCCTGGGGCGTATTTACCTCTGGTTTTGCCCAATTGGGGTTG
>JALSIJ010000180.1 GCA_026981655.1 Rhizobiaceae bacterium | reverse complement strand
TGGATGGTCAACCCCAATGCGATGATTGCATAACAGGCCGCTTCCACCAACATGCGGGAAGTATAGGCTGACCCTTGCAACAAAAAGATGCCGACGATTATCGCAAACAATCCACCAAAAAGAACAAAGTCGCGGCTGTATTTTTGTATGAAAGAACCACTCATCAGATGACCTTTCCCTTGAATATGCCGGTTGGTCGATAAATCAACACGATTATCAAAATGAAAAATGGCACAGCAAGTTTATATTCCGTCGGTACGAATGCGAGTTTGGTGGGCAGTTCAAACCAGTCTGGAAAACTGTCTTTGAATGGTCGCAACAAAACGGCCCAGTTAAAGACCGCCAGTGTTTCTGAAAAGCCGATCAGCATTCCGCCGGCGACCGCACCATAGGGTTGGCCTATTCCACCGACAATGACGGCTGCAAAGATCGGCAACAGCAGACCAAAGGATAAATCAGGCTTTAAAACCACATCAAGCGACAACATTGTGCCTGCTGCTGCAGCCAGCGTGCCGCCAATGATCCAGGTGGTCCAAACCACGTGTTTGAGGTTAATGCCGGAAATTTTTGCCAGATCAGGATTGTCTGATACGGCTCGCATGGCCTTTCCCAACCGTGAGCGTGACAAGAATATAGCCAGCGCAATGACCGCAACCACGGTGAAAATGAACAGCAGCACCTGCGGCTCGGTCAAAATTATATCGCGCTTGGCGCCGGGAAAGGGAATGCGGTAGATTTCTTTATTCTCTCCGATATACATTGAGCGCGCACGCGTGCCGCCAAACAGTCGCACCAGCCCTTGCAACATTAAAGTTACGCCCAGTGATGCCATGACGATGATGACCGGATTGGCACCTTTGTCGCGAAATGGCTTATAGAACACCTTATCCAGCCAGATTGCCAAAAGCGCTGTGATAACCATCGCTGGAAACATCGCCAAAAATGCTAATGGTACGGGCGCGGTAAAGCCTGCTGCTGCCATCATTGACATCAAAATATAAGAAATGAACGCGCCAACTGTCATCATGTCGGCGTGGGCGAAATGGGCAAACCGCAATATGCCAAATATCAGCGTTACGCCGATGGCGCCCAGTGCATAAATGGAGCCAATGATTGCACCTGATATGAGCGCTTTGTTGATGAAGAATACGAGTTCGTTCAATGTTTTATACCCGTTTTATAGTGCATATCTTTATCCGCCCAGGAAGCTTTTTGCCACATCAGGGTCGGCCAAAAGGGCGGCCCCCGTATCTGTAAAACGATTGCGACCACTTGCTAAAACATAGCCCTTATGTGCGAATCCCAATGCCTGCTTGGCGTTTTGTTCGACCATCGCAACGGTTACACCTGCTTTGTTTATGGCGATAATGCGGTCAAAAACTTCGCTCATAAACAACGGTGAAAGGCCTGCTGTTGGCTCATCAAGCAGAATGAATTTGGGTTCGATCATCAGTGCGCGGCCAATGGCAACCATTTGTCGCTGGCCACCGGAAAGTTCTCCGGCATCCTGATTTCGCTTTTCTTTCAGGGCCGGGAATATTTCATAAACATGGTCAATCAGGTGGGAATAGTCATCGCGCCGCACATAGGCGCCCATTTCCAGATTTTCCTGTACAGAGAGGGTTTGAAATACATTGTTTTCTTGTGGGACAAAGGCCATGCCAAGTTCGGCCAGTTTTTCCGGTGGCTTGTTGGTTATGTCGTGGCCATTGAAAATGACGGAACCTTCAGAGCAGTGCAACATGCCAAACATGGCTTTAAGTGTGGTGGATTTGCCCGCGCCATTTGGCCCGACAATTACGCCAATTTCACCGGGCAAAAGTGAAAATTCTACGCCGTGTAGAATATTCATACCGCCATAGCCCGCATGAATATTGGTCAATTTAATGAGAGGCTCTGGATTGCTCATGAAGTGGCTCCAGAAATTGCTTCAGCAGTGGTTTCCGGGGTGGCATTGCCGGTCGGTGAGCCACCAAAATAAGCGTCAACGACCTCCTGGTTTGCCTGAATATCGGCAATTGCACCCTGCGCCATTACGGTTCCTGCTGCCATAACGATTACCGGATGGCAGAGACGGGCAATAAGGTCCATATCGTGTTCGATAACA
>JALSIJ010000179.1 GCA_026981655.1 Rhizobiaceae bacterium | reverse complement strand
TGCGCCAGATGAACTGAATAGCCCAGCTGTTTCAGGGTTGAAAACAACAATTGCGGGTCAATATTTTCACGCTTCCACTTAACGCTTAGCCAACCGGTGGATAAATTAAGCCGCACACTATCAATTTTATCGAGGGCAGAAAGTCCCTTCTCGATGGTACGAATACAGCCGCCGCAATGAACATCATCCACCACCACATCGCTTTGCATCATTCCGCCGCCAAGTTCACGGCTGATTTCCAGCATTTCACCCCGCGATGGAATACCTACCTGTGGTCTAATTTGTGCAGCGTCTATTGGCGAAGATGGTTCGCAGCAGCTCATAAGATTACTCCACTTTATTGGCAACTGGCTGAAACGATCCATCTTTTTCAATGAAAATGTTATAAATCATCCGCCACTTTTTGGCTTCATCTCCCTTAGCAGCAAGCTCCGCATTTATTTCGGCGGTCCAGGCCCCGGGCGCTGGCTTCAAATCCCTGCCATAAGTTCCTTCGCCAAGTCGATCCAGCACATACTTTTTATCAAGAACTTCGGTTGCAGGCCGGCGTAAAATCATGGTTACATTCCTGGCCACAACAAACTCCCCACCCGGCTTGCGCAATTCAAACTGCAATCCTTCGCCCGTAGACGAAAGGGTTCCTTTCCAGTTTAAAGCGTCCTGTTGACGAGAACTTTGTAAAACCCCATTAAATTTTTGGCTTTCAACATAACTGTTTTTAACCACCAGCCCGGTCCAACTGGTATTGGCCAATGTTGCCATTGTCAGATTAACGGCAATAATCACCCCAAAAAAAGCAATCATTATCATCAGCATGTGACGGCCGGTAAACTCTTTTTGTTTGTTCATATCGTTGCCCATCATGTTATTTGCCTTTCGGCGCCTCAAATTTGGCTATGTAAGATGAGCGCTCTTCACCATCAATTTCGTTCACAACAAAATTGAAATTCGAGTGCGCCTTATCAATCAGATCTTTTGGTACACTTAGAAATATTTTGGTCGACTGCAACTGGTCCGGTGCCACATTCATGGTGAAACTGTCACCCATTTTTTCCGTTGAACCGGCAAAAGAAATCTCGGCACCTTTCAATCCTTCAACCTTTACATCAAATTTTCGCGGACGGGCAATCATATTGAGAACCTTGATCACATAACCATTGCGAATTGAGCCATCGCTGAGTTTCACAAATACCGGATTTCGGTCGTGCAGCACATTTATTTCCAGCCGACTGCGTGTCACCAGCACCGCAAGCATTCCAAAAGCAATCGACATTAATACGGCCGTATAGACCATCGTGCGTGGACGAGCGAGCGAGCGCAAAGTTGTATGTGCAACTTTATCAACCCTGACGTCAGGTTCAACAGGCGCTATTTTGGTTTTTTTCTTTGATGCCATATCGACAATATTGATCATGGAAATCGGTTTGATGTCAGCAGGATCACTCGTACCACCTGTCGCAAGCGCCAGATTTTCATTGTAATCACGCAAGGTCGCATAGGAAATCAACCCATGTTCGCGGCCAAGTTTCTGCATAACCCCATCACAGGCATCAATGCACAATGCGCAGGTAATACATTCAAGCTGCTGCCCTTCACGAATATCAATTCCCATCGGACATACGGCAACGCAAGCATTGCAATCTACACAATCACCAACAATATCACCTGCAGCAATAGCCCGTTTTGCATGGCGGTTACGTGGCTCACCACGCCAGTCATTATAGGTGACCGTCAGCGAATCCTCATCCAGCATAGCTGCCTGAATACGTGGCCAGGGGCACATATAGGTGCAAACCTGCTCACGCATAAAACCGCCAAATGTGTAGGTCATAAAGGTTAGAACAGCGACCGTTCCATAGGCCACAAATGGAAGGTTCAGCGTCCAAAAATCGACCAATAGCGTTGGCGCATCGGCGAAATAGAATATCCAAGCACCGCCGGTTGAAAATGCGATGAAAAGCCATACGGCATGCTTGGCGACCCGTTTGAATATTTTATCACGGCTCCAGGGTGCCTTATCCAGTTTAATGCGAGCATTGCGGTCGCCTTCAAAAAAGCGCTCAACCACGAGGAACAAATCAACCCAGACGGTTTGCGGGCAGGCATAGCCACACCAGGCCCGGCCGACGGTCGAGGTCACCAGAAACAGGCCAATGCCCGCCATTACCAGCAGGCCCGCCACATAGTAAAATTCCTGCGGCCAAATCTCGATAAAGAAGAAATAAAACCGGCGATTGGCAAGATCAATCAACACCGCCTGATCGGGGGCAAATTCGCCACGATCCCACCGCAACCACGGCGTTAAATAGTAAATACCAAGGGTAATCCCCATTACCCACCATTTCAGCGACCGAAATGTGCCATAGGCCCGTTTAGGGAATATTTTCTTACGGGCAGCGTAAAGTTCGCGTTTCTCTTTCGAGTTTACGGCTTCCGCTTCAATCTTCTCAATTGTCCCGGTTGCCCCGACATTTTCGGCCATAACCAATGTTCCCGTATCGTATAAAACCGCAACAACAGATTACTTCAATTCGCGGTTGAAACTAACATTTAGAATTGACACAAATTAGGTACGGTATGCCGTAAGCACCACCGTTTCATTGACTTGACCTGATCGCTCAAAGCGTCTTGAATTGGAAAGCGGCCTATTGGCCGCCACCCAGATTATGCACATATACAGTAAGTTGCTTTACCGCCACATCGCCAAGGCGACTGTTCCACGCAGGCATTTCACCATGTTTTGGTGCATTCACCTGTGCGATAATGGCCTGGCGATTTCCGGCATATAACCAGAGGGCATCAGCAAGGTTTGGCGCACCAAATTCACTGTTGCCTTTGCCATCTTTACCGTGACAGGCGCTGCAATTTTCAGCAAACAGGGGCGCGCCCTCTTTTTCTTTTTCCGCATCATATTCAAAATCTGAGATTTTAAGAATATGTTCGGCAATGCTGGCTATCTGCCCACGGTCCAGCAACTCATCCTTGCCAAATGCCGGCATTTGCGAAGTTCTGGTATCGTCGTCCTGTTCATACCGGACACCATGAGCAATGGATATATAAATCGCATCCAGGTCACCACCCCAAAGCCAATCATCATCATTCAGGTTAGGATAACCAGGTGCACCCTGTGCGCCAGATCCATGACATTGAACACAGTTCACCTTGAACAACGAGCTGCCGGCGGAAAGGGCAAAACGTTTCAACTCTGTATCACCGGCAATTTCTTCAACGCTAGCCTCTTCAATTTTGGCAACCAACCCGGCTTTGGAAGCTTTATGCGCGGCCATTTCTTTCATAAGTTCGCCACGGGCGGTGATACCCGATATACCCTTGGTTTCCTCTGTGATCAGCGGTATCGCCGGATAATAAATTACATATCCAATGGAAAATATTATCGTTGCATACATGGTCCAAAGCCACCAGCGCGGCAATGGATTGTTCAACTCGGTAATACCATCCCACTCGTGGCCAGTTGTCTCAACACCAGAGATTTCATCAATCTTTTTCTCAGCCATCTAGTTCATCCTCTTTCAATGGGATATTGGCCACATCTTCATAAACTTTCTTCGAACCAGGCCGAAACGCGAACAGCACAACTCCGATGAAAACCAGAAACAGGTAAAGCAAACCCCAGCTATCCGCCATATGACGCAATGTATTGTAATCCATAATAACCCCCTATCGAAGATTTGGGTTGGCTTGATATGCATTGAGATCAACAAGCGTCCCAAGCATTTGCAGATATGCAATCAATGCATCCATTTCACTGATAACTTTATTTTCGCCGTCAAATGAACGAACACTGACTTTTTCGCCATACCGTTCAATCAGACCATCCGCATCATCTGATTCAGGATCAACCTGAGCCTTAAGATCACGCACGGCATTGGCAATCATATCATCAGTGTAAGGCACACCAACTGTTCGGTTGGCTTCCAGATGGCTTTTGATGGTTTTAATTTCTACCGGCGTTGTTTTCAAGAATGCATATGTCGGCATAATTGATTCAGGCACCACATCGCGAGGTTGGTTTAAATGCCTCACATGCCATTCATCGGAATAGCGACCACCAACCCGCGCCAGATCGGGGCCGGTTCTTTTCGAACCCCATTGGAACGGATGGTCATACATACTTTCTGCGGCAAGTGAATAATGGCCATAACGCTCAACCTCATCACGAAAAGGCCTGATCATCTGGCTGTGACAAAGATAACAACCCTCACGTATATAAACATTACGGCCAGCCAGCTCCAGCGGTGTGTAAGGGCGCATGCCTTCCACTTTTTCAATGGTATTTTGAAGGTAGAACAGTGGAGCTATTTCCACTATCCCACCAATCGAAACCACAACCAGCGAGAAGATAAACAACAGCGTCGGGCTGCGTTCAATAATTCCGTGTTTGTCTAATATTGACATTAATATCTCCTCACTCTGCAGGAACAGCCTGGGCAGGCGCACCCATCGGTGCCTCTTCCCGGATATCACCACGAATGGTTTTGTAAATGTTATAGATCATGATCAAAGCACCGCTGAGATACAACAACCCACCAAGAGTACGAAGCACGTAATATGGGTGAAGTGCCGCAACCGTTTCAGCAAATGAATACACCAGATAACCCTGGCTATCATATTCGCGCCACATCAAGCCTTGTGTGATGCCAGAAACCCACATAACCGAGGCGTAAACCACAATGCCAAGGGTCGCCAGCCATAGATGCCAGTTTACCAGACGCAGTGAATACAACCGTTCACGCTTCCACAGTACAGGAACCAGATAGTAAATAGCGGCAAATGTAATCATGCCATTCCAGCCCAATGCACCTGAATGCACATGGCCAATTGTCCAGTCGGTATAATGCGACAGTGAGTTCACCGATTTAATCGCCATTAACGGACCTTCGAAGGTCGACATGCCGTAAAATGCGATGGAGATCATCATCATGCGAATAATAGGATCAGTCCGCAATTTGTCCCAGGCGCCTGACAAGGTCATCAGACCATTGATCATGCCACCCCATGAGGGCATCCAAAGCATTACGGAGAACACCATACCAAGGGTCTGCGCCCAATCGGGCAGCGCTGTATAATGCAGATGGTGAGGTCCGGCCCATATATAGAGGAATATCAGGCTCCAGAAATGCACGATCGACAAACGATAGGAATAAACCGGACGCTGGATCTGCTTTGGCACGAAATAGTACATCATACCAAGGAAGCCCGCAGTCAAGAAGAAGCCAACCGCATTATGGCCGTACCACCACTGGGTAAGCGCATCTTGCACGCCGGAAAACAGCGAGAAGCTTTTTGATCCGAGGAATGAAGCGGGCACCGCCAGATTGTTGACGATATGAAGCATCGCAACGGTGATGATAAAGGAAAGGTAGAACCAATTCGCCACATAAATATGCGGCTCCTTCCGGCGCACAATCGTCCCCATAAACACGACCAGATAAGCAACCCAGACAATTGTCAGCCAGATATCAACATACCATTCCGGTTCAGCATATTCACGTGACTGGGTGGAACCTAACAAGTAACCCGTTGCCGCCAGGATAATGAACAGCTGATAGCCCCAGAATACAAACCAGGCAAGATCACCGCCGAACAGCCGCGCCCGCGAAGTACGCTGCACGACAAAAAAGCTGGTGGCAATCAATGCATTACCGCCAAAGGCAAAGATCACAGCCGAGGTATGCAAAGGCCGCATACGGCCAAAATTGAACCAAGGCTCTATGTTGGCATCCGGAAATGCCAATTGCGTCGCAATAATCACACCAACCAAAAAGCCCACAATACCCCAAAACAGGGTTGCTATAACACCATAGCGAACAACACCATCCATATAGCCGGATGTATCAGGCGGTGGCGCGTTTGAAGCAACAACTTCTACCTTGCGCATCAATAAAATCGTACTGCCAAGCAGCACAAAAAACAGAACCCATGCATGCGCCTCGAACAGATCATCCTTGGCAAAAGCTGCACCCAATAGCGCCAGCAAAGCGCCCACACCCAAAACGAGTGTCTCGGTCAAAAATTTCATGGGTTCCCCCCGTTGGTGGTATTGTCTAATTTATTACATTCAAAACTCTGCATGTATGACTGCAGTATGTGCAAGAACTTCCATTTTCATTGATCTGGATCAATTACACGACTTTAGTCACGCCAATTCGCTTTTGCCATCGCGCCGGAATTTGGGCTTTGATCTGGATCAATGCATGACGAATTTTACACCCTAATCTGCCATCAGCACAACACATGCTTTGACGGGCTGTTGATAATGGTCAAATTAGAAAATAAACCAATACTTTCAAAGACAAAATTGAATAAACTGATTCAAGATATGGAGCAACATTGCCACGAGCAACTTGCTCTATGCAAGTCACTGGAAGATATTGCCGATTCGCTTCCCGATGAAGTGGACCCACAAAAATGCCTGCACGCCGCTCGCTCACTTTATCCAGCAGTAAAATCCGCCCATGATTTTGAAGAAAATGAATTGTTCCCCGTATTGGATGAATTGAAGAAACACGATGCCGCGCTGGAATCCAGCCTTGAGCGATTACGCTATGAACATTGGGAAGATGAAAGTTACTCGCAAGAGCTAACAGATGTCTTGCTGGATTGGGCTAAGGGAGACAAAACCCGAAATCCAGAGACCACCGGCTATATGTTGCGCGGTTTCTTCGAAGGTATTCGACGCCATATTGCCTTTGAGGGCGAGCACATTATTCCCAAAGTGCAGCAACTGGCCGACGGTTAATACGCGGGCCTCAAACCCTCGCTCTACCCTTAATTGAACGAACGACACCCGATCATCATCCCTGCCATTATCCAGGCGGAATCTGGCACTTGCGACCGGATAGATTTGGTACTGCACGTTAAATAAATTTGGGTGGATAATCGCTTCTCAATTGTAACAATTCAGTATATGACCATTTGGTCAATTTTTGATCGCGGAGAGAAACATGGAAGAACTTTATCACATCATTGGTGGCGAGCGGGTTAAGGGCACGTCCGGCCGTTTTGCCGACATCTACAACCCGGCAATCGGTGAGGTGGAAAAGAAAGTTCCACTTGCCAATGCAGATGAACTGAATGCAGCCATTGCCAATGCAAAAGAAGCGCAACCTGCATGGGGCGCAACCAATCCGCAAAAACGCGGACGGGTAATGATGAAATTCGTAGACCTGCTAAACCGCGATATGGATAAGCTGGCTGAAGCTCTTTCCCGCGAGCATGGTAAAACAATTCCTGATGCCAAAGGCGATATTATTCGTGGCCTCGAAGTTGCAGAATTTTGCATCGGTGCACCGCAAATGCTGAAAGGCGAATATTCAGAAGGTGCCGGTCCCGGCATTGATATGTATTCCATTCGTCAGCCCGTGGGTGTTGCCGCTGGCATCACACCGTTTAATTTCCCGGCAATGATCCCGATGTGGAAATTCTGCCCGGCAATTGTCTGCGGCAATGCCTTTATCCTCAAACCATCTGAGCGTGATCCATCCGTACCGCTTATGCTGGCTGAATTGATGCTTGAAGCAGGCCTTCCTGCCGGTATTCTAAATGTGGTAAACGGCGACAAGGAAGCTGTGGACGTCATTTTGGATCACCCGGATATTGCCGGAGTTGGCTTTGTTGGCTCAACAGCAATCGCTGAATATGTCTATTCACGCGGCTGCGCCAATGGCAAACGGGTTCAGTGCTTTGGTGGCGCTAAAAACCATATGATCGTTATGCCGGATGCTGATATGGATCAGGTCGTCGATGCATTGATCGGCTCAAGCTATGGTGCTGCCGGCGAACGCTGCATGGCAATTTCTGTCGCTGTACCGGTTGGCAAAGAAACTGCTGACCGGCTGGTTGCGAAACTCACCCCACGCGTTGAAGCCCTAAAAATCGCCCCTTATACTGCCGGTGATGATGCAGACTTTGGCCCATTAGTCACCAAGGAAGCACTTGCCCGCGTTAAAGGCTTTGTCGATACCGGCGTTGAAGAGGGCGCTACCCTTGTGGTGGATGGACGCGAGTTTTCCATGCAGGGCTATGAGAACGGCTATTTCATAGGCGGGTGCCTGTTTGATAATGTCACCAAGGATATGGAAATCTACAAACAGGAAATCTTCGGACCGGTTCTAACTATTGCCCGTACCGAAAATTATGAAGAAGCTCTTGATCTCGCCATGACCCACGAATATGGCAATGGCGTTGCCATGTTTACCCGTGACGGCGATACCGCCCGCGATTTCGCCAGCCGCATTAATATCGGCATGGTCGGCGTTAACGTGCCAATTCCTGTACCACTTGCCTATTACACCTTTGGCGGCTGGAAACGTTCGGGATTTGGCGACCTCAACCAGCACGGGCCAGATGCATTCCGCTTCTACACCCGCACCAAAACGGTTACCTCGCGTTGGCCTTCTGGTATCAAAGAAGGCGCAGATTTCTCAATCCCGACAATGTGATAAACCAGGAGCCAATCGAGAAATCGACTGGCCCTTTTCATTATGGCACATTTATTTTCAGAGCAGGACTTTCAGCACGCCGCTAAAATCGTCTACGATTTTATGACACCAACCCTTCAGCATGTTTGGCCGCTGTTAAGCCAAAGAACCGGCTGCGAGACCTGGGTAAAGCATGAGAATCAAACACCCACCGGCGCGTTCAAATTGCGCGGCGGGCTGGTTTACATGCGGATTAGAAAAGACAGCGGTGCAACCGGCGGCATTATCTCGGCAACAAGGGGAAACCACGGCCAAAGCCTGGCAACTGCTGGAAGCCGCGAAGGCGTGCCCGTCACAATCGTTGTACCAAAGGGCAACAGCATTGAAAAAAATGCAGCCATGCGGGCGCAAGGCGCTGAACTTATCGAAGCTGGAGAAGATTTTGACGCGGCCGCAAGTATCGCCCGCGACCTCGCCATTAAACGCGGTCTTGATATGATGCCGTCTTTCATGCGTGAATTGGTAATCGGTGTCTCAACCTATGGCCGCGAGCTTTTTACCGCCGTGCGCAATGCGGGCGAACCGCTGGATTTAGTATATGTGCCGATCGGCCTTGGCTCCGGGATATGTTCTTTGATCACCCAGCGTGACCTGCTTGGTCTTAAAACCAAAATTATTGGCGTTGTTTCCACCAATGCAAATGCATATTCGCTTTCATTTCGCGCGGGCCAGAGCGTCATAAACAGTTCAGCCAGCACATTTGCCGATGGCATGGCAGTGCGCACACCGGATGCGGCCGCATTGGAGATTATTCTCAAGGGTACGGAACGCATTGTCGAAGTTAGTGATGATGAAATTGCCGATGCCACACGCGCTTATTATACTGATACCCACAATCTGGCGGAAGGTGCGGGTGCCGCAAGCCTTGCGGCCCTTTTGCAGGAGAAAGACAAGGTAAAAGGCAGGCGGGTTGGCGTAATCCTCACAGGCGGCAACATCGATCAAAATCTATTCAGCTCAATTCTTGCGGGCAACACACCTTCGGCGTGAAATCCAGCGCAACGTATTCTATACCCCAGAATATCTACCCAACCGGCTCATATTGGGAATACGAAAATGTCGATTATGTTCAATTTCCACGACCCCGGATTTGCGCAATTTTGTCAGCTGTCGGCTAACAGTCTCAATCGTCAGTCCCAAATAGTCGGCCATGTCAGCGCGGGTTAAGGGCAAATCAAAGCTCACATCCTGTTGCTCATTTTTATCCGCTTCCGGGTCGATATGTTTAGCAATCATATAAACGAAACTCGCAACTTTTTCCCCGGCCGTTTTACGACCAAGGGTGAGCATCCAATCCCGCGCCTCATCAAGCTCAGTCAAGGTCTGCTCAAGCATCCGTTGTTTCAAATCAGCGGATTCTTTTAACATTGCTTCAATGCTGGATTTTGGGAACATGCACAATTGAACGGTCGAAGCGGCCTCGGCGCTCACATGGCTTTCCTTATGAAAAGGCCGACCTAAAAAATCCGGGGCAAACTGCAGACCAACAATCTGCTCACGACCATCCATCATGGTTTTAGTCAGCTTCACCACACCGGAAAGCACATTGGAATAGGTTTGAAATTCTTCACTATCACCAACCAATTCGGTCCCGGCAGAAAACTCCTTGCGGTTTGCCACCCGATTCAACTTTGATAATTGTTCACCATTTAAAGCACCACAAATACCACGATGCCGCGCTTCGCACGATCGACAAAGAGCTGGCACTTCAGAATTATGGATGTCTTTTTTGTCTTCAGACACTAAGCGGCCTATCTGAATACCCTATGTTATACGGTATTCTTGAATGAGATTTTCAACACTACTAGCAAATCAAAGCCCTATTGTCGTGTCCAAATATGTCTGAAGGCGATTATTATAACCTGGGCTTTTGCATTAAGAACTCTCATTCATATCATCGATATGGGCCTGAATAATCTCATCAAAACTGCTTTCACAGGTGAACCCGAGAGAAATGGCGCGCGAAGCATCAAATTCTCTTGGCCAATTGCCGACAATGGTTGTGATCGCCTCGTCTGGCTTTTCCTTAATCAAATCAACAGCCTGCTGACCGGCAATTCTGCCAAGTGCCTCAATCATTTCGCCAACCGTTGCGGCAATTCCGGGCAAGGTAAGATTACGGCGGGGCCCGACTTTTTCACCATCAATTTCTGCCGCATAAATGCAAAACCCTGCGGCAGATTTTGGGCTGGCCATCCAGTGCTTCACATCTTTGGAAACCGGCAAAATCGCCTCTTTGCCAGCCAATGGCTCACGAATAATATTGGAGAAAAAACTGGAAGCCGCCAGATTGGGCTTTCCCGGACGCACAACAATTGTCGGGAACCGCAAGCCAATACCATCAAATATGCCTTTTCTGGTATAGTCAGCCAACAGCAATTCACCAATCGCCTTTTGCGTACCATATGAGGTTAGGGGCGTAAGATGAAAATCATCGCGGATCGGATCATCAAACGGCGCACCGAAAACGGCAATCGACGATGCATAAACCACCCGTGGCATATAGTTTTGCTGCCGGATCGCATCAAACAGATATTGCACCGCCGCAAGGTTGATCCGGTAACCCTTGTCAAAATCTGTTTCAGCTTCGCCCGAAACAATAGCTGCCAGATGAAAAATCACGTCGGGCTTATCAGCTACCAGTTTTTCCGCTTGACCGATTTCCGAAAATTCACCGGAAACACTCTCAATCGGAATATCTGTTCCGTTGTCAAAGCTTGCCTCAATCACATCAAACGCCAGAATGTTGGAAATCTTACGGCCCGAAAGCTCCCCCTTTTCCAACATTGCCTCGACCAGTTTGCGGCCAATCATGCCAGCAGCACCAATTACCAGAACTTTCAAGATTTTATCCTTTTAACTCGCCCAGCGACTTTAACTGCTTGGCGTTTTCATCAAAATTATCAGACTGTAGCCATGTCTCATATGCAAGTCTGAGTTTGGGCCATTCGCTATCAATAATCGAAAACCAGGCCGTATCCCGGTTATTTCCCTTGACCACCAGAGCTTGCCTGAAGGTTCCCTCAAAAGTAAAGCCAAACCGTTCAGCCGCCCGGCAAGATGCCTGATTGGCCGCATTGCATTTCCACTCAAACCGGCGATAACCTAACTCATCAAATACCCGACAGCCAAACAAATAAAGCGCCTCGGTTGTTATTGCCGTTCGCTGGGCAATTGGCGCATAGCAAATATGGCCAACTTCAATCACTCCGTGGTCGGCATTTATCCGCATGAGGCTTGCAACACCAACTGCTTGACCGGATTTCACATCAATCAACGCATGAAACATCGGGTCTTCGCCACGATACGTTGAACGGGCAAACGCGAAAAATTCTTCCCGGGACGCAAAAGGCCCATAGGGCAAATAGGCCCAGATTTCACCCTTTTGATCCGCTGAATAGGCCTGCCAAAGATCATCGAAATATCGCTCGTCAATAATCGGGTCGAGTTTTGCAAATTGGCCAATGATAGGCATTACCGGTGGCAACGCGCACGGTTGCCAACTCGACAAATCCTTCATAATTTTTACCTTTAACTTATCTGGAAAACCTGGCGCCAAGCGATTGAATTTCTTAACAAGATCAGACAAATTGAAGAAAATCAATTGCAGGATGGT
This sequence comes from Rhizobiaceae bacterium, assembly GCA_026981655.1. Classification (GTDB taxonomy): domain Bacteria; phylum Pseudomonadota; class Alphaproteobacteria; order Rhizobiales; family Rhizobiaceae; genus SZUA-100. The sequence continues at coordinate 2,187 of JALSIJ010000179.1, read as the reverse complement.
GATAATGTTAAAAACAATTTCGGGATTCGACAAAATAGGCGAAGAAAATGCATTTACCGTCCTGGCAAGGGCGGCTGAACTTACCGCCGAAGGTCGAAATATTATCAATCTCGGCATCGGCCAGCCAGATTTTCCAACCCCACCCCATATAGTTGAGGCAGCCATCAAAGCATTGAAAGACGGCCATCACGGCTACACACCGGCAACCGGGATACTGCCCCTGCGAGAGGCCGTTGCCCGCCGCACCTTACAAACAACCGGCGTTGAAATCTCGCCAGATCGCGTGGTGATAGCACCGGGCGGCAAGGTCACCATGTTTGCAGCGATCCTGATGTTTGGCGCACCGGGCGTAGAGATCATGTATCCTGACCCGGGCTTTCCTATCTATCGCTCGATGATCGAATTTACCGGCGCAACGCCGGTCCCTATCCCGGTGCGGGAAGAAAATGGCTTTGCTTTTTCCGGCGAAGAAACATTGGCACTGGTAAATTCGAAAACCAGCCTGATTATTCTAAATTCCCCTGCCAACCCGACCGGTGGCATCACACCGCGTGCGGAAATTGATATACTTGTCAAAGGGTTGGAAAAATTCCCTGATACCGCAATCTTGTCCGACGAAATATACGACAGTATGACCTATGATGGTGAGGAACACACATCGCTGTTGACATTTCCAGAAATTCGCGACCGGCTGATCATTCTCAACGGATGGTCAAAAACCTGGGCGATGACCGGGTGGCGGCTGGGCTGGTCTATCTGGCCGGATGGTTTGTTTGAAAATATGCGCAAACTGGCAGTCAATGCATGGTCCTGCGTCAATGCACCGGCGCAATTTGCCGGTATTGCCGCCATCGATGGTCCGCAGGATGATGTGGCAAATATGATGGCGGCATTTGACCGTCGCCGTCAGCTTGTGGTTCGGCGGTTAAATGCAATCGAGAATATCAATTGCGCCACACCAAAGGGAGCATTTTATGCATTCCCCAATATTACAAAAACCGGCTGGCAGGCGAAAAAACTGGCAACGGCCCTATTGGAAGAGGCCGGCGTGGCAACAATTGGTGGGCCGGACTTTGGCATTCTGGGCGAAGGCTATATCCGCCTTTCCTACGCGAATTCAGAAGAAAATATCAATATAGCGATAGATCGAATTGAAGAGTTTTTAGAGCGATAATTCGGACTTATTGGGCAAAAAATTCCGCTTCTTCCGACAAATATGCGGTTTTTTCTAAGTTTTGAGAACAAAACTGGATGAGGGGAAGACAAAATCTATCGCTTAAGCTCACTTGCAGCTTTTGCCAATTGAGTTATCCCCGCCCAATCACCCTTTTCAATCAAATCTTTGGGTGCAACCCAGGAACCACCTACACAGACGACATTAGGCAAAGAAAGATAATCACTGGCATTTTGCGCATTGATGCCGCCAGTCGGGCAAAAAGAAATATGCGGCAACGGTGAAGAAAGCGCTTTGAGGTAAGCCGCTCCACCCGCCTGATTTGCCGGAAAAAACTTCACTGCTGTAATACCCTCTTCCGCTAATCCCATAGCCTCGCTTGCTGTTGCAACACCCGGTAAAAGCGGGATATTGGTACGCCGGGAAGCATCAATTAATTCCTGCGTTGCGCCGGGGCTTACCAGAAACCTTGAACCCGCATTAATTGCAAGCTCCATTTGCGCAGGATTAAGCACAGTGCCCGCGCCAACAACTGCGCCTTCCACCTCGGCTGAAATCGCCGCAATACAATCTATTGCTGAAGAGGTGCGAAGCGTTACTTCAATTGCCGGCAAACCGCCAGCAACAAGTGCACGCGCCAACAAAACACTGGCCTCAACATCATCAATCACCAGAACCGGAATAACCGGCGCAAGGTTCATGATCTCCAAAATCCGTTCTTGAACATTTTTCATATGCCATCAATAACCCATGCTGCCCAATGGGTCAAAGCCGATAAAATTAAAGATTGAACAGTCTGCTAAACCAGTAAAACACACCACCCAAAATACCTCTCCGTTGTGAAGATATCGGCTTGAGGTTGCCTGTTGGCTTTGCATTCAGCGCAAATCGCGCCCAGAGATTTCGATCAACAATTCCATCAACTGTCAATCTTTGATTTCGTTGAAATTTTTCAACCGCAAGGCGGGTAAGACGACCGAATTTTCCGTCAACTTTCAAAATATACCCAAATC
>JALSIJ010000178.1 GCA_026981655.1 Rhizobiaceae bacterium | reverse complement strand
CTTTTCAGACCCGCCTGAATATAGATCCGCCAAATTGGTCGGTGCGGGCTTTTCCAGATCGAGCAGTAGTTCAGGCAATAGATTATCAATCAGGCGCTGTTTGCGGGCTCTTAGTTTAAGCCCCTTTCTACGCCCAAAAAATGAGCCGGGGCGCCGATTTTCGCCACGCCCCGGCTGTGAAACTGTCTTATCGGTCACGGGATCAGACTTCTGCTTGAAGTTTTTCTACCAGATCTGTTTTTTCCCATGAGAAACCACCATCTGCATCAGGAATACGGCCAAAATGGCCATAGGCCGAGGTACGGGCATAAATTGGTTTGTTCAGATCAAGATGGGTGCGAATACCGCGAGGAGAAAGATCCATTACCTTGGCAATGATCTCTTCCAACCGAGCCTCAGGCACGGTCGACAGACCACCGGTATCAACATAAATCGACAATGGTTGAGCAACACCAATCGCATAGGACAATTGAATGGTGCACCAATCGGCAAAACCTGCGGCAACAATGTTTTTTGCCAGATAGCGGGAAGCATAGGCAGCAGAACGATCTACTTTAGTCGGGTCTTTGCCGGAAAATGCGCCGCCGCCATGCGGTGCGGCACCGCCATAGGTATCAACAATAATTTTTCGGCCCGTCAGACCGGCATCGCCATCCGGGCCACCGATTACAAATTTCCCGGTTGGGTTTATATGCCAGGTCGTATCATTGGTAATCCAGCCATCCGGCAGGGTATCTTCGATATAGGGACGCACCAAATCCGACACATCGGCGGAGGTCATATCCGCATCAAGATGCTGGGTGGAAAGTACAATGGATGAAGCACGAACCGGCTGACCATTTTCATAAACCACGCTGACCTGGCTTTTGGAGTCCGGTCCAAGCTGGGCAGCCTTACCGGATTTACGGGCGCCGGCCAGAACTTCCAAAATCTTGTGCGAATAAAATATCGGCGCTGGCATTAATTCGGGCGTCTCACGACAGGCATAACCAAACATTATACCCTGATCACCCGCACCTTCATCTTTGTTACCGCCGGCATCAACGCCTTGGGCAATATCAGCAGATTGCGCATGCAGGCAAATATCAACATCGGCGGTATTCCAATGGAAGCCGTCCTGCTCATAACCAATATCCTGGATTGCATCACGTGCGACCTGTTCAATCTGATCTTTGGTTATACTTTCAGGGCCCCTAGTCTCACCGGCAATAACTACTTTATTGGTGGTGGTCAGGGTTTCGGCGGCAACGCGCACATCCCAGGGGCTCATGCCCTCGGCAAGAGCCGTTCTAAAAAACAAATCAACAATTTCGTCTGAAATACGGTCCGAGACTTTATCGGGATGACCTTCTGAAACGGATTCACTGGTAAATAGATAATCTTTGCGCGACATAATTTTCCCTCGCTTAGCTGGATTTGGGACGCAACAAGCTGAGGAGCCAAACACGTCCAACGCGCAACCTCTATTGAGCAAGGCTTTCAAGGTCAAGAAAATTATCCAATCCACCCGGCTAAATGGTTGATGGGCAAATATTTTGGAGAAATATCCGCAATAGGTGGCTGGTTTATGCCAGGGCTGCATAAAAACAGCCCACGATCTTAATTAAAAATCGCAGGCCAAATTTTGATACCAAATTGAACGAACTTTACTCGTCTTCGTCACTCAGGGTTTTAACCAGATCAACAATTTTACGCCGGACTTTTGGATCCGATATTTTTACAAATGCACGGTTTAACTGCAAGCCTTCCGAGCTGGAAAGAAAATCCACTACATATGTTGTTGAATTTTCTTCAGCCATTCCTGTAACAGACTGGGTGCCGGATGGGGCATCTTCAAAGAAAAATGCAACGGGAACAGTTAGAACATTTGCAATTTGCTGCAAACGACTGGCACCAATTCTATTGGCACCTTTTTCGTATTTCTGGATTTGCTGGAATGTAATTCCAAGTGCGTTGCCCAATTTCTCCTGGCTTTGTCCAAGCATCGTGCGACGCAACCTTACGCGGCTGCCCACATGAATATCAATCGGGTTTGGTTTTTTAACGTTGTCAGACATTGTAGTTTTATTTCTCTTTGCCGAAGCTCTGATACAATTCTCAAAGCGCGGTGGGTTGCATTCCGGTCGTCAGCCCTCAAAGCTTTGGGCACTGATGACAAGGCATTTGTGCGATATAATGCACAAAACAGTGAGGGCAATTAGGGTTGCTATTCTCACCGTGAACAATCATTGCCTGCTGAATAGATAGCTGTCAATGCAGCTTAAGGCGCCGTGAGCGTTTACCAAAGGTTAGAAGCGAGAAATATATCAGCAAAATCAATAGGAAAGGCAGGTTGCCAAATCGCGAAAATACTGTGCTTTCTAGCGCCACTGGAAGGGGTCTGTCGATGACCCCAACCTGACCGAGTGGTATAATTCCTAAAACGCGCCCAAAAGAATCAGCAATGACCGAAATTCCTGTATTGGCGGAACGTACCAGAGGCAAGCCTTCCTCGAGAGAGCGAATAAGCGCCTGACGCAAATGTTGATAGGGCCCAGGCGTATCCCCATACCATGCATCATTGGTCAGATTAACAATCCATCCTGGCTTTTCACCCGTACCGCGCACCTGGCCCGGGAATATAACCTCGTAGCAAATGAGAGGTAATATTGGAGGGGCATTGGCCAATTTGATGTGCCGTCTTTGATGGCCGGGGGTAAACCCACCGCGCAATCTGGTCAGTTGCTGCACGCCCAATGATTCCAGCAGAGACTGGAACGGAAGATATTCACCGAATGGAACCAAATGCACCTTATCTTGAGCGGCGATAATTTCGCCCTCGCCATTGATCACATAGAGCGAATTGAACGTATAGCCGGTGGTTTGACCGGTTATCGGAGGTTCGGTTCGCATCGCACCGGTGATCAAAGTCGTACTTGATGGAAGAAGGGCGGCGATTGCTGCAATGGCGGTACGATTGCGGGTTAAAACAAAAGGAAATGCCGATTCCGGCCAGATAAGATGGGTGATGTCATTGATCGGCCTCGCATCCTTTGAGCCCGAATTGGCTGACAAGGAAATATAGCGATTGAATATTTCCATCGCTTTTCCTTCCTGCCATTTTTCAGCCTGAGAAATTCCCGGTTGGACGACCCGGATCATAGTTTTTTCCACCACCGCATCTGTCGCACCGGAAAGCCGCCACACACCGAACCCGATATGGGCCGAGCCGATTATAAGGGCGACCAGAAATAATATTCCTATTCTTCTGGGGCGCATGGAGGAGGAGGCTGCAAAAATTCCCGGCGTTGAAAACACCAGCAATGCCAGGGGCGTTATGCCATAGAGCCCCAATATGGATGCGGACTGCATCATGGTTGGGTTGGGCATCGCAGCAAGGCCAATTACATTCCACGGAAAGCCGGTAAGAACAGTACCGCGCAAATATTCTACCAGCGAAAGACCTGCCGAAAGCGCAATAATGCGCCGCCAGCCATCCGCCCAGAATATTCGGGCAATGGCAGCACCCAACCCCCAAAAGAGCGCCAGACCTGCGGGAAGCGCAACTACCGCAAATGGCAGCATCCAGATAAATTCGTCACCATCGACCAGAAAGGCCATTCCAAGCCACCAGAGACCGGCAAGGAAATATCCAAAGCCAAACAACCAACCAATGCGTGCTGCTGGCATCAGCCTTTGAACAATACCGGCATCTACTGGCCCTGTCGTTCCATCAATCAGCCAAACCAATATTGGCATGGTCACAAATAATATTGGAAAGAAATCAAATGGCGGCATGGCAAGGGCCGATAATGCACCGGCAATAAATGCAATTAATGCCGCGCGCCAGCCCCATTGAACAATGATCCAGCCAGCGATGCGTTCAATTTTGGAACTAAATTGCAGGCTCCCGGCCATATAAACGAATCACCCGTTACAGTTCGATGTTCTTGCCTGCATGTGTAGTGCACCTGTATAAAACTGGCAACGGGATTTGTTTCCCTTAGGGCATGCCTGGAACTTTAGTGAGAATTGGCTATTCAAGGCTATTTCAAGAAAATATTACATACCGTGAATATGTTTTATGCTAGGGAATACAAAACCAAATCAACGGGACTAAATCAGATGATTGATCAATTTGTATCGATGAATGAAAGCAAAATCAGGCTTGGTGTATTTATCACCCTGTTCGTTATATTTGCGCTGAGCGAATGGCTCAGGCCGCGCCGTCCTTTAACCGCAAAAAAAACCAACCGCTGGTTCACCAACTGGACAATTGTAGTGCTCGATTCGCTTATGGTACGACTTCTGTTTCCGATGGTTGCAGTGGGGGCCGCCCTTTGGGCGCAGGCTAATGATTTTGGGCTGCTGAATGTATTCAATGTACCTTTTGCCATTTCTGCAATTTTTGCATTTTTCTTTCTGGATTTCTCCATCTGGTTCTCGCATCTGGCGTCGCACAAAGTACCGATGTTCTGGCGCATTCACCGGATGCACCATTCCGATGTTGATATTGATGTATCCACTGCATTGCGGTTTCACCCGATTGAAATTGCGCTTTCCATGCTGTTTAAAATGGCCATTGTGGTTGTACTTGGTGCGCCTGCCATCGCGGTTATCCTGTTTGAAATCGTGTTGAATGGTGGCGCCATGTTTAACCACTCAAACACCAAGCTACCGCTTTGGCTCGATCGCTATCTGCGCTGGTTTATTGTAACGCCGGATATGCACCGGGTTCATCATTCGATTATCCATAATGAAACGGATTCCAATTACGGCTTTAATTTTTCGTTCTGGGACCGGATGTTTGGCACCTATATTGACCAACCGGCCAAAGGCCATGATGATATGACCATTGGCTTGGCTGAATGGCAGAGTGACAAACCCACCCGGTTGGACTGGACGCTGATGGTGCCTTTTAGGAAATAGATTTCTCCAGTTTCTGGCAACAAAAACGGCCAGGCAATTTTATCGCCTGGCCGTTTTCATTCTTCTGTTCTGGAAAAGATTACAGCTCTTTTTTAGAGAAATACCAGTCAGTATATTCATACCCTTCAGAGGCACGCTTTTCTGCATCAGCAGCCGTTGCCGGCGGCGGCACAATTACCTTGTCGCCCTTTTTCCAACCTTCAGGTGTAGCAATTCCATTTGCATCAGAAATCTGCAAAGCTTCCAACAAGCGAACAAATTCATCAATTGAGCGGCCATTGGTCATTGGATAATAAACCATCGCCCGCAAAATGCCTTCAGGATCAATCAGGAATGTTGCGCGCACGGCTGATGTATCCGATGCACCGGGCTGGATCATTCCATAGGATTTAGCGACCTCCATGGTCAAATCAGCAATTATTGGAAACTGAATTTCCATGCCGAAATTTTCCTTGATGCTGCGCATCCATGCGATATGGGCAAAATGGCTGTCGATCGAAAGACCAAGCAATTCACAGTTCAATGATTTGAATGTTTCAAAATGGTTTTGAAACGCCATGAACTCTGTGGTGCATACAGGGGTAAAGTCTGCCGGATGAGAAAACAGGATCAGCCATTTACCCTGATAGTCAGATAGTTTGCGCGGACCATCTGTGGTGGGTGCATCAAAGTCTGGTGCCGGCTGGTTCAATTGTGGGAATGGGTTGATTACTGCGGTTTCTTCGCTCATGGAATTTCCTTAATAAATTATTACATTAGATTATTCTAATATAGCAATTTTGTCAGAGCACTCAATATCTACGATAAAACTAATTGTCGCAGTAAACAGAAAAACACGTCCTTCCATTTTAAAGGTGGAAATTTGGCTCCAATGCCGCATAGTTAGGCCATGAAACTACCTGATCTACCCGTTACAGATGTCTTAAGTCAGTTGAAGTCCACTCTTCAACGAAACAATAGCGCTGTGCTTGTGGCACCACCCGGTGCCGGTAAGACAACTCTGGTTCCGCTGGCTTTGCTGGATGCCAAATGGCGGCGCGATGGGCGCATTATCGTGCTTGAGCCTCGCAGAATTGCCGCGCGTGCAGCCGCCAGACGTATGGCATCGCTGCTTGGTGAAAAAACCGGGGAAACAGTTGGTTACCGGGTTCGCATGGAGAGTAAAGTTTCCAATGCGACACGAATAGAAGTTGTCACCGATGGCGTATTTTCCCGAATGATCCAGGATGACCCGGAACTTTCGGGTGTTGCTGCTGTGCTGTTTGATGAATTTCACGAGCGCAGTCTAAACAGCGATTTTGGCCTGGCGCTTGCCCTGGATGTGCAGCAGGGCTTGCGCGAGGATTTACGCATTCTGGTTATGTCTGCGACCATCGACGGGGCCAAGATAAGTGAGTTTCTCAAATGCGAGATTATTGAAAGCGAAGGCCGCTCACACCCGGTTGAAATCAATTATCATGAACGCCCTCCCACGGCACGGCTTGAGCCCTTTATGATCGATGAAATAGGGGCGGCACTTGCCCAACATCAAGGCGATATTCTTGTGTTCCTGCCGGGGCAGCGGGAAATTGAAAGAGTAGCAGAGGGCCTTAAATCGCGCGTCCAGCAAAATGTGGAAATTACGCCGCTCTATGGGGCGATGGAGGGCGGGGATCAGGACCGGGCTATTCGCCCCGCGGTAAATGGCAAGCGCAAGGTAGTGCTTGCAACCTCAATTGCCGAAACCTCGCTGACAATTGACGGCATTACAATCGTCATTGATTGCGGGCTGGCGCGGTTGCCGCTCTATGATCCGGCAAGCGGATTAACCCGGCTGCAAACCCAGCGTGCCTCGAAAGCTTCAATTGATCAGCGGGCCGGACGGGCTGGAAGAACCGCGCCCGGTATCGCCATTCGGCTGTGGCGAAAGGAACAAACAGCCTCGCTTTCCGCCTATACGCAACCGGAAATTCTGGCGGCAGATCTTTCCCATCTGGTACTTGATCTCGCGGCATGGGGTGTCGACGACCCGGCCAGCCTTGTCTGGCTGAATGCGCCACCAAAACCCGCATTGAGTGAAGCGCGAACATTGCTGAAAAACCTCAATGCCATTGACGAGAACATGCGCCTGACATCGCACGGCAAAGCGCTTCGTTGCCTATCGCTGCCACCCAGAAGCGCAAATATGCTGGTTCTGGCCGCCCAATACGGTTGCCTCGATCAAGCTGCCCTGCTCAGCGTTGTTATGAGCGAACGGGGGCTCGGCGGCAATTCGAGCGATCTGGAAATCAGGTGCGAGCGCGCCTTTAGCGAAGGTGGTGCGCGGGCAAAGGCGGCACGACAATTGGCAAACAGGCTTGCTAAAAACACCCGCGCACTTAACCTGCCAGCTTCCTCATCTCAAGAAAATGCTGCCCTTTCGGTTGGCGCAATACTTTCATTTGCCTGGCCTCAGCGGATTGCGCGCAGAACCGGGCAATCTGCATCCGGCGCCGTGCGCTTCAGGCTCGCCAATGGCAGCGGTGGCGAGATTGAAGCCGAGCATCAATTGGCCAAACAGCCCTGGCTGGTGATTGGCGAATTGGCGGGCCGGGCGGGCGCTGCTCGCATTTTGTCTGCCGCAGCAATTTCGCAAGCTGAAATTGAGCAACTGCATGATGATAAAATTTGCGCCAAAGAGGACGTGATGTTTGATGTGCAAAGTGGCCGGGTAAAAGCCAAAGCGGCTCGAATACTTGGGGCTTTGAAACTCTCTGAAATAACCATCGCTAAACCCTCAGCCGCGCTGGTTGAACAGGCGCTTCTGGATGGCGTTCAAAAATACGGGACCCAATTGCTGCAATGGAATAAAGCTGAAAATGCGCTTCGCCAAAGACTGCAATTTTTACATGAATTCAATGCTGAAAACTGGCCGAATATGAGCGATGAGGCATTGCTTGCAAAACTGGATGAATGGTTCTTGCCAATTTTAGCTGGAAAATCGTCACTTGATGAAATTTCAGCCGACCTGCTGGATACCGGCATTAAAATGCTCATTGGCTTCGACCAGCATCGCAAAATTGAAGTTCTGGCACCGCTGCAGATGAAACTGGAGAATGGTGAAAAATATAAATTAAAATATGAGAATGGTGATGTTGTACTTTCGGCCCGGGCTCAAAACCTTTATGGGCTGAAAAGCCATCCAAAAATCATGCAAGGTAAAGTATCCGTTTTGATAGAGATTTTATCGCCTGCCCTAAGACCGGTGCAAATTACCAAGGATTTGCCCGGATTTTGGGGCGGCACTTGGGCGGATGTGCGCGCCGAAATGCGAGGACGTTATCCGCGCCACTTTTGGCCGGAAGATCCTGCCAATGCTGAGCGCAATGTGAGGCCAAGCCGCCGGGGAAGTCAAAAATGACACACAAAACTGACGAAAAATCCCTCGACCCGGAGAACTGGGAAGAATTTCGCTCCCTTGCCCATGAAATGCTCGATCAGGCTTTGGAGCACATGGCCACCTGCCGCGAACGGCCGGTGTGGAAACCCGTGCCAATTGAAGCTAAACAAGCGCTGATAGAACCGCTGCCGCTTGTGGCACAAAACACGAAAGAAATTGCCGATTCGATTACGGAAAATATCTTGCCCTACGGAGTCGGGAATACCCACCCGAAATTTTTTGGCTGGGTTCACGGATCTGGTACACCCGGTAATATTATTGCGGAAATTATCGCGGCCGCAATGAACGCAAATCTGGGTGGGCGCGACCATGCAGCCATTTATGTGGAGCGGCAGGTGATTTCATGGTGCCGCGAGATTTTTCAGTTTCCACCAAGATCAAGTGGGCTGGTTGTCTCCGGCACGTCGATGGCCAGTTTGATTGCGCTTAAAACTGCCCGCGATAAAAAACTGGGCGTTGATGTGCGCAACAAAGGCATTGGGGCAAAGGGCGCGAAGCTAACGGCTTATGCGTCGGCACAGGCACATGCATGTATTGGCAAGACTTTCGACATTTTGGGCCTTGGGCAAGAGGCATTGCGACCCATTCCGGTTGATAGCGAATATAGAATGGATATAGCGGCTCTTCGCGCCGCCATTGAAAAAGATATTGCCGATGGCAATCAGCCATTTTGCGTGATTGGAACCGCTGGAACAGTCAATACAGGCGCCATTGATGATTTGGCGGCAATTTCAAACCTGGCCGAACAATATGATCTTTGGTTTCACGTCGATGGTGCCTTTGGCGCACTTGGCTGGTTGTGCGATGACATTCGCCCAAAGCTTGCGGGGCTCAATCAGGCCCACTCTATAGCTTTTGATTTTCATAAATGGATGCATGTGAATTATGATGCGGGGTTTGTGCTGGTACGTGACGGGGAAGCGCATCGACGCTCCTTCAGCGCCCGCCCGGATTATCTTTCCGCAGAGGAACGCGGCCTTGCCGGTGGCAATCCCTGGTTTTGTGAATATGGTCTGGAATTATCGCGCGGATTTCGCGCCTTGAAAATCTGGTGGCAAATAAAAGAGCACGGCCTGACCAGAATCGGCCAGAAAATCTCTGATAATTGCAATCAGGCCGGTTATTTGGGTGATTTAATCAATAAAGAAGCTGAACTTGAATTGCTCGCGCCGATTGGCCTGAATATCGTTTGTTTTCGTTATTTTGCATCAGAAAAAACAGAAAAAGAGCTGGATGCTCTCAATAAGGAAATTGTTTTTCAACTGCAGGAGGGCGGGCTTGCCGCCCCCTCGACCACCATTTTAGATGGCAAGTTGGCAATTCGGGTCAATATTACCAACCACCGAACCCAACTGAAAGATTGTGAGGAATTGATAGCCGATTGTATGAAACTGGGCAATCAACTGAAATAAAACCGAAAAAATGTTCAATGTGTGAATTTCTTCACAGTCTTGAATTGCGATATCCGATAAGATGTAGTTATTGTTAAGTGCCTCGTGCGTTATTTCAGAGTCCCCATATGGAATTTAGGGATTGCATTTGTGGACTAATCCGGCCCCGGTTTTTCCGGGGTCTTTTTCTTTGTGCTTCAAAAACTTCGAGTGTTTTAAGTCCTCGATCTGTTCACGGTTTGATTGATTCGCTCCAAATGCTTTCGCTCACGGCCATTCGGGCTTTTCGACTGGCTCAAGTTTTGCGCTTCGCGTTGCTCAACGTGCAACTTGAGCAGTGCCCGGCCTTCGCGGGAGCGATGCGTTCGCATCGGGCTGCTCCTCGCAGCCTGACTGCTTCCATGTAAATATGACACAGCCTAGGGGTGACGGGAGCCGCTCAGGCGGTATTTACATCGGGCAATCTGCTATCTTCATCGGATGAATTCAGTAATTCGGGTTTTACGGGGCGCGATGGTGAAAACAGTGTGCCCTGCCCCAGGGGCAATTCAAAGCTACCAAGATGAACCGCCTGTACCTCATTCTCAATATCGCTGACGATAACCGTCAGCCCGCAGCTTTCCATTTCCTCTGAAAAGTCTGTTGCAAGTTCATCAATACTGCTTTCACCTGAAATATTCAAAAGCTCATTCACCGAAACCTTGATATTTCTAAAGCCGGCAGAATGAAGCAGCGAAGCTTCAAGATCAAAATTCTGAACATTATCCAGTAATAGAGAAAATCCCAGTTCAACCAGCCTGGAAAGACGCTCACGGCTCTCCGCATCCAACTCCGTCAGATCGGATTGCTCGATCTCAAGCACCAATGATCCGGCCAGCGCTGAATTTGCCGCCAAAAATGCATAAATATCTTCGAACGCATTTTTGCTATTCAAAGTTGCCGCCGAAACAGGACAAAACAGACCGGTTCTTTTCTGCAGTTCATTCAGGGTTCTCAAAACCCGTATTGCGGAAAACAACAATTGACCATCAAGCACCGTTGCGAGGCGTTCGTCGCGGACGAGCTTTCCCAACCGCTGTTGATCGATATAAGTGCCCTCCAGATCTCTCAATCGAAGGGTGGATTCATAAAATTCCGGCTCACGATCACTCAATTTTACAATAGGCTGCAAGTGCAACTCAAGCTCTTCGTGCTTAACTGCATGATGCAGGTGTTCTACGAGGTTGCGATTTTCAGAACTCATGGAAGGCCCGGTTGCACTGATTTCGGACAAAGCGGCGGGCGCTGCACTAAAATCATCCTGGCCAATATGTACAGGAAAAGATGGTCGCTCCCCAACTGCGATCGGTAGTTCAACCGGTTCTTTAGGTATATGGAGCGGTACAATTTTTCTTTCAGATTGTCTTTCCGGCTGCAAATTACGCGCAATTCCCCCGGAAGGTTTTTCCGCTGGAGAATTTGAACCGGGGATTTTTTCAATCTGGCGGAAAATGATCAATAGCTCTTCGTCTATTCGATGAATTGAATTCTTATTGGTTTCACAATTTAACAAAATTGTATCGACGGATTGTTCAAGCTCTGAATTATCAATGGAATTAATTTCCTCAGACAACTCATCCATACGCCTTATCAGGGCACCTTCAATGTCAGATGGTTCGCCAGCATTATCCTTAAACTCATTGAGCTCACGTTGAAGCAGGCGCTGATTATGCAAAAGATAAAGTAACAGGAAGAAAATAACGCCAATAAAAACCGACCCGGCAAAATTTACATTCAGGTAATTTTGAGCCATGAATGCACCAGATGCTGCGATCATGGCCATACAGACCACAATGAAACCGCTAATAATTCGACTTTGAAATTCGCCGTTTTTTTCCATTGCTAGCTAATCGACCTTAAACTTTTTGGGCATCAAAATTTGGACCACGAATATTCAGGAGTGATTCGCCCCCAAAATCACATCACATTACATTAAACATAATTGCGCGATATACCAAGGCTCAAGCCGGGTTCAACCGAATTTTACAAAATCTACCTGCCGCATTGTCTGGACAATGACCGCCTAGGCGTGCAAATGATGCGAAACAGCAGAAAAAGCGCTCGAAATTGATTAAAGCCCGGACATTGTACTTTTATGACCACCAATAGAGACGATTTTTCGTGCATAAACCTGAATGGGAATGTGCCTGATAATCTCAAGAATGCTGTTGTAGCAATTGGTAATTTCGATGGCGTTCATCGCGGCCATCAGGCAGTGCTTGCGATTACTAAAAATATTGCAGAATCAGAAGGCCTTCCGGCTGTGGTCATGACATTTGAGCCGCATCCACGGAATTATTTTGCTCCAGATAAGCCGGTGTTTCGCTTAACCTCCCGATCCATGAAGGCAAACATTCTCAACGCCTTTGGACTTGATGGAAATGTCATAGTGGATTTTAACCAGGAGCTTGCAAATACAACTGCTGAAGATTTTGTCTCGCATATTCTGGTTGAACGTCTTAGTGCCCGGCACATTGTCACTGGCTATAATTTTCATTTTGGCAAGGCACGTCAGGGAACGCCAGATTTTCTGCAAGAGGCCGGCGACCGATTTGAATTTGGTGTAACTACTGTGCCATCGTTTAGTGATGAGGGGGGAGAGCCTGTTTCCTCCAGTCGGGTAAGGGCAGCTCTTGGCGAAGGCAATATGATTGAAGCGGCAAGCCTGCTTGGCTATCGCTGGAATATTTCCGGCATGGTTTGCGAGGGGAAAAAACTCGGGCGGACCCTCGGGTTTCCAACTGCCAATATTGTGCTCCCGGAAAACACACAATTAGCCCATGGAATATACGCGGTGCGCGTTCACCGCGAAGATGGCAGCTTTCATGATGGGGTTGCCAGTTATGGCCGTCGCCCGACTTTTGATAATGGTGCAGAATTGTTCGAAACATTTCTGTTCGATTTTGACGATGATCTTTATGGCGAAATCCTGACAATATCACTGTTTGGGTTTTTGCGAAGTGAAGAGAAATTTCATTCAAGCAAAGCGCTGATTAAACAGATGAACAAAGACAAAGCGGATGCCCGCTCCTTGTTGTCAGGGGTAACCCCTCTGTCGGCACTGGATGGTATGATAAATTTTGGCTGAGCCTTGCAACATTCTAATTACCGGTGGAACAGATGGGATTGGACTGAAGCTGGCGCAGTCCTATGCAAATAGCGACAATAATGTTGTTGTAACTGGCCGCCGCAGCGCGGAAGATGTAAAAAGCCTGCTGACTGCACATATAACCTATATTATGGCTGATCAGGCTGCACCGGATGAAGCCGCCAATGCCATTACTCTTGCTCTGAAAAAGCTTGGTTGGAGCCATTGCGATCTGGCAATTCTAAATGCTGGCAATGGCAAGGCAGGTGATCCGCTTGAGGAAAGCAGCAGCGACTTAATCAACCGCATCGATGTGAACCTGACCGCGCCAATTCTCATTTCGCATGCGCTTGCCGATTTGCTGATGGCCTCAGCGGACGGTAAACTGGTGCTTATTGGCTCAACATCTCACAAGGGCGCTTCAAACTTCGCCTCCTATGCCGCATCCAAGGCTGGCCTAAACGGATTTGCCCGTTCACTGCGCGAAGAATGGCGCGGTAGGGTGAATGTGCAAATCATCCACCCCGGGCCAATCGCTACCAATATGCACGACAAGGCTGGTTTTGATCCGGGCTTCATCAAGCGCATTTTTCTTGATCCTGATTTTGTTGCAAGAACCTTAATTCGAAAAATCAAAAAGGGGCACTCCCCGGTTTCCATTAGTTTTTCAGCCAGAATTATTGATTATCTTACCCTGCGAAACTGGTTTTCATCATGAGAGTTTTGATCACAGGTGCGGTGGAAGGATTGGGGCGCGCGCTCTGCGTCCATCTATTGGGTAATGGTCATTTTGTTATGGCAATTGACTACAATAAGGCGGGCCTTACGGCACTTGACCAAATTTGGGGTGACCAGATTTCCTCCATTGAAGCAGATTTGTCCGACCGGGCTAATATGGTAGATCTGCTTGAAAAGCTAAAAACTGAGCCTCCCTTTGATTGGGTCATTCTTAATGCGGGGATCAGCGCCACAGGCAAGTTTGAAGATATTCCTGCCAATGCCTATCAAAAACTTCTGCTTATAAACACAGAGACGCCGATGATCATGGCCTCAGGGTTGGCAGGTTCAAACATGATCAACAAAGGTGGGTCGATTGCTTTTATTTCATCGCTTTCAAACGCAACCGGTTATCCCGGAGCCAGCGTATATTGCGCCTCGAAGGATGCAATCGCCGTTTATGCGAAAAGCATTCGCCCCGCCTGCACCAGGTTAGGTATTAATATTTTGACTGTTTATCCAGGGCCGGTTCGCACCAAACATGCAGAACGCTATGCGCCAAAAGGAACAGATGCCTCAAAACGCATGGCACCAGAGGTTCTGGCAGCTCATATCATCACCGCCTTAAAAGGAAATAATCGGAAGCTATATCCCGGTGTGGTGGCGAAATTAATCCGGGTTTTGGGTATTCTCGCTCCAAATACCGTATCCAGTTTGATGCGGAAAATTATTTATGAAAAACTCGATGATAC
>JALSIJ010000177.1 GCA_026981655.1 Rhizobiaceae bacterium | reverse complement strand
AACAGTCAGGCTGCGATTGGAGCCTGACTTGCAAATTGATGAAATTAATTTGAGGGCGGAACCGGCCCGATGCGAATGCATCGCTCCCGCGAAGGCTGGTGCGTAGCATCAAATTGCACGTTGAGCAACGCGAAGCGCAAAACTTGAGCCACTAGAAAAGCATCAAGTGGCCGTGAACGAAAGAAAATAGAGTATACCCGTCAAAGACGGACACGCTCTAACGCAATCCAACAATTACAGGAACCATCAGTTTAGGAATTATTAACCATGAACGCGGCCAATCCAATCACGCCCAATTTCTTGATTAAAGTGCCATCTCAATGCAATTAAGATCTCGGAAACGGATAGGGGGAAATGAAGCGGACTGTTTCGCTTCACCCATTCAAACAAAAATCAGTGTTGCAATCTGCGGCAAATATCATCCAGCTGCTCAAGCGAGCGATACTGAATTTTCACCTCACCTGTACCATTGGTTTTAAACATTAAACCAACCTTCATGCCAAGCAGATCACTCAGGGTTTTTTCAAGAGCAATTGTATCAGCGTCTTTCTCTACAGCAGGTTTGTTTTTTGAAGCGGCCTTTTTAGGTGTCTGATCTTCCTGCATCATCGCTTCGATCTGGCGAACTGACAATCCGTCTTTTGCGATCAGTCTGGCAAGTTCTTCAGGATTAGGCGCGGTGATGAGCGCCCTCGCGTGGCCCGCAGATATAGTGCCATCGGAAACCATGCCACAAACGCTTTCAGGCAATTTCAGCAGTCTCATTGTATTGGTCACATGGCTTCGGCTTTTTCCAATAACCTGAGCCAGTTCCGCTTGGGTATATTGATGCTCATCAATCAACTGCTGATAGCCGGCCGCCTCCTCTATCGGGTTCAGATCGGAGCGCTGAACATTTTCGATAATGGCAATTTCAAGCGCCTGCTTGTCTGCCACTTCGCGGATGATAATCGGAATTGAATGAAGTTCTGCCAATTGAGCTGCACGCCAGCGACGCTCACCGGCAATTATCTCAAACTGGTGATGCCCATCACCCTTTGCCGGCCGAACCAAAATAGGTTGAACAATACCGTGCTCGCGAATTGAATTTGCCAAATCACGCAATTCATCGTCAGCAAATGCTCGCCTTGGATTATTGGGGTTAGCTCTGACCTGTTCAATCGCCACCGTATTATCAGACTGAATCACCGGCTCTTCTGCGACCGGCGGCTGGTCCATTTCACCAATCAGTGCGGCCAGTCCACGGCCAAGTCTGTTTTTCGAGCTATCTCCAGCCATCTTATTCTCCGGTATTTTGTTGCACTCAGATGCAGTTTTTAACAGATCGATTCATATCGCCTGCGAATCAATTATGCGGCCTTGAGTTTTTTCTCTCGTTGAATGACCTCAGATGCCAGCTTTAAATATGCCTGACTGCCTGAGCAATGCATATCGTATAAAAGCGCAGGTTTTCCATAGGAAGGTGCTTCAGAAATTCGAACATTCCGCGGAATAATTGTCGAATACACTTTATCCCCCATCACATCACGCACGTCACTGACAACCTGATTAGCCAAATTATTGCGCCTGTCATACATCGTCAAAACAATCCCATGTATTTCCAGACCTGGGTTTACGGCGCTGCGCATTTGTTCAACAGTTTGTAACAGCTGGCTTAGACCTTCAAGCGCAAAAAACTCACATTGCAACGGAACAATAACCGCCTGCGCCGCCGCCATAGAATTAAGCGTCAGCAAATTAAGAGAAGGTGGACAGTCAATCAGGATATAAGTAAACTTATAAGCTTCAGCAGTCTCGCCTTCATTTTGCTGCGTCCCCTGTACCACATATCGTTCCAGAGCTTTTTTCAATCGAAAAATTCTGTCTTTTTCAGAGGAAATTTCCAACTCGAGTCCCAACAAGTCCATTGTAGACGGTGCAACCGAAAGTCTTGGCACGGCTGTTGGAATGCAAATATCAGCAAGTTCAGATTCACCCGTCAGCAGATCGTAGGTCGATAGGCTTCTTTCCTCGCGGGTAATTCCTAAACCGGTGCTGGCATTGCCCTGGGGGTCAAGATCAACAACCAAAACACTCTCACCTATTGCCGCCAAAGCAGTCGCAAGATTAATTGCAGTTGTGGTTTTG
>JALSIJ010000176.1 GCA_026981655.1 Rhizobiaceae bacterium | reverse complement strand
TTGAGCTGAAAAATTTGCTTCCAGCAAAGCATTCACATTGGCAAGGCTGGTGGTGGTGGCAATCGTTATTTCAATTCCGGCTGTAATCGCCTCGCTCATCAACCGGGCAACGCCGGGGCGCAATTCCAGCTCTCCCGATGAAACATAACCGGTGTAATAGCCGGTTTTGGCTGCGTGCATTTCAGCAATTCTTGCGCGCATGGGATGGTCTGCGCTGAAATTCAATTCATCCATATAGCTGGCGATGCGTTCCTTGCCGCCAGTAACGTGCAACAGATGGCGGTAAAGGGTTTGATCCCAATTCCAATCAAGACCGAATTCCGGGAACGCCTGATTGAAGGCGCGACGGTGCAACTCCTCGGTCTCAGAAAGTGTTCCATCAACATCAAAGATAAGTGCTTTTAAGGTCATAACCAGCCCATTTATGATAGATGTGAGGCTGTAATCTGGCCAACCGCATCAAATACCTGATCCAGACGATCAATCAGAATATCTGCACCAAGCTCTGGCGGTACGATATTGGTATATCCGTAGGAAACGGCAATTGTTGGCAGGCCGGCTGCCTTCCCGGCTCCAATATCTGCGGGCGAGTCGCCCACCATTATGGAGCGGGAGCGCGTGCCCCCTGCCCGCTCAATCGCCAGCCAGACCGGGTCAGCATCTGGTTTGCGCGGGCGCGGCGGCTCAGAGCCAACGATACCGTCAAATAGTGGCGTTAGTCCCATCTGATCCATGATAACCTTGGTGGCAGATTCCAGCTTGTTGGTACAAATTGCGGTTAAATAGCCTTCGGCCCGCACCTTTTCCAGCATCTCGAAGGCACCGGGATAGGCTTTTGTATCTACACAACAATTCTCAGCGTAAAAATCACGAAACACTTCAAAATGCTTTTCGAATTCAGCATCGGAGACTTCCATACCTCGTGCGGCAAACCCGCGCTCCAGCAGTTTTGGCATGCCGTTGCCAATCATGCTTTGGGCCTCGGCCACCGACAAAGGCTCTTTGCCAAGTGGCACCAAAATATGATTGACTGCATTACCAAGATCAGGGGCAGAGTGCACAATTGTGCCATCAAGGTCAAAGACCAGTGTAATTTTAGACATAAATGGGCCTGTTTATTTTGAAGTAAAAATTAATGCAAGATCCGTTACTTACAAGCATCGCGAATGGCTTGCATATTGGCTTTATAATGTTCCGGCGTGCCACCTTTGAAGATCGCAGAACCGGCAACAAGAGCCGTTGCACCAGCAGCCACGCAAAGCGGTGCGGTTTCCGGTGTAACGCCGCCATCTACTTCGATCTCAATTGGACGGTCGCCAATCATCGCTTTGACCTTGCGAATTTTTTCCACCACGTCTGGAATAAACTTCTGACCACCAAAGCCTGGATTGACACTCATAATCAAAACCTGATCAATGTCGTCGAGCACATATTCAAGCACATTTTCCGGCGTTGCCGGATTCAGCACAACACCGGATTTAACACCAAGATTGCGGATGGTTTGCAGAGTACCATGCAAATGAGTACAGGCTTCCGCATGGACGGTAATATAATCACAGCCCGCATCGGCAAATGCCGCAAGGAACTGATCCACCGGCTCAATCATCAAATGACAATCAAAAATCTTGTCAGATGCCTTGCGCACTGCTTTGACGATTGGTGGGCCAAAAGTAATATTGGAGACAAAATGACCGTCCATCACATCAAGGTGAATCCAGTCTGCCCCCATTTCATCGACAGCAGCGATTTCTTCGGCCAATCGACCAAAATCGGCGGACAAAATTGAAGGAGAGATAATAATATCTTTTGGCATTGCTTAGTCCTTGTTTTGTGCTGCTAGCGCGTTAAGCTGGCAAAAAGTGCGGGTAGTTTTTCAGGCAAACGCTCGACTTGATCAACGATGGTGTAATTATTTGCGCCAAAGATACGCTCGACATATCGGTCAGCTTCCGGATCAAGGGTCAGGCAATAACTCATGATACCGGTCTGGGCCAGTTCCTGAGTGGCTTTTTTCGCATCCATCCGCAGATATTGTGGATCACGTTCATCAATATCGGCGGGTTCGCCATCGGTCACAATCAACAATAATTTGTGCTTTTCACTGCGTTGCATCAAATGATGTCCGGCGTGACGCATGGCCG
>JALSIJ010000175.1 GCA_026981655.1 Rhizobiaceae bacterium | reverse complement strand
GTTCTATTTGACTTCCTGTGCCTCCTGCCCCGTATAGGGAGAAGGATCATCTCGGTCCATCGCGCCCGGTCTAAGATTGAACAGGATCAACAAAGGAGCCGCGATAAATATTGATGAATATGTACCGACGAAAATTCCGAATATCATAGCGAAAGTAAATGATGCAAGTACTTCACCACCGAGGAAATACAAAGCGGCCAGAGCCAATAACGTCGTCAATGACGTCAAAACTGTCCGCGATAGCGTGTGGTTAATCGACATATCCAAAAGGTCGGGGATCTTCATTTTCTTATATTTGCGAAGATTTTCCCTTATTCGGTCGTAGACCACCACCGTATCATTCAAGGAATAGCCCACGATCGTCAATATCGCCGCAATTGATGACAGATTGAACTCCAATTGCAAAATGGCAAACATACCGATTGTCAAGATCACATCATGCGTTGTCGCAAGAATGGCTCCAACAGCAAACTGCCATTCAAATCTGAACCAGATATAGACCATAATTGCGAACAGAGCCGCAAACACGGCTATAGCACCGGCTTGGGCAAGTTCGCCTGAAACCGTTGGCCCAACGACCTCAACCCGACGGAATTCGTAATCCGCCTCAAGCGCACCACGAACCTTTGTCACAACAGTTTGTTCTGCATTTTCGCCGCTATCTTGCGATTCTACCCGTATCAAAACTTCGTTCTTGGCACCAAATTCCTGGACTTGCACTTCGCCGAGATTGAGATCACCCAACGTCGTTCTAATGGCTGCCACATCGGCTGATGCCGTTTTTGATTGAACTTCGAGCAATGTCCCACCACGGAAATCAATACCCAGATTCAACCCGATTGCAACAAACAAACCTAGTGACATTACCAACGTTGCTGCCGATACAGGAAAGGACAATTTCCGCAGTTTCATAAACTTGAAGCTGGTTTTATCCGGAACAAACTTGATCAATCGTCTTGGCAATTCAGTTGGTCGCTTGAACTTCACCCACCATGACATCAAGAGTCTGGTTAGTGTGAACGCTGTAAACACCGAGGTAATAATACCGACAGCGAGCGTTACCGCAAAACCTCGAATCGGGCCGGATCCAAGATAGAACAAAATAAATGCTGCAATCAGGGTGGTGATATTAGCATCCAAAATTGTGCCAAGCGCCTGCTTAAAGCCCGCATCAATAGCCTGAATGAGCGATCTCCCTCCACGGCGTTCCTCGCGAATTCGCTCAAAAATCAGCACGTTGGCATCCACCGCCATGCCCATAGTCAATACGATACCGGCAATACCCGGCAGGGTCAGGGTAGCACCAATAAACGACAGCACACCTATAATCATCACCATATTGGCAAGCAGCGCAATATTGGCCAGAATACCAAGCGTGCTATAGGCAAACAGCATAAAGACCACCACGGCAATAGCGGCAATAATGGCGGCAATCTTGCCTGAATCGACAGAATCCTGCCCAAGACCTGGACCAACCGTGCGTTCTTCAACAATCGTCAAATCCGCAGGCAAAGCACCGGCCCGCATCAGAATTGCCAGATTGTTTGCTGATTCAACAGTAAAATTACCGGAAATCTGACCAGAACCGCCCAAAATCGCCGAACGAATTACCGGCGCAGAAATAACCTCATTATCCAATACAATGGCAAATCTTTTACCAATATTGCGGGATGAAATTTCGCCAAAGCGCCGGGCGCCCTTTGTATCAAAACGGAACGTCACAAGCGGCTCATTGGTCTGCGGGTCAAACCCCGGCTGCGCATCAACCAGACTGTCACCGTCGACCTCAACCCGCTTTCTAATCACATAGGGTATAGTTTCATCTTCGCTGGAATACAGCAATTCAGAATCAGCAGGTGGCCGGGTTCGAAGTGCCTCCTGCGGGCTAGCCTCTTCATTGACCATTCGAAACGCCAGCTTCGCCGTTTTATCGAGAATTTCTTTCAACCGTTCGGGATTATCGAGGCCTGGCACCTGCACGATTATCCGGTCGTCGCCCTGGCGCTGAATAATCGGTTCTGTTGTACCAAGCTCATCAATACGACGCCTGATCACCTCAATCGATTGGGACACGACAGATTGCATGCGGGAGTCAAGACCATCATCGGTAAGTTCAAATCTTAACAGACCGGGTTCCGGCTCACTCATCTCCACTTCAGTGATAATGCCGGCGCCGAATAGCCCGGAATTAATCGGAGAAGAAAGCTCTGCAAGGCGTTTTTTTGCCTCTTCCAGATCATCCAGATTTCTAATTCTGACCTGAACAATTCGCCCCTTGCCGGAAAGGTTGGCATAGCTGATCTTTTTCTCGTTTCTAGGCCGCAGCAACGATTTAACGTCATCGCGCAACACTTCCAGCCGTTCGGCAACCACCCCTTCACGCTCAACCTTGAGCATCAAATGCGAACCACCCTGCAAATCAAGGCCCAGAGTCAGTCGTTGTTTCGGAACCCAGTCAGGAAATGCCTTCAAGGTACTTTCCGAGATCAGGTTTGGCGCAGTGAACATGGCGGAAAACACCACGACTGCCATGATCATAACAACTTTCCAACGAGAAAAATGAAGCATTATCTATCCGATAGTTCGTTAAATTTATTAGGAGTGAAAGTACTGCGCCTTAATTACCCGCAACTACACTCATTTTTTTGTGGCAGGTTTTTTTGTCGCAGGTTTTTTTGTTGCAGGCTTTTTTGTTGCAGGCTTTTTGGCATCTGCTTTTTTGGTCGGCGTATCCTTGTTAGCCGCAACCGGAGAACCTTTAACCCGTACGTCACTCAACATGCTGCGCAATACTCGCACCCGCACATCTTTTGCCAACTCAACTTCCAGCTCATTATCATCGACAACCTTGGTAACTTTCGCCACCAGGCCGCCGCCAGTTATAACAGTGTCATTACGGCGTATGGCGGCCAGCATCTCTGCGCGTTTTTTTGCCTGCTGACGTTGTGGTCGAATGATCAAAAAATACATGATCACAAACATCAGGACCAAAGGAATCAGCAAATCAAACCCACCGCCGCCGCCAAGACTTTGCGCTAATATTGGTGAAACATTCATTTTAATATCCTCGAATTCTCTGGTTGCAGAAAGCGGTCAATCCGCTCATTCTTCATTTTGCCGGACTATAGTCATCGCGCGCGGCATTGCAATCTTTCACTTGGTCCAACTGTGTTCATAATTCAAGTCTGAAGTCGGGCTTTATCTGTATTCCCAACCGTGATATGCGAATTTTTTGATTAATATCACGCAATTTGTAATGTAGAGCCAGAAATGAGAGACAATTTGGAAAAAGATCCTGTCAAACTGCTGGTTGAAAAACTCGACCGAATCTCTGAACTAATTGAACGAGGTGTTCCTAAAGCCAGCCCGAAAAATGAACTTGGTATTGCCAATGCCTTCATTTGGCAGCCAGAAAACCATTGGCTGAAACCTGTTCAAAATGTAAACCGAGTCGATATGAGTTTGCTAAAGGGTATTGACCGCGTTCGCAATATTTTGAGCAAGAATACCGAAAATTTCGCAAATGGCTTCCCGGCAAACAATGCCCTGCTGTGGGGCGCGCGCGGCATGGGGAAATCCTCACTGGTTAAAGCGATCCATGCCTCAATCAACCTTAAACATGCAACCAATCCAATTAAGCTGATTGAAATTCACCGCGAAGATATAGAATCGCTCCCCGAACTGATGAATATTCTGCGCGACCATTCCAGCCGGATCATACTTTTTTGCGATGATCTCTCATTTGATAGTGACGACACCTCATACAAGTCTCTCAAGGCTGCACTTGATGGTGGCGTGGAAGGCAGGCCAGAGAACACCATATTTTACGCAACATCCAATCGCCGTCACCTTTTGCCCCGCGACATGATCGATAACGAGCGATCAACCGCAATTACACCGGGAGAAGCGGTTGAGGAAAAAGTTTCCCTGTCTGATAGATTTGGGCTTTGGCTAGGATTTCACAAATGCAGTCAGGATGAATATCTGGAAATGGTGGTCGGCTATGTCGAGCACTATAAACTGGATATTCCGGTTGATGATTTGCGACAAAAAGCGCTGGAATGGGCGACCACCAGAGGCTCAAGGTCAGGCAGGGTCGCCTGGCAGTTTGCCCAGGATCTTGCTGGCGCACTGCAAGTCAAAATTGACTAACCCTCCTGCAACGAGGGCCCACCCTTAGGTGAGCCCTGCTGGAGATCGCATTCAACCGTTGGCTAAAGAACCAACAGTAAAATGCAATAACATTCGAGAATTTTTTAAGAACGCTTAAGATGTTTAAGCGGGTTCACCGGATTTGAATTTTTACGAAGTTCAAAGTGAATTTTTGGAATGGTCGCGGTGCCGGTTCGACCTGAGCGCGCAATCGTCTGGCCACGGCGAACGGTATCGCCCCGGCTCACCAGATTTCGGCTCGAATGGGCGTAAGCAGATACCCAACCGCCCGTATGGCGTACCAGAATTAGCTTGCCGAATTCTTCCAATTCACTACCGGCATAAATGACGGTGCCGTTTTCGGTGGCCTTGACGGCAGTGCCAACCGGTACAGAAATATCGATGCCATCGTTTGGCGATCCATTTAGTTTGGAACCAAACTTCGAAACAACCCGGCCACGAGCAGGCCAGCGGAATTTGGAAACCCCGGTTTGACTTGGCGTTGCAACTTTCTCCGCCGAACGACGCGCAAGATTAGCTGAAACATCCGGGCGGGTATAAGGAACAGGCCGGTTGTTTTTTGTAAACTTGCGGTTGGCGCTGCGCGGAACAGCATTCGCAGTTCCGGTTACAAACGGATCAGTCTTTTGTGTACTTGCAAAGGTCGATGAACCTGCCCCGGCCTGATTTGGAATTCTTAGTTTTTGACCAAGCCGCACAACATCCCCACTCATGGAGTTTGCATCACGGATAGCAACTTTATTGACGCCATATTTTTGTGCAATGCCGCCCAACGTATCGCCGGATGAAACCAAATGAACCTTTGGTCCGCTAATCGCTATCCGTCTGGTCGCAGGTGCCGCTATTGTTCGCGCGCTGCGTCGGGTATTCGGCGTTGGCGTTGCAATATTCGACGTTACCACTTCGCCTTCATATCCCCTTGAGCTTCTTGAGGCCCGGGTTTTGGTATTATTATCGGGCGCAGACACGGCAGCTTTTCTTGAATAAGTGTAGGTCGGGATCAAAATAGATTGCCCGGCGGCAACTTTGTTGGCGTTCGAAATGTTGTTAACACGCATAATCTGTTTAACCGGCACGCCATATCGGCGCGAGAGATTGTGCAGATTTTCACCGCGGCGCAAACTTACTCTGGTGCCTCCAACAGCCGTCCATCCAACTTTTGAAGCATCATTGGTAACAGTATTTGTTTGACGATTGGCGACAGGCAACCGATCGTTCAGCTTTCGGGTTGAGGCCACTCTGGTGCGAACAGTCTCAAATTCCCCTTCGGGTAAATTTGGTGCAAGGTTCACAGGCTTACCAATTGGCGCTCTCTCAATGACTGATTTCCGCACAACCTGGCGCGCCCTTGGCTTCAAGGCTTTACGGGTAATATCGCCTGGATAGGGCTGCGAGACCGCCACGCGTTTTTGCGCGGCTTTCTTTACACGATTTCCAGTAGATGCGGTCGTTAGATTATCGACATCACCGGGATAGGGCTGATTTGGAATATCCGATTTTCGAATTATTGAACGCTGATTGCCAGTCGGCAAAGCGGCTGTATAAGGATCATCCAGCCGACTGAAGTCAGAACTACACCCAGCCCCCAATATGGCAATTATGGAAATTACAGCTGCCCGCGACATTATTTTGCCGCGTCTATTTGATACGCAATTACTCATCGGTTTTCCCGCAGGTTACTCATTACTACGAGATGATTAGATATTATTTACGTTAATCGAGGGTTAAGGACGATCAATTCAATCAATATACCCATTGATACATCCCTTTGTTGTCGCATGTCTTTATTCCCAAAACAGGCGCCCACTTTTGGGAGGCAAGCTTTAGAGGAATTCTGCGATGCCGGAACGAAGCGGCGCCATTCTAACGGGAAAAAGGTCCTCACGATCAAACCGGCTTCCTACTTTAGTCAACCGGGCGAGCATTTGCTTGTCTTCCGGGTCTCCAATCGCCGTAAGCATGATACCGCCAGAAGTCAGATGATCCAGGTACTGACGCGGCAGACCTGAAAACGAGCCATTGACGACAATTCGGTCAAACAGCCGCTGATCACTAACCCCGTCACGTCCATCTGCCTGTTGAGCAATAATATTATCAATATTCAAATGCTCAAATCGCAGTTTGGCGCCTTCGATAAGCGTACGATACCGGTCAACCGTTACAACTTTTTTAGCAAGTCTGGAAATAATCGCGGCCTGATACCCTGTACCCGTGCCAACTTCCAACACCGTTTGATCAGATGATATATTCATCGCATGCACCGTACGAATAACCTGATCAACACCGGTCATTGATTGGCCGCAATCCATCGGAAACGATCGCGCAAAATAGGGCTTGTCGATGCAATGAACCGGCACAAACCGATCCCGAGGGGTCTGCTCAATGGCTTCAAGTAAATTGATTTCATCAATCCCCAACGCGCGCAACCTCAACAAAAGCGCCATCAGCCCTTCGTTTTTTAACTGTCGCTCAAGCCCTTTTTGAGTCAGCATTACAAGGTGACCTTACTTACCGCATCGCCCAATCGGGCAAGATTATCCATATCCGTGAGGTTGGTTTTCAAAGGCGTTATCGATATTTTCTTGTCAGCCAGCGCCTGAATATCGCTACCTTTTTGATAAACTGGCTCCTTCCCCTGAAATCTAAGCCAGTAATAGGGAAACTTTCTCCCATCCGCACGCTCTTCTATATGAAGCGAGTGCATAAATTTCCCCTGACTGGCAACGCTGCATCCTTGCACTTCATCTGGTGCGCAATTTGGAAAATTCACATTCAAAAACGTACCCACGGGCAAATCATAATCAATCAATTGGCGCAAAATGGCCGGCGCATGGGTTTCTGCCGTTTGCCAGGGCACAATACGGCGGTCATCAAAATCATAGCCTTGCGAAAGCGCGACCGACTTAATTCCCATCAACATACCCTCCATAGCACCTGCAACAGTACCAGAGTAATTGACAAAATCGCCAATATTATAGCCCGAATTCACCCCTGACAAAATAAGATCCGGTGGCTCCGGCATCAACTCGCGTACCGCCATAATAACGCAATCCGTCGGCGTGCCATCTACGGCAAAGCGTTGATCGCCATACTTGCGTATCCGAAGCGGATGATTGAGGGTCAACGCATGAGCGATACCACTTTGGTCTGTCTGCGGTGCAACCATCCACACATCATCAGAAAGCGTGCGGGCAATCCGCTCTAGCACGTCAAAACCCTCGTCATGAATAGAATCGTCATTGGTGAGAAGTATGCGCATTAAAAATCCAGATTAAGTAAATGGGTTTATTGACTGATTTAACTTATTTTTTCAATGCTGCCCATATAAGGTTTCAAAGCATTGGGCACTGTAATTGAGCCATCCTTGTTTTGATAATTTTCAAGTACAGCAATCAAAGCCCGGCCAACAGCAATACCAGAGCCATTCAAAGTATGGCAAAACTGAATTTGCTTTTCGCCATCCACCCGGTAGCGCGCATTCATGCGGCGCGCCTGATAGTCATCACAGAGCGAACAGCTGGAAATTTCGCGATAGGCTTTTTGCCCCGGCAACCACACTTCAATATCATAGGTCTTGCGGGCAGAAATTCCCATATCACCAGTACAAAGCACCATAACCCGGTAATGCAGATCAAGACGCTTCAATACTTCCTCCGCGCAGGAAAGCATGCGCTCCAATTCATCTTTGGAACCTTCTTTGCCGGTAACCGAAACCATCTCGACCTTGGGAAACTGGTGCTGCCGCAACATGCCTCTGGTATCGCGCCCGGCAGAACCAGCCTCGGAACGAAAACACGGCGTAAGTGCCGTTACCCTGATTGGCAATTCATCGGCCAGATAGGTTTTTTCCCGCGCAAGATTGGTCAATGGAACCTCAGCCGTCGGAATAAGCCAGCGGCCATCTTCGGTACGAAACAAATCTTCGGCGAACTTAGGCAACTGCCCGGTTCCAAATACAGCCTCGTCGCGCACCAAAAGCGGCGGATTGATCTCGCTATAGCCATGTTCTTCGGTGTGCAAATCAAGCATGAACTGGCCCAACGCCCGTTCCAGCCGCGCCAACTGGCCACGCAAGACAACAAACCGGCTGCCAGAAATTTTCGCAGCCGTTTCAAAATCCATCAGACCAAGGTCTTCACCAAGTTCAAAATGCTCCTTCGGCTCATAATTAAAATCGCGCTTTTCGCCAAATGTGCGAATTTCAACATTATCGTTTTCATCCGCACCTTCCGGCACATCATCAAATGGCAGGTTGGGCAGTTGGGCCAAAGCATTGTCCAGCGCAGCACTGAGCGCTTTTTCCTCTTCTTCACCATCACGAATAAAAGACTTCAGTTTGGCAACCTGCGTAATAGCTTCTTGAGCGGCAGCCTCATCGCCTGCAGCTTTTGCCTTGCCAATTTCCTTGGAAGCTGCGTTCCGCGTTTCCTGAGCTTCCTGCAGCTTGGTCACATGGGCGCGGCGCTTGTCATCCAACTCAATCAAACGGGCCGAAGATGGAGCCGCGCCACGTTTTACCTGTGCTGCGTCAAACGCCTCAGCGTTTTCTCTTATCCATCTGATGTCAAACATACTTCACCTGATTTTGCGGCCGTTTTGGCCATTAAGTTAAAATTGTAGTTAGGATTTATTACCGAAACAAAAATCGGAATCACACATATTTTGAGATCAAATACCCCATCACCCGCACCAAGTAAAATAAATTACCATTGGAGATCGAGACGAAACATCAAATTTAAATACTCAAGAACGCTAGCCGTCGGCTGCCTCTGCATCAGCTTCCGCCTGTTCCCGTTCACGCCGTTTTTTCTCAATATAACGGGCCGAAAGGATCGACAATTCATAAAGCAACAATGTCGGCGTTGCCAGACCAAGCTGGCTGATTGGATCAGGTGGGGTCAGCACCGCTGCTGCAATAAAAGCAAGCACCACAGCATATTTGCGCTTGGCTTTCAAACCATCGGCCGTAACCAGACCGGCACGCGCCAAAAGCGTAATCACCACCGGCAGCTGAAACACCAGACCAAATGCAAAAATCAAAGTCATGATCAAGCTTAGATATTCACTGACCTTCGGCAATAGTTCAATCACCGCGCGACCTTCGGTTGCGGTTTGCTGCATGGACAAAAAGAAGCCCATCGCCAAAGGCATGATAAGAAAAAACACCAGACAAGCGCCGATTATAAACAGCACCGGTGTAGCGATCAAAAACGGCAGAAACGCACTCCGCTCATTTTTGTAGAGTCCTGGTGCCACAAATTTATAAATCTGATTGGCAATAACCGGGAACGAAATGAAAAGAGAGCCAAATAGGGCAATTCGAAGCTGCACAAAGAAAAATTCCTGCGGCGCGGTATAAATCAATGTCAGATTTTGATTTTCACCGGCAGCCCGTTCATAGGGTATAACCAGTATATTGAATATGTCATTGGCGAATATGAAGCAGATGACAAAAAATATGGCAATCGCAATCACAGCCTTGATCAGCCGTTGGCGTAGCTCAACCAGGTGCTCAACCAGTGGAGCAGAGGATTCCTGAATATCATCTTCACTCATGCGGATTTAGCCTTTTTCGGCGCAGATTTACGCGGCTTGGCCTTGGCCGGATTTGTGGTTGATTTCGCAGCTGGTTTTTTCGCTACAGTTTTAGCAGCAGGTTTCTTAGCGACGGATTTTTTAGCAGGCGTTTTCTTTGCGGCAGCCTTTTTAGCGGTGGTTTTTTTTGCGGCCGGTTTCGATTTTGGCGCCTTTGCAGCTTTTTTAGTTTTGGCTTCTTCACGAGCCAATGCGGCCTTTACATCAACTTTTACTGGTTCAGCAACTTCAATGATTTTTGATTGGTCAAAAAGTGCATCCGGGTCAAAGCCCGAATAGTTCTCGTCATCCACTTGCCCTGGGTCATTTTCGCCATCATCATCATTATTGGCAGCTGAATTTATATCTTTTTCAATATCACCAACCGCATCTTTTAGCGGATTGAGACTGTCTTTCACCTTGTTGAGCGGGTTCATTGAACGGGCATCGTCGATGGTTTTCTTCACCCCATCCAGTTCAGCTTCCTTCAAGGCATCATCAAACTGGCGTTGAAAATCGCCAGCCATTCCTCGAACTTTCTTAACCGACTTGCCAACAGTGCGCAGCATTCCCGGCAGGTCTTTGGGACCAACCACAATGATGGCGACAACCGCCACCACCAACATTTCTGTCCAACCAATATCAAACATGAATATTTTTCGAAAACGAGTGAATACTAAGCATGAATCAACCTGATGCACATGCAATCAGCTTGCGCAGAACTCGCAAATTCAACACAAAGCCTAGCTGGCCTTGGATTTTTCTTTGCCAGCTTCAGCAACGGTTTCCGAAGGGTTGTTCTCAATCGTCGACGCTGTATCCTCTTCTTTCAGGCCTTTTTTGAAAGAATTGATACCTTTTGCAACGTCACCCATGAGGTCAGAAATCTTGCCGCGCCCAAACAAAAGCACCACAACAACTGCCACAATTACGATCTGCCATACGCCGATCTGTCCCATAACTAATACTCCTGATTCTAATTAGGGCAATGCGCCCGTTTTTCTAACCCTATCCTATAAGCCTGCCCTACGGCAACCAGCCTTTAGTGTGATACTTAATCACATTCACCGAGATATTAAAGGCACTCACACAAAAACTTGTATTTATTGCTGATAAAGCCGCATATTTTCGGGCTTTGCCGATACAAAAACATCGCGATGACCCGAAATTACCTGGGCCGCCAAATTGCCATGCCGCAGCCGCGCCCGCACCCGCTGTTCAACACCATCCAACTGAAGTTCCACCTGATCCACCTCCCCAAGGTAGCGGTAGGCCGTTACCCGTGCGCGGTGGCCCTCATCTGGATTGTCAGAAATTTCAATGTCTGAAAGACGCACAGATGAGTAAATCAGATCACCATTGCCAAATTCACGCGCATCGGCAAGTCCAAGCGGAGTGTGCAACTTACCAGCCTTAACGGTCCCCTTAAACACATTAAGTTCGGTGAAGAAACTGGCCGAAAACAAACTGTTGGGCTTTTGGAAAAGTGTTGTCCCATCGCCTTCCTGCACCAGTTTTCCATCACGCAGCAAGGCAATCCGGTCACCCATTCGCAAAGCTTCCTCAGGGTCATGGGTCACCATAATGGCGGTCGCACGCGATTCCCGCAGAATAGTCAGTGTTTCATCGCGCACAGATTCACGCAATCGGCTATCAAGGCCGGAAAATGGTTCGTCCATCAGCAATACGCCCGGTCGCGGTGCAAGCGCGCGAGCAAGGGCCACCCGTTGTTGCTCGCCACCGGAAAGCGCGTGCGGATATTCATTGGCCAATTCCTCTAGGCCAACCCGGGTTAAAACCTGCAATGCCTGATGTTTGGCCTCCTTGGACGGCAATTTGTCCAGCCCGAACTTCACATTGTCCAAAATGCTCAAATGCGGAAACAGCGCATAATCTTGAAAGACCAGGCCAATTCCTCGCGCTTCCGGTGGCAAAAACACCGAGGGACCGGCAATTTCACGGTCATCAAACAACACTTCGCCAGAACTTTGTTGCTCAATACCAGCAACGATACGCAGCAATGTGGTTTTGCCCGACCCCGATGGACCAAGCAGGCACATCATTTGCCCCGGCTCAATACTGAACGAAATATTTTCCAAAACCGGCATACTGCCATAGGAATGGCAAATATTCTTCAATGACAATCGCGACGCAATCGAAACTGCAGCCGTATTGCGCCTGCCCCATCCGCGCTCAGCGCCAGCGGGTTTAGATTGGTTTGAATTATCGGTTACCGGTTTATTCATTCCGCCTATTTAGCGTTATAAGCAACAATTACCAGTCCTAATCACCAGTTGGCGGCAGAAGCCCAAGTTCTTCAATGTCGTCGAGTGTAAACGGATCTTCATCCTCGCCCAGCTCCTCACTATCGTCAGGCACCGGAACCGAAAAATTCACGGGCAATTGAGATTGCAACAACCCAGCCCCCTTTAACTCATCGAGACCCGGTAAATCACGCAATTCACCAAGGCCAAAATGATCTAGAAAATGGTCTGTCGTTCCGTAGGTAACAGGACGTCCGGGCGTTTTGCGCCTGCCCCGCATCCGTATCCAGCCGGTTTCAAGCAGCACATCCAGCGTACCCTTGGATGTCACAACACCTCTGATTTCTTCGATCTCAGCCCGGGTAACCGGTTGATGGTAGGCGATAATTGCCAGCATTTCCAAGGCAGCACGAGAAAGCCGGCGCTGCTCAACAGCTTCACGTTGCAAAATAAAGGCAAGGTCTTCGGCGGTTCGAAAAGCCCAGTTATTTCCTGAGCGAACAAGGTTTACGCCGCGCTGCGAATAGTTTTGCTGCAAACTTATCAATATCGCAGGCAAGTCAGCATCATCGGGCAAGCGCTCGTTCAAGGATTTTTCAGACACCGGCTCACTTGAGGCAAATATCATTGCCTCGACCATTCGCATTTGCGAATTCAGTTGCGTTTCAGCCCGCACCTCATCACTTTTCACCAAATGGGGAAAAGGGACCACTTCTGCGTCAATCGGTTCAGACATGGTTACCAGACATCTCCTCTGTGCTCAACGGCACAACCTTCGGGGCAACTGCGCGTAAATATAACGGCTCAAATGCAGCGCTTTGTTGAACTTCCAACTTGCCTTCGCGCACAAGCTCTAGACTTGCTGCAAATGTGGAGGCCATGACACTGGTGCGCATGGACGGCTCGACCAGATACTCCATCAAAAAGCTGTCAATCGATGCCCAATCCTTCATTGTGCCTATAAGTTTAAACAACACATTGCGCGCATCCTGCAACGACCACACTGCACGCCTTGCAATGCGCACTGTCGAGTGCGACCGGCGTTGGCGCTCGGCCGCATAGGCGGTGAGCAAATCATAAAGTGTGGCGTTAAATTCGCTGCGTTTTTCAACGATAACCGGCTCCGGCATACCGCGGGCAAATATATCACGAGTAAGCCGGTTGCGATTGATCAGCAAATTGGCTGCATTTCGCATACCCTCAAGCCGCTGCAACCGGAACGCCAGTTGATTGGCTAATTCCTCACCACTAGGCTCGTCATCTTCTTCCATATCAGGAATGATCAGCCGAGATTTTAGATAAGCAAGCCAGGCCGCCATCACCAGATAATCGGCAGCTAACTCAAGGCGCAGTTTTCGCAATTCTTCGATAAATTCAAGATATTGCTCGGCCAGCGCCAATATCGAAATCTTGGTAAGGTCCACCTTTTGCGTGCGGGCAAGAGTAAGCAGCAAATCAAGCGGCCCTTCATACCCATCCACATCAATGGTAAATTGCGGATCAGCCACCGCGCGATCAACCGGTGCTGTTGCACTCCACAAATCAGTCTGTTCGCCAATATTGCTGTCAGCAATAGCAACTCTCTCATCAATGCCATCACTGGCATCAACGACCTTAATTTCACTTACCGGGTTCGTTACGGTTGCCATAATCGCTCTTTTGGCCTCGTTTTTGCTGGCGAATAGATCTCTGCAATCAAATCGGCGAACTCGGTTCTTAATACCTGTTCGTCGCTTTCATCGCATTTACCAACGCCAATCATTGCCTTTTTTGCTCGACTCAAGGCCTTGCCAGCCAATTCAGGCGAATTTGCTGCAACCAGCCGCATTTCGTCCATTTTTCCATTGCAATGAAGCACAATATCGCACCCCGCGCCAAACACTGCTTTGCATCTTTGACCGCAATCCCCAGAAAGTGCGTTCATTGAAACATCATCGCTCATCAACAGCCCGTCAAAGCCGATCTTTTTGCGAATTATCTGGGAAATGAGGGTAGATGATGTGGTTGCAGGGTTATTTGGATCAATATCTTGGTATACAATATGAGCGGTCATCGCCATTGATATGTCGCTAAGAGCCTTAAATGGCACAAAATCTGTTGCCTCAAGTTCTGCCAATGTGGCTTCCACAACCGGCAATTCCAGATGGCTATCAAGGCGCGAACGCCCCTGCCCCGGCATATGTTTGATAACCGGCATAACACCACCGGCAAGCAACCCGTCACATGCGGCGCGGCCCAATTTGGTCACCATCTTGGGGTCCTGTCCATAGGAGCGGTCGCCAATTGCATCATGAGCGCTCGGGATAAGAACATCGAGAACCGGCAGACAATTAATGGTGACCCCAAGTTTAAGCAGATCAAATGCCAAAAGTCGTGACTGGAGCCACACGGCGCGTTCACCTTTTTCCGGGTTAGTTCGATAAATCTCGGCAAGTTTTCCAGCAGGCGGATATTTAGCCCAATGTGGCGGCCTGAATCGTTGGACCCGCCCGCCCTCCTGATCAATTAGAATTGGTGCATCAGGGTTTCCAACCGCATTACGCATTGAAGCGCACAAATCCTGTACCTGACCCGGATTGTCTATATTTCGTAGGAACAATATAAATCCCCACGGACGTTCATCGCGATAAAACGCGATCTCATCCGCAGTGAGCGATAGCCCCAAACAACCGGCAGTAAATGCTTTTGTACCCATGATTCGCGCAGTATAGCGGGTT
>JALSIJ010000174.1 GCA_026981655.1 Rhizobiaceae bacterium | reverse complement strand
GGTTGCGTGTTGCGGTGCAGGCGGCGTTAAAAATCGGTGCGCTTGAGGGCGAATTGAAGCGGATAAAAAAATCTGCTGCCGGTACATTTGTATTCGACGATATGATTGCTGGCAGTGACGCAATGCTGCGGGTGATTGACCTTGGAAAGCGCGCTGCGGCCTCGACAATTCCTATATTGCTTGAGGGAAACTCGGGCGTTGGAAAGGAAGTTATGGCGCGCGCCATACAGGGGGCGAGCAATCGGCGTAGCAAACCTTTTGTTACGGTAAATTGCGGGGCAATTCCTGACAATCTGGTGGAGAGCATCTTATTTGGGCATGAAAAAGGCGCGTTTACCGGTGCCAATGACAAACATATTGGCAAGTTTCAGGAAGCCAATGGTGGAACACTGTTTCTCGATGAAATTGGGGAATTGCCGCTGGATATTCAAGTGAAGCTGCTGCGCGCGCTGCAAGAAAACGAAGTTGACCCGGTTGGAGCCAGCCGTCCGGTCAAGGTCGATTTCAGGCTAATATCAGCGACCAACAAGAACCTTATAGAACAGGTAAAAATCGGGGCCTTTCGCGAGGACCTTTATTACCGACTGAATGTATTTCCGATAGGATTGCCGTCTTTAAAGGACCGGGTTGATGACATTCCAGCGCTTGCCCGACATTTCCTTGCTCGTTTTGTGGTTGAGGAAGGCCGAGGGCATATCGCCGGTATCAGCTCAAATGCGATGGAACTATTATTGGCATATGATTGGCCAGGGAATATCAGGCAGTTGGAAAATGCGGTATTTCGTGCGGTGATCCTTTGCGACAATGTTGAATTATCGATGGATGATTTTCCGCAGGTTTTTGCGCAGATGCCAGGGTTTGAACCGCAGAATATTTCTGAAAATGCAGTATCGTTAGATATGTCAGGAACGGGCGAGCAGAATTTTAATTTGGAAGTCAGCTTGAAAACGGTTGATGAGATTGTTCCAAAAATTGACCAAAACCCGCATGTTGTAGAGCAGCATGCCGGTGGGGGCCGTCATTTTGCATTGTTGCCGATGCTTTCAGAAGGCGGAGAACTGCGTTCTATTGAAGATGTGGAAAGTGATTTGGTTCGCTTTGCCATCGATCATCATAATGGCCGCATGACCAAAGTTGCAAAAAGCCTCGGGATCGGCCGTTCGACGCTTTATCGCAAACTCAAGGATCTTGGCCTTGAGCCCGGCAATGAGCGGGATGCGGCTGAGTAGTTTTGGTTTTTGTTCGCTTGCGCGTAAACCCGTACGCATCGCATCGCTTTTCTAAAGGTTCATGTTTTGCGCTTTGTTTCACCCAATGTGCAACATGAACTATGCCCCACGTGCGATTTGAATTGAAGACACCGAAGAGGTGTCCGGCCGGTCAGGCCGCGCCCGCGCAGGCAGTGCGAAGCACTAATCGCCGTGAGCGAAATCAAGGC
Organism: Rhizobiaceae bacterium; assembly: GCA_026981655.1. GTDB lineage: Bacteria > Pseudomonadota > Alphaproteobacteria > Rhizobiales > Rhizobiaceae > SZUA-100. The sequence continues at coordinate 13,297 of JALSIJ010000174.1, read as the reverse complement.
GTGAGCGCTTTTTTGTGGCGTGAATCTTGCTCTCTTTAATATTCCGTTCGCTTGCGCGTAAACACGTGCGCTCACTTTATTGATTCTCCTCCCTCCGTGGCAGGGCAATATTTGGCGTAAAGCCAAATTGCCAGCCCGGGAGCGGACGTCAGGCCGGATGGCCTGGCGGAAATAGGGAAGTTAAGCCATAGCCTCATTGGCCGTATCAAATTGAAGTCTGGCGAGCTTGGCGTAGATGCCGTCTTTTTTCACCAAAGACTTGTGATTGCCCTCTTCAACAATCTTGCCCGCGTCCAAAACCAGAATACGGTCGGCCTTTAACACGGTGGCCAGCCGGTGGGCGATGACGATTGTTGTGCGATCTTCCATCAGGAAATCAAGTGCCTTTTGAACCAGGGTTTCGCTCTCTGCATCCAGTGCGCTGGTTGCCTCATCCAACAGCAATACGGGCGCGTTTTTCAATACTGCCCGGGCAATGGCGACGCGCTGACGCTGGCCGCCTGAAAGGGTAACGCCACGCTCGCCGACGCTGGTCTCAAAGCCGTCAGCCATATCTTCAATGAACTCGCGTGCAAGGGCCGTATCGGCCGCCTTGTATACATCTTCATCACTTGCATCAGGCCTGCCAAAGCGGATATTTTCCATTATAGATGTGGCAAAAATATTGGTATCCTGCGGTACCAGCGCCATGTGATTGCGCAAATCGGTTGGGGCAACTTTGCGCACATCAATGTCGTCCATCAAAATTGTGCCGCCATCCACATCATAAAACCGCAATAACAGGCTGAACAACGTGCTTTTTCCGGCACCAGATGAGCCAACAATAGCCACTGTTTCCCCTGGCTTCACATCGAAGGAAATTTCTTTCAATGTCGCAACATCGGAGCGAGCGGGATAGGCAAATGATACTTTGTCAAACCTTACGGCGCCCGTTGAGGGGGAGGGTAGTGGGACCGGGTTTGCAGGGACTGATACGGCTGGAACCTCTTCCAATAATTCGGTCAGCCGTTCGGCGGCACCTGCGGCAAGTGAAAGCTCGCCCCAAACCTCTGAAAGCGCGCCAAGTGCTCCGGCCGCAATGACCGAATAGAGCAGGAACTGGCTCAATGTTCCAGCGGTCATTGTGCCGGACAATACATCCTGTGCGCCAAACCACAAAACCGCCACAACACTGGAAAATATAACAAAAATGGCAAATGCGGTCAGCAGGGAACGGGCAAAGATTGATTTTCTGGCTGCTTCAAATGCGTTTTCCACGGCATTGGAAAACTTGTTGGCAACCAATGGCTCGTTTGAAAATGATTGCAAAGTGCGAACCGAAGATATTGATTCCGATGCATAGGCGGTCGCGTCGGCCAGGGTATCTTGCGCATATCTGGAGCGTTGTCGAACCGCGCGGCCAAATGCAATAATTGGCATTACGATAAGCGGAATAGCCACCAGAACAATTGTTGATAGTCTGGGGCTGGTATAGATCATCAGCGATATGCTGCCGAGGACTAACAAGATGTTTCGAAGTGCAACAGATGCGGTGGCACCAACGGCAGATTTAATCTGCGTTGTATCGGCGGTCAATCGTGAGATGATTTCGCCTGTTTGGGCCGTATCGAAAAAATTGGCGCTTAACTTGGTCACATGGGTAAAAACATCCTTGCGCAGATCAGAGACAACCCGCTCGCCCAACCAGATTACGAAATAATATCGTCCGGCACTGGAAATGGCCAGAACCGCAGAAATTACCACCAGCATGGCAAAATAAGTATTGATAAATAAAGAGTCAGATGCGGAAAATCCGTTGTCGATCATCCTTCGAACCGCCAGAGGAAGGGCCAGCGTGGTAACGGCTGCCATTACCAGAAAAAACAATGCGCCGGCCACGTGACCTTTATAGCGTAGCAGGTAGGGAAAAACTCTTGCCAGCGGTTTTACACCGGACTTACTTTTTTCAGATGATGCCAATTGATTACCTTACTCACTTGAATAAATTTCAGCTCTGATGTATAGGCTGCGCGAAAGAATTTAAAGTCATCTTGTTAACTGTGGTTCTATATGACTTCCACAGGTTGCAGGATGCGACTAAATAGTAACAATCTGGCCTAATTCGGTTTTGTAAATCTTGATTTGCATTGCTGATGATTTGGCCGCCTTGCATTGGATAACACCATGAAATCAGATATTCACCCAGATTACCACTCAATCAAGATTGTTATGACTGATGGTACAGAATATGAAACCCGTTCAACCTGGGGCGCTGAAGGCGACGTGATGAATTTGGACGTTGATCCAACATCTCACCCTGCATGGACCGGCGGTAGCGGTAATATGCTCGACCGTGATGGTCGTGTGTCCCGTTTCAAGAAAAAATATGGCGGTTTGGGTATTTAATCCCGAACGCAGTTCATATTTGAATAAATTAAGGCCCGGCAGATGTCGGGCCTTTTGTATGTGGGGGATGAGATTAGGCCTGCTAGTTTTCAGTCGTTTGAGGTGCCGAATACCGCCGCCAGCAGATTTTGCTGCTCGTTGACCGGGTTTTCTGCAATCACCGGTTCTGCCGTATCGGTTTTGTAAATTTCGCCATCGAGCATTTTAACCCGCTTTTGAAGCACCATAGAACGGCGCACAAGTTCGCGAAACTCGAATGGAACATCGTCCCAACCGGGGCCAAATATATCGCTTTTCAGCTGATCGATTTTAACTTTTTTCTTTTCTTCTATGACCTGGTCATGGGTCATCTCGCCTTCACCAACGGCGCGCTGCAGCAAAAGCCATGATGCCAGTTGCATCAGCCTTGTGGTTAGTCGCATGGATTCTGCCGCATAGAGCACGGATGCGGTGCGCGGTAACTCTTTAGAAGCTTCACGGCCTGGACCATCCAGGAAGTTGGCACTTTCCTCGACCAGGGTCATGCCGTCAGAAAACAGTGATTTGAAGTTTTCTGACCGTGCGAAATGATCGGCAAGCCGGATTGTGTTGCTTGTGCCGCCCTTTTTGAGACTCTCTGAATTATCTGCCATGATCGTCCTGTTCATACTGGAGCAACATACCCCGAAATTATTGTAGTTCAGCTTGGTGCCACTCGTAAAGCGTCTCACGCTGGAACATATTTGATTTAACAGTAAGGAAAAGCAATCTCCATGCCAAAGGAATAAAATAATCGGATTTTAAACAAAATAAAAAGTGAATTGAGGCTTAGCCAAAAAAAAGAGCCGAATAAACGGCTCTTAAAGTTTAACAGGGAGGTCATTCGAATAGTCTTCAAGGAAGGCTATGAATGGGTCCAGAAAACTGGATGAACATAGTTAACACAGAATAAACTTAATGAAGTGTTAACAAATGCACTTATGAGTGTTTAATCAAGCATAACTGCAATTATTTTGACCATAAGTTGTAATATTTAAGAAAATATCCGAAAAACTTGGAAAATTTGATTGATTTCGGGATTGTTTTCGAATCAACCTTGCGCTCGCAATTACCCGATTTATTAATAGATTGGCCTCTCCAGCGCTCTGAATGCAATATCGAAAGCCAAATAATGAATGAAACTGCACCAAATATTCCTGCCCGCATGCAGGCGATTTCCATCGAAAAACCCGGTGGCCCGGAAGTTCTGGTCGCGAAGGAACATCCGGTTCCCAAAATTTCAAGCGGGCAGATGTTGGTGAAGGTTGAAGCTGCAGGCGTTAACCGTCCGGACGTTTTGCAACGGATGGGGGCTTACCCGCCACCGCCAGGAGCGCCTGATATTCCCGGTCTGGAAGTTTCCGGCATTATTGTCGCTAAGGATGACGCAGCCAAACGGTTTGCAATTGGTGATGCGGTGACGGCGCTGGTTCCAGGTGGAGGGTATGGCGAATATGTTTGTGTTGATGCGATCAATGCTCTACCGGTGCCGAAGGGGCTTGATATGGTTGAGGCGGCGGCGCTGCCGGAAACCTATTTCACCGTATGGCATAATGTGTTTCAACGCGGAAAATTGAAGAAGGGTGAAAGTTTTCTGGTTCATGGCGGTTCGTCTGGTATTGGCACAACTGCAATCCAACTGGGAAAAGCGTTTGGCGCACGGGTTTTTACCACGGCTGGATCAGGCGAAAAATGTGCGGCCTGTGTAAAACTGGGAGCGGAGGTTGCGATAAATTACCGTGAGCAGGATTTTGTCGAGGAAATTTCCAAACTGACCGATGGCAAAGGTGTGGATGTTATTCTGGATATGGTTGGTGGCGATTATATTCCTCGGAATTATACAGCTGCTGCATTTGACGGCCGGATTGTGCAAATTGCATTTTTGAATGGTCCCAAGGTTGAAGTGAATTTTGCCCAATTGATGATGAAGCGGTTGAGCCATACCGGTTCAACCCTGCGGGCGCGGGATATTGAGTTTAAAGCCGTTATTGCCAGCGAGCTTGAACAATATGTCTGGCCTTGGCTCGAAAACGGTACGGTTCGCCCGATCATTGATCAGGTGTTTACGCTTGATGAGGCGGCAAAAGCGCATGAGTGTATGGAAGCGGGCGACCATATTGGCAAAATTATGCTGAAGCCATAATTGGTCGGCGCGCAATCAGTAGGCCCAAAATCGGGTGACCAAGAATTGGTCGTTGCTAAATTTTAATTATGCGCATATATAACAATTATTCCTTACATCGTGGCGATCCACGGCTCCTCTAAAATCGGGCGAGCGCACACTCAAGCTATATCTAAAGGGGACTGATTTAATGGCGACAACACTTCTTATGCCCAAGGCAACTGCGGTCTGGTTGGTCGATAATACGGCTTTGACCTTCAAACAAATTGCTGATTTCTGTTCTCTGCATCCGCTTGAAGTTAAATCCATTGCCGATGGTGATTCTGCCCAGGGTATTAAAGGTCTGGATCCAATGGCAACCGGTCAGTTGAACCGGGAAGAGCTTGATGCGGCACTGGCCGATGAAAGTCACAAATTGCAATTGCTTGAGCCAAAAGTGAAAGTGCCTGAACTGAAAAAGAAGGGTCCGCGTTATACGCCTGTATCCAAACGTCAGGACCGGCCAAATGCTATATTGTGGCTGGTGCGCAACCACCCGGAACTGAAGAATTCACAAATAATCAAATTGGTTGGAACCACCAAGTCCACAATTGATGCCATCCGTGACCGGACCCATTGGAATTCTGCCAATCTACAACCGATGGACCCTGTCAGTCTGGGTTTGAGCAGCCAGATCGAGCTGGATTTCGAAGTTCAAAAGGCTGAGAAATATCTGCCGAAACCGGTTGAAGGTGCAACGGATACTCTGCTTCCTGCTTCAGAAACACAAGAACCTGCTGATATCGAAGAAGCTGAAGAGCTGGACGCGGAATCCGTGTTCAAGAACTTCGCTGATGCCGAAGAGGGTGAAACCAAGGACGCACCAAGCGGAAGTTAAAAACAGGGTTTAGGCCCAAATATAAATATATGAATTCGGGCTGCCCTGGCAATTGCTGCGGCAGCCCTTTTTATTCACCCGGAACCGGAACGGTGTAATTCAATCCCAACCGACCGCCATCGGCATAAAGCGTTTGGCCGGTGATATAGCTTGCATCATTGGAGGCCAGAAATGCTGCAATTGATGCAATTTCTGAAGGCTCGCCAATTCGTCCAAGAGGTGTTCTGGACAGGATTTTGTCTTTCGATTCCTTATCGGAAACAATGGTTGCCAACATGTCGGTCATGATAGAACCGGGACCAATTGCATTAACCCGAATGCCGTAGGGCGCAAGCGATTGCGCCATGACATTGGTGAGCTGGCGTATGCCGCCCTTGGAGATGGAGTAGGGCACCTGATTGGGGATCGCAAATTTTGCATTGACCGATGACATATTGACGATTGAGCCTGCAGGCCCATCATCTTTGACCCGGGCGACCATTTGGCGGGCAACTGCCTGGCCACAAAGGAAGGCGCCCTTTAGATTGGTGCGCAAAACCCGATCAAAATCTTCTTCACTTATTTCCAGAAAGTCAGCGCTTACCAAAATGCCGGCGTTGTTTATTAAAATATCAATATCGCCAAAAGCGTCATTTGTGGTGGCAAGAAGATTGTGAACATCGAGCCGCTCTCCCACATCGGCGTGGACGTAGCGAATTTCACCGAGTTTTGATAGTTCGGAAACTGCGGTTTCTCCGGCGCTATCATCCATATCGCAAATAACAACCTGCGCGCCATCGCGCAAAAATCTCTCGGCAATTGCATAACCAATGCCGCGCGCACCGCCGGTGATAATGGCTGTCTTGTTTTCCATGATTGATAATTGCCGGGTTCAACCCGTCCCTGTTAAGTGATTGTGCAATGTGTGCCGGAAATAGACCAAGGTCAATATCCCAATGGTGAGGGGGAAACATAATTGGATAACTTTTGATGTCAAAGCCAAGGTCGGGAATATGGTTAAATCCTAACCCTTCATTAACCATAATAACGGCTTATTCAATTGTACATAAAGTTGCTTAGGGGGAATGCTTAACGCCTTCCTTTCGACAAAGTTAAGGCGATAACAGAAGCTATTGGGCGATTGCTTATGTTGATATTGCAAATCTTAAGGCCGCAAAAAATATGAAAAAACTGATTTCTGCGATTATTCCAATGGTGCTTTTATTTGGGGCGTTCTCCGGGGCATCATTTGCACAAAGCGTTGAGCGGGGCGGACTTGCCGCAGCCGGTGCGGATGTATCATTGCTGGCATTGTTTTGGGAAGCCTCAATGGTGGTAAAGCTGGTTATGATCGGTCTGATTATAGCATCAGTGTGGTGTTGGGCGATCATATTTGACAAGATTGTGCTTTATGCGCGCACTAAGCGCCAGGTTGACCGGTTTGAAAAAACCTTCTGGTCTGGTCAATCGCTGGAAGAGCTTTATCAATCTTTGTCGGAGAAAAACAATCACGGCATGGGCGCCTTGTTTGTGGCCGCCATGAAAGAGTGGAAACGTTCGTTTGAACGCGGTGCGCGTTCGTCTATCGGTCTTCAAATGCGCATTGACAAAGCACTTGATGTATCGCTTTCACGCGAAATGGAGCGGCTGGAAAAACGGCTATTGTTTTTAGCAACCGTTGGTTCTACCGCACCTTTTGTCGGTTTGTTTGGAACTGTTATTGGTATTATGACCTCGTTTCAGGCGATAGCCAGTTCGAAATCAACTAATCTTGCGGTTGTGGCACCGGGTATTGCGGAAGCCTTGCTTGCAACCGCTCTTGGCCTTTTGGCCGCTATCCCCGCCGTTATCGCCTATAATAAGTTATCAGCAGATGTGGCAACAATTGGCCTTCGGCTTGAAAGCTTTGCGGATGAATTTTCTGCGATACTTTCGCGACAAAATGATGAAAAGGCTGGTGATTAAATGATGTTTGTCAGGGCAGTGTAAATTATGGCTATGGCCTCACAAAATACAGGTGGCGGAGCGCGGCGTCGGCGGCGTTCCAGACGTCACGCACCAATTTCTGAAATCAATGTGACACCCTTTGTGGATGTTATGCTGGTTTTGCTGATTGTGTTTATGGTGGCGGCACCTTTGCTGACTGTCGGTGTGCCGATTGACCTTCCCGAGACAGAAGCAAAGGCGTTAAATTCAGAAACCCAGCCGATTACCATATCGGTTAATCAGACTGGGCAGATATTCTTGCAGGAAACCGAAATTCCGCTCGAGGAGCTGGTGGCAAAGCTCGATGCAATTGCAAAAAATGGCTATGAGGAGCGCATCTATATTCGTGGTGACAAAACGACTGATTACGGCATAGTGATGAAAGTCATGGCACGGGTATCGGCATCGGGTTATCGTCGAATTGGACTTGTAACCCTACAGGAGCAGACGCAGTGATTGCGTCCTGATGATTGATGAAACTTGGCGCTACGGCATCAGTAATAGCTCACACGATGGTTTTATCGTGGGGGTTGCTTACAATTTCCAGCCCCAGGCCGCTGAGTGTGGCGGATGTGGAAGCGCTGCCGGTCGATATTATTCCAATCGAGGCGTTAACCCAAACCATTCAGGGGGATAAGAAAGCGCCGGTGGCTGAAACACCAGCCCCCAAGCCAACGACAAAACCTGTTGTCGAGGAAAAAGCCACCAATGTTGGAAACTCCAAGGTGGATGCGAAATCGTCGACCAGCAAAGAAATTGCACCGCGGCCAGTTGAGGCTGCCGCACCGCCCAAGGCTCAACCGGAAGCCAAGGTAAAACCAAGCCAGGTTACCGAAACCCAGCCCGAAGAATCGAAAGAAACAGTACCGGTTCCAACTACCGAGCTTGCGGTGGACCCACAGGAAAAAATCAAGGTTGCGGCAATTGAACCTGATGAACAGTCGACAACCAGCAGAGAGGCGGAGGCTGTTCCGCAGGAGGAGTTTGCAAAACTTCCCGATTTGGTGCCAACGCCTGCTGCAAGACCTGCAAAGGCAAAGCCCAAAGTCGCCAAAACGAATGAACGCAAGGAAGCGGAAAAGCCTGCTGCAAAAATCGCCAAGGCGGCACCGAAGTCAAAAAGTAAAAAGCAGGCGGATGAAATTTCTGAATTGCTGAATAGGCAAAAATCGACAGCCAGCGGTGCCAAACGATCGAAAAGGCAAGCAGCCCTTGGGGCAAAGAAAACCACAGGCGAGAAACTGTCACAAAATGAAATGGATGCGCTTCGTGGCAAGATACAAGGCTGTTTCAATCTGACTGCCGGCATGGCCGATGCAGAAGAATTGCGGGCAACCGTTAAAGTCAGACTTTCGCCTTCTGGTGAACTTGAGGGCAAACCAATGGTTACCGCATCCGGTGGTAATGCCAGCGTTCGCCGTGCATTTAAAGGTGCGGCACGACGGGCCGTGCAAAAGTGTGCACCTTACGATAAGTTGCCTAAAGACAAATACCAGACCTGGGCCGAGTTGGTGGTGAATTTTGATGTGAGCGATATGCTCTAGGGCTATGAACTCGGGAACAGAAATACTGAATGGTAAGACGGGATTATTATTTTGATGTTTGGACATTACGCATCTATCTGCCGGGCTAATATTTTTGCATTGGTTCGGTTGCTGACAATTGCTGTTCTGTGGACCGGAATTGCATTGCAGCAGGCCAGCGCTTTGGTTGAGATTGATATTACTAAAGCCAATGTGGAACCACTGTCGATTGCCATTCCGGCATTTGTTGGTGCTGGCGGGGAGGCTGAAATTGCCCGAAAAATTGCTGCGGTGGTTGAGGCGGACCTTAAGCGTTCGGGACTTTTTGCCCCGATAGATCACGGTGCTTTTATCGAAAAAATTGGTAATCCAGATAATATGCCTCGGTTTGCCGACTGGAAGGTCATTAATGCGCAGGCCGTTGTCGTTGGCCGGGTGGTGCGCGAGGCCGACGGCCGGCTGCGAACCGAATTTCGCCTGTGGGACGTTTTTGCGGCCGAACAATTGACCGGACAGCAGTTTTTTACAACCAATGAAAACTGGCGCCGGGTGGCACATATTATTGCCGATGCGATTTATGAGCGATTGACCGGTGAAAAGGGTTATTTTGATACGAGGATTGTATTCGTCAGTGAAACCGGCGGTAAAGCCAAGCGCCGCAAGCGGTTGACCATTATGGATCAGGATGGCGAAAATCTTCGTTTCTTGACCAATGGAAATGATCTGGTTTTAACGCCACGGTTTTCACCCTCACGGCAAGAGGTGACCTATATGTCATTTGCCGGTGGGGAGCCCCGGGTTTATCTGCTTAATATTGAAACCGGGCAACGTGAGATTGTTGGTAACTTTCCTAACATGACATTTGCCCCACGCTTTTCTCCCGATGGTCAGCAGGTGATCATGAGTTTGCAGCATGGGGGCAATGCGAACATCTATACGATGGATTTGAGAACCCGCAAAACAACGCGGCTGACAAGTGCATCGGCGATTGATACCAGCCCGTCATATGCTCCGGATGGTACAAAAATTGTGTTTGAATCAGATCGTGGTGGCCGCCAGCAGCTCTATGTTATGGCGGCAAGCGGGGGAAAGGCCAAACGAATTTCCTTTGGCACAGGCTCCTATTCAACACCGGTCTGGTCGCCGCGCGGTGATCTGATTGCATTTACCAAGCGGTCGGGGGGGAAGTTTTTGATCGGGGTTATGAAAACCGATGGCTCAAGAGAGCGTATTTTGACCGAAGGGTTTCATAATGAGGGGCCGACCTGGGCACCAAATGGCCGAACATTGATGTTCTTCAGAGAAACGCCAGGCGCCAATGGCGGGCCAAATCTTTATACAATAGATTTGACCGGGTATAATGAACTGAAAGTCAAAACGCCGGGCTTTGCATCGGATCCCGCATGGTCGCCTTTGCTTGAATAGAGCTGTTTATTGAGTTGATAATCTGGCAGGAGCATTTTCCAGAACACAAAAAAGGGACGAAGCCGCCGCTACGTCCCTAATGTTTTTTATTCAGAAATAACTGAATTTAAGCTTACGCGTCGCGCAGATTGACAGCTTTTGGGCCACGTGCTTCTGGCTGAACTTCAAATTCTACCTTCTGTCCGTCTGAAAGCTGGCTCATGCCGGAGCGTTCCACATCGGAGATGTGAACAAATACGTCTTTTGATCCATCTTCTGGAGAAATAAAGCCGAAGCCTTTGGTTTGGTTGAAGAATTTTACGGTACCGATAGTCATAGTCTTGATAGTCTCATATTGGGTGTTTCCCCCGGTTCATTGTGTTCCGGTGGGGTGAAATGAGGTTAAGGCAGGGAAATTGGGGTGGGAGCAAAACTCACTTAGCCGAAATTCACCGACTTGCGCCGATTTTCACATTATTCAGGTAGGTGCATTAGCGCTGAAAAGCAAGTTATTTCACAGGCTGTTGGCGAAATAGTGAACTGAGGTGTGAGATTTTACAAGTTCATATTCCCATTCTCGCTTTTTTTATTCTGAGTATTACAATCGCACATTTATGTGATCCTATGGCCGTGGTTATTGCTTTTGGCTAGGTGTTAATCTGTAATTTGTCTTGATTTTATTGCCCTTAGATTGCCGCATTTTGCCCTTTAACAATCAAGCAGTGGGCGCACAAAGTTCGAGTTTATTACTGCGTTGCGCCCAAAGCGTATAATAGAGTGTAGCAAAGTAGGTATTTGAGTAACTTCAGGTTTTGGGATGGCAAATTTTCCATTTTGCAATCGGCGTCTCAAGGTCTGAATTCAAACCAATTTGTATTCCAGATTATGCCTGGCCCCTAACGGGTTAGGAACTTGAATTCTTGTATTTTATTAACCATGTTTCTTGTTCGGGGGTTAACCCCTTTTATGGTTACTGAAGTGCAACTGATTTTGATAAAGGAGTAACAGCCTTGCGAGTACTATCACCAAGGGTTTCCAGTATGGCATCCGGGAAGATCGCGGGTATTATACTGGTATCGGCAATGTTGGCCTTAACCGGTTGTGCATCGAAGAAAAAATTGCCAAATTCGGCCGGGGATCTCGGGCTGAATTCAGCTGCGCCTGGTACGCAACAGGATTTCACCGTTAATGTGGGGGATCGTGTGTTTTTTGAAACGGACTCTTCCTCGCTTACCACGACAGCGCGAACAACGCTTGACCGGCAGGCAACCTGGCTGGCGCGATATACCAGATATCCGGTAACGGTTGAAGGCCATGCGGATGAACGCGGCACCAGAGAATATAACCTTGCATTGGGTGCGCGGCGCGCTGCTGCAACCCGAGATTACCTGGTGGCGAAAGGTGTTCGCCGCGGCCGCATTAAAACCATATCGTTTGGTAAAGAGCGCCCGGTAGCCGTTTGTAATGATATTTCCTGTTGGTCGCAAAATCGCCGGGCTGTTACATTACTGAGAGGTCCAACCAGCTAGTTCGGCAGTATAAAGTTTAATTTAAAGAACGGCGATCTTTGGGTCGTCGTTTTTGTACCTGCCAGCGCCTCGGCAATTTTGATGAGCTTTTTGCGTAAAGTGAATTTTGCGTTTGTCGATATAAGCGATATATCTGCGGTGAATAAGGTGAATATCCATTGGACATGCAATGGGTTTTTAAATGTCAGGAGGTTGTGAGTATGAAAAGAATTGTTGGAACAGCGAGCGGAATATTGCTGGCATTGTCACTTTCAACGCAAGGTAATGCCTTTAGTGTTGAGACTGTTGGCGGGCCGGGAAGCAGCTTGCAAAAGAAGCAAGTTATTACACTGGGCATAAGTCCGAAAAAAACGGCGCCAGCGAGGCCCGTCCTGTTGGCCCAGTCGACGGCAGATAATGCGGTTCAGGTAAACCAGCTCCAGGAACTGGTACGTAAACTTAATGGACAGGTTGAAGAACTGTCATTTCAACTGCTGCAATTGCAGGAGCAAATCCGCAAAATGCAAGAGGACAACGAGTTTCGTTTTCAAGAGCTTGAGGACAAGCACTCAGATGCTGGAGCGGTAAAGAACAAGGCGCAGAAAATGGCTGCAAAAAAAGGAGAAAAACGCCTGGGAAAAACACGGCCGTCTGAAGTCGCGCTTGCGGGCCGTTCTTCAGGCGGAAATAAAACCAGCAAAACACTTAGGGATGCCGGTAGGGTTTTGGGGTTGCCAGCTCAAAACCTTGGAACTTTGCGATTTGATGCAAATGGCAATGTGATCGAAAGCGCGGTTGGAAAACCGCTCGATCTGACAAGCATCGGCAAACCATTTGATGGCCAAAATGTTCCAGGCGTCGATATTACAGATTTAAGGCCGGCAACATTGCTCGCTCGTGGCCGGGATTTTTATGATGCGGGTGATTATGCGCTGGCCGAACGCACGCTGTATAAAATGATCAAATCATATCCTGAAAACCAAAATCGTGCCGAGGCCCAATACTGGATAGGGCGCAGCCTGTTTGCCCGGGGCAAGTTTCATAGTGCAGCCACTATTTTTCTTGATACTCACAATGCCTATCCTGATTCACGCCAGGCTCCCGATACCCTGTTGCGGTTGGGGCTTTCGATGGCCGGGCTAAACCAGCGTGAAATTGCCTGTGCCACCTATGCGGAGGTTGGAAAACAATTTCCAAACGCTGATAAAGGCGTAAAAGAGCAAGTTCGGGTCGAACAAAAAAGCGCTGGATGCCGATGAATGCGGAATGCCAGCGCGACAAATGGCGAATTTTCGGAACATCTGTTTAAAGACCTGGTTGATGAAACCCACATTTTGGTTGCGGTGTCTGGTGGCAGTGATTCAATTGCGCTTCTATATTTATTAACTGACTGGGCAAAAGTCCCTAATCGCGCAAAACTAACGGTTGCAACAATCGATCATGGCTTGCGCAAGGTGGCTGCCGGTGAAGCCAAGCAGGTAGGATTGATTGCCCA
>JALSIJ010000173.1 GCA_026981655.1 Rhizobiaceae bacterium | reverse complement strand
GGGGCAAACCTGTGCCAGAGAAATTGAGCGGATTGTCGTTGATTTGTGCAATGCGGCTAAGGATTATTCTTCGGTTTTAAACGGGCGTTTTAAAGGCGGCTGGACCACCCGGCATTATGGTCGCCCGGAGCAGGATATTCACGCCATTCAAATGGAACTGGCGCAAATACAATATTTGCAGAGCGAGCAATTACCCTATGCCTATGGAGGCAAAAATGCTGCCGCATTGCGCAAAATTCTGAAAACTATTCTGGAAGCGCTTGCCAATTGGGCCGGCCACCAATGCAGGGAGCAAGTTCTATGAGTGATGATCCGCGCCGCAACAGCCGCGATATATATCCACCAACCGGCACCGAGATAACTGCCAAATCATGGCTCACCGAGGCGCCGATGCGGATGTTGATGAACAATCTGCACCCGGATGTGGCTGAAAATCCGCATGAACTGGTGGTCTATGGCGGTATTGGTCGGGCAGCGCGCACATGGCAGGATTTTGACAAGATAGTTGTGAGCCTCAAAGAGCTTGAAAACGACGAAACCCTATTGGTGCAGTCGGGCAAACCAGTCGGTGTGTTTAAAACCCACACGGATGCGCCACGGGTGCTGATCGCCAATTCCAATCTGGTGCCCCATTGGGCGACCTGGGAACACTTCAACGAATTGGACAAGATGGGCCTTGCCATGTACGGGCAAATGACCGCCGGGTCGTGGATTTATATCGGTACGCAAGGAATTGTGCAGGGCACCTATGAAACCTTTGTTGAGGCCGGTCGTCAGCACTATGGGGGTGATCTAAAAGGCCGCTGGATATTGACCGCCGGGCTTGGCGGCATGGGTGGTGCGCAGCCACTCGCCGCTGTCATGGCCGGTGCGTGTTGTCTGGTGGTTGAGTGTGACCAGACCCGGATAGATTTTCGCCTTCGCACCAAATATGTGGATGAAAGTGCTGAAACTCTGGATGAGGCGCTGGCGATGATCGAGCGCTGGACCAAGGCTGGCGAGGCCAAATCTGTCGGCCTGTTGGGCAATGCGGCGGATGTTTTCCCCGAACTGGTTCGCCGTGGCGTGAAGCCTGATATGGTAACCGACCAAACTTCCGCCCACGATCCGATCAACGGTTATCTGCCGCAGGGCTGGAGCGTTGCCGAATGGCAGGAAAAGCGTGAAAGCGACCCGAAAGCGGTTGAAAAGGCGGCACGCGCTTCGATGAAAATTCATGTGGCAGCGATGGTGGATTTCTGGAATATGAATATTCCAACGCTAGATTACGGCAATAATATTCGTCAGGTAGCCAAAGAAGAAGGGCTTGAAAATGCCTTTGCTTTTCCGGGTTTTGTGCCTGCCTATATTCGCCCATTGTTTTGCAAGGGTATTGGGCCGTTTCGCTGGTGCGCGCTTTCGGGTGATCCTGAAGATATTTACAAAACCGATGCCAAGGTGCGCGAGCTTATTCCCGACGACACTCATTTGCATAAATGGCTCGATATGGCGCGCGAACGTATTTCGTTTCAGGGGCTTCCGGCGCGTATTTGCTGGGTTGGCTTGGGAGAGCGTCACCGGCTTGGGCTTGCCTTTAATGAAATGGTGAAATCGGGTGAATTATCGGCCCCGATCGTGATTGGTCGTGATCATCTGGATTCCGGTTCGGTTGCCTCGCCCAATCGCGAGACCGAGGCGATGAAGGATGGCTCGGACGCGGTTTCCGACTGGCCATTGCTGAATGCACTGCTTAACACCGCATCAGGGGCCACATGGGTGAGCCTGCACCATGGCGGCGGGGTTGGCATGGGCTTTTCGCAGCATTCGGGCATGGTGATTTGTGCTGATGGAACCGACGATGCGGCTCGCCGAATTGGTCGGGTGTTATGGAATGATCCGGCAACCGGGGTCATGCGTCATGCGGATGCGGGCTATCAGTCTGCGATTGATTGCGCCCGTGAGCAGGGTTTGAATCTGCCGGGGATATTGTAAATAAAGATTATATATCAATCCAGCCATCACCAGATTTAAGCCGGTGGCGGATGGTGTTTGTGCGCCCAAGTGTTTGTTCAATAAAACAGCCTTTTTTCGCCGCATTGATCAGCGCAATCACTTTTTCCTCATCATCATCGCTTTCAATCAACACATCAATGTCAAAGGATTGCGGGGCGGTCTCATAAAGTCTGCCCTTGGCCTCCCAGTCCCACACGACGCTGGTTTTTACATCGAGGTCTTTCAGCGTCACATCCATTCGTTTGGCGAAGGCCCTGATTTGGGTCATGATACAGCCCGTCAGGCCTGCCACAAACAGCGCCAGCGGCGGTGGTGCAGTGGCATCGCCCCCATGAAACGGGCCTTCATCGCTCGCCAGCTCAAATGGTCCTTCCTTAAAAGGTTTGATCATGTGAACGGCAAGCTCATTGCGCATTTTGCCGGTGGCCTTGCCGTGACAGGCAAATTGCACTTCTGTTTTTGGCGGCAGGCCCGCATTGGGAGTACTCATTGTGTATCCTTTAGAAGTTCACCTTGCCAGCACCCTTAAGACCAAGCATTTCACGCGCTTCTGCCGGTGTTGCTATTTCCTGGCCCTGGGTTTCGAGAATGGAGCGGATTTTGTGCACCTGCTCGGCATTGGACTTAGCCAATTTGCCTTTTTCGATATAGAGCGAATCCTCCAGTCCGACGCGCACATGGCCGCCCATTTGTGCGGCAACCGCTGCCATGTTCATCTGCTGGCTACCGGCACCGATCACAGACCAGTTGTAATTATCGCCAAATAGTTTGTCGGCGGTGCGTTTCATGAAGACGAGATTTTCGACCTCAGCCGTTATGCCACCCAGAATACCCATGACGAATTGCAGGAAGATTGGTGCTTTAAACATGCCCTGTTTGAGGCAGAAGTCAAGATTGTAGAGATGGCCGACATCGTAACATTCGTGCTCGAATTTTACCTGATGTTCGCCTCCCAGTGCCTCAGCTACCTGGGCTATGTCCTGAAAAGTATTGCGGAAAATTGCGTTTTCAGAACCGCGTAGAAAAGGTTCTTCCCAGTCTTCTTTAAACTTTTTATAACGGTCGGCCAATGGATGAAGGGAGAAATTCAGCGACCCCATATTCATCGAGCACATTTCAGGTGAAAACTCGACCGATGGCGCAATGCGCTCATCTATACCCATCATGATGCTGCCACCGGTTGAAATATTGACGATGGCATCAGTCTCGCTTTGAATACGATCGAGGAAATGGCGAAAATGCGCTGGATCAACCGATGGCGCGCCGTTTACCGGATTGCGTGCGTGAAGATGCAGGATCGCGGCACCCGCATGGGCAGCCTCCACCGCCTGTTCGGCGATCATCTCCGGGGTAACCGGTAGAGCATCCGACATGGTGGGGGTGTGGACTGCGCCAGTAATGGCGCAGGAGATGATGGTTTTCCTAGTTGTTCTGGCCATATTATTTACTCCTCAAAAATTGCAACAGCACGGGTAAAGCCAGCGGACGCGGCTTTTATCTTGTAGGGGAAGCAGGAAATCGTATAGCCATTGGCAGGCAACTCCTCCAGATTATGCAGCTTCTCCATATGGCAATAGCCAATATCCATTCCGGCCCGGTGGCCCTCCCAGATAATGCTCGGGTCTTTATTTTCCGCATAGGTTTTTGCTGTATGGATAAAAGGTGCATCCCAGCTCCAGGCATCGGTGCCTGTAACGCGCACGCCGCGCTCCAACAAATATAGCGTCGCCTCGCGACCCATGCCGCAGCCTTTGGCCAGGTATTCGGGCTTGCCATAGGCCATGCCGGCGGATGTGTTGACCACCACGATGTCAAGCGGTTGAAGCTCGTGGCCGATACGTTTGAGTTCTGCTTCCACATCACCAGCGGTTGCCACATAACCATCTTCCATATGGCGGAAATCGAGTTTTACCGCCGGGTTGAAGCACCATTCCAGCGGCACCTCGTCGATGGTGATGGCGCGCTCGCCATTGTTCATGGTTGAATGGAAATGATAGGGGGCATCGAGATGGGTGCCGTTATGGGTGGCTATTTTCAACATTTCGATGGCCCAGCCTTCGCCGCCGGGAAGCTCTTCTTTTTTCAGCCCGGGGAAAAACATCATCACCTGTTCTGCTGTCATTTGATGGTCGAAATATTCAATTTCCGGCAGCATCATTGGTGGATCGGATTGAATGCCGGTTTCCAGCGGAACCGATATATCAACAAATCTTCGGGCCATATTTATCTCCTCGTTAAATTAAAATTGTTGCAAGCATTGGGAAGGCAAGCACCAGCGCCAGTACAATAAGCATCATTGCGGCAAAGGGGGCGGCTCCGATAAAAATATCACCCAGCGAAATGCTTTCGTCATCAAGCGCCGATTTTATGACGAATACCGATATGCCAAAGGGTGGGGTTAAAAGGCCGATCTCGACTGCGAGCACGGTGATAATGCCGAACCAGATCAGATCGACCTGCATGGGCACAACAACCGGCAGCATGAGCGGCACCAAAATGAGCATTATGGAGGATGAATCCAGTATCGTGCCCATGACAATGACCAGCACCACATAGGCAAGTATGACACCCCAAAAGCCGATGTCGGCTGTTGCGACAAACTGGCCAAACTCGTTGGGCAGGCCGGAAAGCGCCAGCATGCGTGAATACATTTGTGCCGCGATGATAAGAAAGCAGATTGAAGCTGTTACCAACCCGGTATCAGTCAAGACTTTCCATATGTCGCGCCAACTTAATGTGCGTTTGGCAAAGCCGATGATTATAGCACCGAGCGCCCCGATGGCCCCGGCTTCAATCGGGGTGAAAAAGCCCGCATAAATACCGCCCAGAACCAGAAAAATGAGGCCGGAAACGGGTAAGCCTTTGGCCATAACCTGTTTGCCGGTCAGCATATCTTCGTCATTGCTGGAAAGGTTTTTACCAATGAAGGACGGAAAGAACCGGGCCATTGAATAAACGCCAATCGCGAAAATTAGGGCCAGTAATAATCCGGGAATAATACCGGCGATAAACAGATCGCCAACCGATTGTTCGGTCAGCAGACCGTATAATATGAGCAGTAGGCTGGGGGGAATTAACATGCCCAGCACGGATGAGCCTGCAACCACGCCAACGGAAAATCGTTTTGTGTAGCCGTGGCGCACCATTTCCGGCACCGCAATGCGGGTAAATACGGCGGCGGATGCAATCGAAATTCCAGTGATCGCAGCAAAAATAGCATTGGCACCGATTGTGCCGATGCCCAGCCCACCGCGAAAACGGCGGAACAGATGGTTGGCCACATCAAAGGCATCGCGCCCCATGCCGGAAATCGAGACCACGTAGCCCATCAAAACGAACAGCGGCACCACGCCAAAAAAGTAAGAAGATATGGAATCGGCGGCTGCCAGCGCCAGCAATTTGCCTGCCAGAATAGGCGATCCCTTGATGGCCCATACACCCAGCCATGAGGTCAGCATCAGGGCGATTGGCACATAAAGCCCCAGATAGACCAACACGACCATTGCGCCGAGTGCCCAAAGGCCAATTTCAAACGGGCTCACAGGGGCACCTCGCTGGAGGTTTCTTCCACTCTTTGACCTGTGCGGATGACGGTGAGTTGGCGAGCAAGATAAAGTGCGATTTGGGCAATCAGGGCAGCGCAACCGATTAGGATAACCAGTTTTACCGGCCAGACCGGTGCAATGAAATCGCCAATCGTACCGATGAAGGTATCCCGGTTCCAGGATTTAATGAAGAAGGGATAGCTTGCGTTCAGCAGAATTGAAATTATGCCAAGGGCGGCAATCGCAAAGATGGTTTCAAATATCGCTCTTAATCTGATTGAGCGTTTTTCAAGAAAGTTCAACATGGCTTCAGAACGGGTAAAGCGTCCCATTCTAAAAGCTTCCGGGGCTTGCAAAAAAACAATCGCCACAATGGAAAGACTGACCATTTCCGGTACACCGGATATTGGTAACGAAAAGGCAGACCGGGCAATAACATCGGTACAGATCAGCACCATGAGTGCGACAATCAACAAAGTCCCCGCCACATTAAGCAGCATGGTTATGCGGTTGATGATGAGAGTGATGAGGCTCATTGTTTGCCTAAGTTCCCGAAATTCCCCCGCCCCTAGGGATGGGCAGGGGACTGCCAGAATTTGTTATCTGACAGTATTTCGGGAGTGCCTTTGAGTTCTATTCCTTATCCCAATCGCGCAGTGGCACAGCACCGGTTGCGCGCATGGCGTCCATATAGGTTTTTAGAACTTTTGTGCCCGGTTGACCCGCTGCATCAAGTTTTGCAGCCCAGCCCTTTGCTACATTGTCCATACCCATCGCCCATTTTTTACGGGACGCATCGTCCATTTCATTGATGGTTGCGCCCTTGGCTTTCATGATGCCGAGAAACTTGGCAACCGATGCATCAAGGTCTTTTTGATAGGCAATGCGGTCAGCTTCTGCGCCTTTTTTGAGCGCGTTTTGCACGGCTTTCGGCTGGGCATCAAACCAGTCCTTGTTAGCGGCAAGGCCACCGGCATATTGAGCACCAAACCCGACCTTGGTGATGTAAGGGGCAACTTCATATAATTTGCCGGGAAGGGCGGCCGATGCAAAGACAATCACACCATCATATACCCCGGTTTTTAACTCGTTATAATAGGTGGTGAGATTGCCCGATACACCAACCGCGCCAGTGCCTTTTAGCCAGTTAACAGCAGGGCCTGGAGCACCGATTTTGTGGCCCTTGAGATCTGCAATCGAATTGACCGGGAAATTGGTCATGATCAGGTAATCGTCAATACCAATGGCGGCACCCAGATATTCCAGACCATTCTTTTCCCATGTGGCACGCAGTTCAGGTGTTGTCTTATGCAATTCATCCATCAAATTGGAAACGGCCGTTGAATTGCGATTTGTAAACGGGGTGAAATAGGTCACGGTTTGCAATGAGAGCTTGGCCGGCTCAAACAGGCTTGAGACCAGACCAATTTCGGCCAAACCTTCTTCAACAGCTTCAAGCACTCCGCCAACCTTGGCAAGTGAGCCACCATATTGTTCGCTCCATTTTATTTCATAGCCAGAGCCTTCCAGCTCTTTGTTGACGGTTGGAATGAATGTTTTGGATGCGTGCTTGACCCAGCGAAATACCGGCGGGTGGCCGGCCGCAATGGTGACATTGATGGTCTCGGCAAAACTGTTGCTCACACTGGTAAGCCCGGCAGTTGCACCCATGGCAACAAGCGCTAAATATCTGATTGATTTTCTCATTTTTTCCTCCCAGGATTCTTCTGATTTTGGTTTGATTCTGGTGGGTCTGCTACATCGACCACCGCGCGTATTCCTGCGGTAATAAAAGGAATGATGCGGGCAAGCATGGCTTCCACATCGGTATCATCGCAAAGTCCTCCGGATAGCCGTTGCGGACGACCGGTTTGTGCCATCATGGTCATGCCAACGCCAATGGCGAACATATAGGCCCAAACAGCATTTTCATGGCTAAGGCCAGGTGTTGCCTTTTCAAAGGCTGCGATAAACTGTCGGGCGATGGGGTCGTAATATTGTTTGGTCAGTTTGGTGCTGAGCCTGTCGGAACTGTTGGCAGTTGAAACCAGAATGCGGGCGAACCCGTTGGAGGAATTGCCAGCCCGGTGACTGATCTCGATGGTAGGGCGCAGCAAAACATCGGTAACTTCTTCAAGTTCGGGGACTGATGTTTTTTCAAACAATGCTTTGAGCCGTTGTTGGCGTAGATTGTTGATCTCACCGCCGCGTTTAACAACCAGTTCTTCAATCAATCGTTCCTTGGTATTGAAATGATAGTGAATGAGCGCCTGGGCAACACCGGCTTTCTCGGCAATTTCGCGCATACTGGCGCCATTAAAGCCTGAGGCTGCAAATATCTCCTCCGCTGCATCAAGAATGGCGTTGAACCGCTTGCCGCCGGTTTTTCCTTTGGAAGATTTTGTTTGTGCAGTAGTCGTGAGTTTTTCGGACATGCCAGTGTCTTCCGCTTTGGAGCGAAGATTGGATTGTTCAGATGAATTAGGGTTCACCGCTTCCTGACTGATCATTCAATCAGGAAATCACACAAAAAAGACGAAGTCAATTTTTTTCTGGATGTTTGGGTGATCTGCAGGTTAGGCTAATGGGATATTTTGAGTGTTGTTTACATTATTTTTTCCCAGCCTTTGGGCTGATAAACGAGTTGGATGGTTAGTAGATGACTTCTGCCACCAATGTATTGAAAACTTATCGATCGGGGACGCACCGGATTTATTCGCCGGACGCAACGATTGAAAAAATCCGTCCGCTGATGAAACGGATGGAGATTACCCGGATTGCCAATGTGACCGGATTGGACCGTATCGGCATTCCGGTTGTCATGGTCACGCGGCCCAACTCTCGTTCGGTTTCGGTATCGCAGGGCAAAGGCATTGATCTTGATGCGGCCAAGGCATCGGCGCTGATGGAGTCGGTTGAAACCTGGCATGCGGAGCATATTGATGTGCCGGTGATTTACGGTACGCGGGATGATCTTGGGCAAAACAAGCGGCTGGTTGACCTGGATGCATTGCCGCAAATCAGGGGAACAAAATATCATATGCTGTTGCGAATCCTGTGGGTTGAAGGCGTTGAATTGATTGATCAACAGCCAATATGGCTGCCTCATGAAATGGTTCATGCGGACTATACCGAACCATCGCCACCGGGGCAGGGGTGCTTTCCCTGTAGCACCAATGGTTTGGCATCGGGCAATCATCTGCTGGAAGCGCAAAATCATGCCATTTGCGAGGTCATTGAGCGCGATGCCACAACCTTGCTGCACCATTTACCAATTGCCGAGCGGCAGGTACGGCTGCTTGACCATGCAAGCGTTGATGACGGCGAATGTTGCGCGCTCTTGCGCCATATCGAGCAGGCTGGTCTTGAAATGACTGTTTGGGATGCGACTTCGAATATTGGTGTTCCTGCCTTTTATGGGCTGTTGATTAATGGCGAGAGTGGACGGGTAGAACATATTGGCGCAGGCGCAGGCTGCCATCCCAACAAGGCAATTGCCCTGTCGCGCACCATTACCGAGGCGGTTCAAACCCGGTTGACCTATATATCCGGCGCTCGCGATGATCTGCTTCCGGCAGAATTTGTTGATGGCGGCATTCAGGAGAAAAATATTGCTGCGCGCGAGTTTATCGGTACTGAAAAGCCGGTGAGAAATTACTGTGATATTGGCGAATTTGATGCGGGCTCGATTGATCAAGATTTCAACTGGCTGCTTGGGCAATTGCAATCGGTCGGAATTAAGCAGGTTATTCGGGTGAATTTGACCAAGCCTGATATTGGTATTCCTGTCGTTCGGGTGGTTATTCCGGGGCTTGAAGCGCCGCATGATGATGATGATTTTCTGCCCGGCCCAAGGGTCGCAAATGTTGGGGGGAGGTCATGAGTATCGTGATGTTTATCGGCCCGACAATTGCAAAATCTGATGTTCTGGCAACCATTGAAGCCATTTGCCTACCGCCGGCCGCTCAGGGGGATATTTACCGCGCCATGCGGCATAACCCTACCCAAATTGGCATTGTTGATGGCTATTTTGATGGGGTTGCCGCCGTTTGGCATAAGGAAATTCTGTGGGCGATGGCGCAGGGTGTGAAGGTGTTCGGTGCTTCCAGCATGGGCGCATTGCGGGCTTGCGAACTGGCTGATTTTGGCATGGTTGGGGTTGGTCGGATATTTGAGGATTTCTATAGCGGTGTGCTTGAAGATGATGATGAAGTCGCGGTTATTCATGGTCCGGCTGAAATCGGCTATCCGGCGCTTTGCGAGCCGATGGTTAATATTCGCACAACACTTGAACGGGCGGTAAGCGAGCGGGTAATTGATGCTGAGCAAGCAAGGTCTGCATTGAAAATTGCAAAATCAACGCATTATAAACAACGTAACTGGAGGGATTTAGCGGCAATTCTTGAGCCGGGCTTGAAGTTTACAGATTGGTTGAAGAGGGGCAAGGTCAATCAAAAGCGCGATGATGCAATTGAAATGATTGAGACCATCCAAGCGCATGTAATGGGTGATGAATTGCCTCTAAGTTCACCGCTTCCATTTGACTTTGAAACGACAAATCAATGGGTTCGAGCCATATCCCAGTGGGATAGTGAAACAACGCCGGAAGTCGTCAAAAATCAACTGGTTCTGGATGAGTTGAGGTTGCAGCCAGAGCAATTTGCCAGGGCCGTGGATGCTGCACGATTGCGCTTTTTGGCTTTACGTCAATCTGGTGAAGTGCAGCGTGAGATTAGTCAAGTTGAAGTGGAGGATGCGGTTACCAAATTTCGAACACAAAATGGACTGCTGAGCGCCGCAATCTTTTATCAATGGCTTGAAGAAAACCAGTTAACATCGCAGGGGTTGGAAGCCTTTTTGGCGGAACAAATTGCCATTAATAGTAGCGTTGATCTGCAAGCGGTTGAATTGCAATATTATTTGCTTGGTCAGCTAAAACTGGACGGTGTGTTTGTTAAACTTTCCACCCGCGCCACTGAAAAAGAAGAATGGCTTCTTGAAAATGGGTATGATGAAGTGACGGTTGAACATACGGGGTTGCCAAAGCCTGCATTGTTGGAATGGTTTTATTGCCAAAAACTGGAGAAGGTGATTCCATCCAATATTAATGAGCTTGCCGCGGGATTGGGCTTGACCGATCGCGAGGCGCTTTATCAATTGCTTGCGCGCGAGTATTTATTTCTTCAAGGTGTTGACCATAGTGCCGGGACAAATTGAGTGTCGAGAGGTGTTTATGATGAATTCTGAAATTGAAACAGAAGGTGAGGCAACCGGAACACGGTTTCTTATCTACCCTCAATCACCGGATGCCAATAATAACACTCAGCCCGAAACTGTATATGTCTCGTCACCGGCGGGAACGCTTGGCCCAGGGCCATCGGATGATCGAATGTATGCGGTCTATCCCAAGGGCAAGCAATTGCATTACGGGGTGCACGCCAATGAAAATGGCGAACCCTTCATGTTTTTGCCGCCCTGGCACGGTGATAAACATACGCCTGCAATGCCTGGCCCAGATGGTCATTTTGACCATCTGAAGCCTGGAACGCGAGAATTTGAAGCCGCCCATATTTTCGGCTGCGCCCGATTTACGCTTGATGTGTGGGAAGGCTATTTTGGCAGGCCGCTCAATTGGCACTTTAGCAGCGAATATGACCGGTTGGAGCTCTCGGTTTTACCCACCGTTGATAACGCCTTTATGGGCTGGGGTTTTCTGGAAACCGGAGGGGTTGAAGCTGACAACAATTACAGTGCGTTCTATCTTAATTTTGATGTTATTGCCCACGAGATTGGCCACGGCATTGTTTACAGCGAAATTGGCTTGCCACCGGGCAAAGGCGATGATGCCGAATATCTGGGATTTCATGAATCTGCAGGTGATTTAACGTCAATGATTGCCTCGATGCATTTTAATTCTGTTATCGATAACTTGCTCGAGGCAACCAGTGGCAATCTTTATACGATGAACCGGTTGACCCGTTTTGCCGAGACCGCATCGCATGAGCAGATTAGAATTGCTGCGAATGATCGGGTGATGTCTGAGTTTGTCAAATCCTGGGATGATGAGCACGATCTTGGAGAGCCGCTTACGGGTGCTGTGTTCGATATTCTGGTCGATGTCTTTCATGAACAATTGCTGGCGCACAAATTAATTCCGCGAAGTTTAGAAGAATTATCCGATGAGTTGGAGGGGCAGGCTAATTATTCCGCTGTTTTGCAAGAGAAATTTGATATGTATTATCAGGCAGAACCGGACGGATTTCGCCACACATTGCTGTTGGCGCGCGATTATCTTGGCTCTTATCTGGCTGATACGTGGCAAATGCTCGATTCAGAATCTCTGAGCTATCTTGGTGTTGCGAATGCTCTGGTCGAAGTTGATTACACTATATCTGGAGGTCGATTTGCCAATATAATCGCCGACAATTTCAATATGCGAGAGATTGGACAGTTTACACCTGGATTAAAGGTCTCGAAGCCGAAAAAAGGCAGTCAACTGTTTGCACATCGCATGATGACACCAAATGATCTGTAATTATCGCGATGAATGCCAATAAACTATAGTAATCAGACAGTATTTATGTCATTGTGGGCTATTGGTAATAGTGACTATTGAGCCTGGCTTAGGCAAACCAAATATTTTTTTTAAATTTAAGGGGAATTTATTATGAGTGAAACACTACTCGACGCGTCCAAAATTGTATTGTTCGGCAATGTGATGGATGATCTGAAGCATACGCCTGCAGGAAAGAAGAAATCTGCATCAGGGCAAAATTCAGGGTACAACCACTTTCTTGCCGACCAGCTTGAGGGTGCGAACACTCGATTTGCCCGAATTTACGGGTACAGCTATGCGGGCCAATATTATGAGCTTGTAGTGCCGACTATTTTCCTTGTTCATGGGGATGGTACAAAGATTTCCAATTTGGATACTGACAGCAATTCAATTGCTGCGCAGGATTATAACTTCTCGTCTGATTTAAAAACATGGGCCTATGATCAGGCTGATTTTTCAATTCGATTGGATATGTCAAATGGTCCGCTCAGTCAGTTATTGCTTGACCCGGAAGGTGATGGCAGCGGCGGCGGCGTAACTGTAAGCGGGGCGAGGGTCTCTGGTGCAAGAGTTTCCGGCGCCAGAGTATCTGGGGCAAAAGTATCGGGTGCTAAAATTAAAGGCGATTAAGCCCGATTAACTGCCGGCCTTAAACCTGATCATTCTTGAATTTAATCAGGAATGACAAGAAGCGTGTTCAGGAACTATAGCGTGTTGCGTTCAAGAGTATTCACGCACCATGCTATAATTCTCTTTATTCGCATGTCTTTATTCCTAAAACGGGTGCCCACTTTTAGGAGACGAATTTTTAGCGCAGGCCCGCCTTTTTCAAACCTTCAACAAAGTGATCCACCTCTGCTTGAGATTTGTCTGGCTGGACGGCGGCCCAAGCCTCGAGGGAAAAGTCCGGGTGGGCTTCCAGAACCTTTGCTGCGTGCATTTTTGCCTCGTCAATGCGGCCCAGCTGTCCACAAGATGCGGCCAGTAAGCGTCGACCCTCGGTCTGGTTGTGCATCTTTTGCAATTCAATAATGGCTTCTTCGTACTGGTTCATATTATACAATGCGCCACCCAGATGCCACAGATATTGGTCTGGATAAAATGGATTGAGCAACATGGCTTTTTCGAGCAGAAGAATGCCTTCTTCGTTGCGTCCGCAATGGCAAAGCGCATCGGCCATATCAGACATTAAATCCGCATCGTTGGGGTTAAGCCTCAGGGCGCGTTCATAGGCATCAAGTGCTGCATCATGTTCTTTGCGGTATAGATGGGCAAAGCCAAGTTCGCCAAAGCCGCGCGCATCGCCTGCATCAAACTCGACTGCCTTGCGCGCATATTCCAGCGCTTTGTCCAATGCGACGTCCTGATTGTCGCTCCATGAATATCGCCAATCGATATTAAGTGTTCTGGAAATGGCGGCACTTGCTCTGGCGTAACGCGCATCAACCTCTTGGGCTGCCTGAAAGAGTTGCCTTGCCATGCTGTTATCGCTGCGTCGATAGCGATAGGCGTATTGCTGGCCTTGCAGCACAAAGTCATAGGCGGCCATATCGGATGGTGGTTTTACCCGGGCCCGGTCCGTTTCCGAGGTTTCGATCTGGGCCGCAGTTGCAACCACAACCGTATTGGCGATTTCGTCTTGTACTTCGAAAATATCATCGATGTTTCGATTGTATCGCTCGCCCCAGATCATTTGACCGGATTCAGCGTCGACCAGTTCAACTGAAATTCGAGCCCTGTTACCGGCTTTGCGAATGGTGCCCTGGGCGACATATCGAACGCCCAATTCCTTTGATACCTGTTGCGGCGGTATTTTGCGGTTGCGGTACAAAAAGGCCGAGCTTCTTGAAATTACGAAAAGGTTTTGAAACTTTGAGAGGTTTGAAGTGATGTCTTCGGTTATACCGTCGGCAAACCAGCTTTCGGTTTCATCGCTGCCCTGATCGACAAATGGCAAGACGACAACCGAGGGCTTGTTTGGCAGGGATGATTGAATTTCGCGGGTGGGAAATCTGGGGCTTGCAGCCATCGTGACACCATTAATATCACGGCGCACCTGATATGCTTCTATCGGGTTGGTTACATTCTTCAGCAATTGACTGCCAAGATATTCATACCCATAGGCAAGTTTATTGCGCACCTGTTCATAAACCGCTCCGCTGATGCACACGCAACCAGGTTCGGCCAGCCCCTCCAGCCTTTCGGCTATATTCAGACTGTCCCCAAATACACCGTCATTATTTCTCAATACCTCGCCGAGGTTTATCCCGACTCGAAAAGTCATCGGTGTTTCGGCTTTGTCGTTATGGTCCAGAACGGCTTGTTGAGTTTCTACAGCGCATTCAATAGCGTTTACAGCGCTGGAAAAAAGCGCGAATACTCCATTGTGATCGCTTTGCTCAATTTCTCCGTCAAACCTGTCACAATGGTCTTTGAACAACGCAAAATATTTGGACACATCAATCTGGTTGGTGTGGTCATCATTGCTGGTAGATTGGTTGTGGCAAACAATATCAGCGAACAATGCCGCCTGCAAAGTGCGTATGGTCTTGTTGCTTTTATCGTTCGCCATTTTGCTTTTAATACCAATTGTGCGGTTATCTGATCTGCTAAACCTGACCATTTAACGCTTGCTCCCAAATTCCATTTA
>JALSIJ010000172.1 GCA_026981655.1 Rhizobiaceae bacterium | reverse complement strand
TTGGCAGGCTCGGTCGAGGCAGGCTCTTCGCACCCGCTGGCAGTGGCCATCGTGGAAAAGGCCAAAGAACATGGCGTTGAACTCACCAAAGCAGAAGGACTGGAAGCACTGAACGGCCGGGGTGTGAAAGCCCGCGTTGATGGTAAAGATGTCACCATCGCCTCGCCGCGCTATGGTCGCGAAATTGCAACGCTATCGCCAGAGGCGAGCAATATCATCAAAAAACTGGAAGAAGATGGAAAAACCGTTGCGGTTGCCATTGTTGATGGCAATATTATTGGGCTGTTTGCGCTGCGTGATGAGCTTCGTGATGATGCAAAAATCGCAATGGGTGAACTTAGCGATATGGGCATTAAGGCAATCATGCTAACCGGCGACAATGCGCGCACCGGGGCGGCCATTGCCAGCCAGTTGGGCATTGATGTTAAGGCAGAACTAATGCCGCAGCAAAAGCTCGAAGAGATCAAGCAATTGCGCAAGATCGGTGATACGGCGATGGTTGGTGATGGCATTAATGATGCACCGGCACTGGCGCTGGCCAATGTGGGCATTGCTATGGGTGGCGGCACCGATGTGGCGCTTGAAACCGCCGATGCGGCACTATTGCATGAGCGGGTGCGCGATGTCCCGGCGCTGATTTCGCTTTCAAAGGCGACCATGCGTAATATTCATCAAAATATCGCAATCGCGCTGGGGCTGAAGGCTGTATTTCTGTTGACCACGTTGTTTGGCATCACAACATTGTGGATGGCCATTTTGGCTGATACGGGTGCCACCGTGCTGGTGACCATCAATGCGCTACGATTGCTTGGCTATAAATTCAAGAGATAAAATTTACTCGGTGGCTTCTTCGATCTTTTTAAGCGCATCCTTGCCGTGGGTCGCAGCCTTCTTGCGCAGCTCGGCAAGTTCATCCTGATAAGCATCCGCTGGTTTTGTCGTTGCCCGTTGGGATGAGCTTTCGCTCGCATGACGCAATTCATCACGAATCGATGTCGTGTCGGCTTTGCTCAATTGTTCGGCCGCACCGTTACGTTCACGCCCGATTTTTGGATAATAGCCGTTCTTGGCAGCTTCGGTATTTTCGGGAATTGTCGGTGTTGCGCTTGCAAACTCGCCGTTCCTTCTGGTGCTCTCAGCGGAAGGCGCAGCTAGGGTTTGCGGCGAATCGACATTAAGCGCATCAACTGAACTTGTCTGGCAACCAGACAACAACAGCACCGCCAGGATGAGCACAACGCAGCATCCCACCGGTATTAAAAACAGCACTTTGTTTTGTTTCTTCTCGGCTTCCATTATTCGCAAACAATAGCACTAAATTGGTAAACAACGAATGATTTATGTGCCGAATGACGCAAAATTAAGATGGGGGTTGTTTTTTTGCCTAATCCGCTTTGTAAAGTGATGTATCCCCGCCACAAGGACGAGGAAACACGTTATCCTTTAATCACCCCTTGAGGGCCTGCTCAAGATCGGCAATCAAATCACTGGCATCTTCAATGCCCACCGAAAGCCGCAGCACATCTGGGCCAGCACCGGCGGCGGTTTTTTGTTCATCATCCAACTGCTTATGGGTAGTGGATGCGGGATGAATGATCAGTGATCTGGTATCGCCAATATTGGCCAGATGGGAGAAAATCTCCACGTTGGACACAACAGAAACGCCTGCATCATAACCGCCCTTAACGCCGAATGTCAGCACAGCTCCGCCGCCATTGGGCATATAGCGTTGTTGTAAATCGTGATAGGGATCGCTTTCCAATGCGGCATAGGAAACCCAGGCCACCTTGTCGTGGCTCTCAAGATATTTAGCTACTTCCAGCGCGTTGTCACAATGGCGCTGCATACGCAAAGGCAAAGTTTCAATACCGGTGAGAATGTTAAACGCATTGGTCGGCGAAATCGCTGGCCCAAGATCACGTAAGCCGAGCACCCTACAGGCAATAGCGAATGCAAAACTGCCAAATGTTTCGTGCAAAACCAGCCCGTTATATTCCGGCCGTGGTTCGGAAAGAATGGGGTAGCGATCATCCTGCGACCAGTTAAACGTGCCGCCATCGACGATCACACCACCCATCGAATTACCGTGGCCACCAAGAAATTTGGTCAGCGAATGCACCACTATATCGGCGCCATGTTCGATCGGACGGCACAGATAGGGTGAAGCCAGAGTGTTGTCGACGATCAGCGGAATTTTGTGCTTGCGGGCGACTTCGGCAATGCCGTTAATGTCCATCACCACGCCGCCGGGATTGGCCAGACTTTCTATAAAAATCGCCTTGGTTTTATCGGTAACGGCTGCATCAAAATCTGCTGGATCCACCCCCTCGGCCCAGTTCACCTGCCAGCCGAAAGATTTAAACGAGTGACCAAACTGGTTGATGGAGCCTCCATAGAGTTTTTTGGAGGCAACAAATTCATCGCCCGGCATCATCATCGCATGCATGACCAATAGTTGCGCCGAATGGCCAGATGCGGTTGCGAGCGCTGCCGTGCCACCCTCAAGTGCCGCAACCCGTTCTTCCAGTACAGCAGTGGTTGGGTTGGTGATGCGAGTATAGATGTTGCCAAAGGCCTGCAGGCCGAAAAGCGAGGCCGCATGATCAACATCATCGAACACAAAAGACGCGGTTTGATAAATTGGCGTAATGCGGGCGCCGGTGGCCGGGTCTGGCTGACTTCCGGCATGAACGGCTAGGGTTGCGAAACCCGGTTCCTGATTGGACATTTTATTCTCCCTCAAATTATAGCGCTCTCAACCTGGCGCAAATGCTTTTAAATTGTTGGTGCGACTATCCCTCAAGTCGCCAGCAAGGTCAAAGGCGAAATTTGCCTATGGCTAACGGGGATGAGGATTCATTTATTCACTTGTTTGTCAGCAATGGAAAATCATTCGCCAAACATGGCTATTTCCGCAATCCAAAATGCTGAAAACCTTCAGCAAGTTTGGGCTTTTTCGATGAGATTGTTCGCCGGTTTACGCCCGTCCAGCCAATCTCGCCGGAAAGCCTGCCATATTCAATTTTCGGGCAACGGTTCATCACCACTTTAATACCGGCAGTTTCCAGCACACCAGCAATTTCATCGTCGCGCACGCCAAGCTGCATCCAAACAACTTTCGGCATAGGCTCAAGTTTGAGCGCCTCGCTCACAATACCTGGAACTGCTGGTGATGCGCGGAAAATATCGACCATATCAACAGGTTCAGGAATATCGGCAAGCGAGGCATAGGTCATCGCGCCGCAAATTTCCTTGCCCGCATGACCAGGGTTTACGGGAAAAACCTTGTAGCCCTTGTCGATCATATATTTGGTGACAAAATAGCTCGGGCGTACATTTTTCGGGCTTGCGCCCACAATGGCGATGGATTTTACCTCGTCCAGAATGGAGCGGATATAGGTATCTAAATAGGAATCATGGTTCATGGCGCAAATGACACCATTTTATCCGCAATTCGGCAAGTGGTTCTTGCACAAATTTAGAAATGTTGCTTCGATCAGAATCGGCAAGTTAATACCTCAAATCAACGCGCTATTGACCAAGCGACCCCTCCCCCAAAATCAAAAAATTATTTAATTCAGGTGCACTATGGCAGACATCTCTCCTTTTTCGCTTCCGGGCAATTTTTATCGCGGTAATATCCACACCCATTCGACACTTTCAGATGGCTTGCTAAAGCCGGTTGAAGTCGTGAACGCCTATAAGGCTGCCGGCTATGATTTTTTGATGTTGTCGGAACACTTCATCAAAATTTTCGATTGGCCAGTTGCCGATACAACACCGTTTCGGCGTGACGATTTCACCACTCTGATCGGGGTTGAGCTACACGCGCCAGAAACATCCGTCGGCGAGTTATGGCACATTATTGCGGCCGGTCTGCCGCTTGATTTTGCGCCGTGTGGTGAAAATGAAACCGGGCCAGAGCTTGCCCGCCGCGCCTCCGATGCTGGCGCCTTTATCGGCATTGCCCACCCTGCGTGGTCGCAACTGACAATCGAGGATGGTCATTCAATTGATGTGGCTCATGCCGTAGAGATCTATAATCACGGATGTGCTACGGAAACAGACCGGGGTGACGGGTTTTACCTGCTGGATCAAATGCTCAACGATGGGAAGCGATTGACTGCATTTGCCACCGATGACGCGCATTTTTCAAATTTTTCTCACGATGCCTTTGGCGGCTGGATACATGTAAAGGCTGAAAGCCTCGCACCTGAAGCCTTGCTGGAGGCCTTGAAAAAGGGGCATTATTATTCCAGCCAGGGGCCGCAAATTCACTCGATTTCAATTGAAGATCGCTATTTAAATATTGAATGTTCCCCGGTCGACACAATCTGTGTTGCCGGAGGCACATCACGCACCGCTCGCGCACATGGCCGCTCGATTACCAGTGCCAAAGTTGACTTAGCCCAGTTGCAGATGGGCTTTACCCTTAGCGAACCCAGCCCCTGGTTGCGGGTAACAATCATCGACGCGGCTGGCAAAAAAGCCTGGAGCAATCCGATCTGGCTGGATGAACTGGATTAACACCGGCAAATCGGTGATGTGACCTTTTGCACGGGATAGGAGTTTGTTTGAACCTAAGTAAACTGCATAAGCAACGAAGCATAGGTAAATATCATGCGCGAACATCTGGAAAACCTTCTGTCCAGCCCCCGGCAGGTCCTTCGCCAAATGCAATCGTCGTTTCACGGCGCAAACTGCCCTTCGGTAGCGACTGCTGTGCACAATTATTTACTCACAGGAGAAACTCATCGGGCGGCTCGTAATATTAATAGTGGTTTTATTTGCACGCCAGCCCTCCACACCCGCGATTCAGTTACCGGTTATGTTTCAATGATTGCCGGAGGAGCGGTAGGCAATTGCGCCGTTATCGGGACTTTTAGCGAAAATGACTCCCATTATTTTAATCTGGTCAACCTTAATGGTTTGGCCTATTTCGTCGATGCATTTCCCAGCAATCCGGTCTTTCGGTTACAAGCAGGAGATCTGGTTTCCGGTTATAACAGATTTGAATTTTTCAGGGATTTCAGTTGCGTACGAGCAGCTTAGAATCATTCATCCACCCATTCAGGTTTCCGGTCTTGCAAGAATGCGCCGATGCCCTCTTCCGCGTCTTTTGCCAGCATATTTTCCACCATAACATTGGCAGTAAAATCATAGGCTTGAGCCAGCCCCATTTCCATTTGTTGATAAAAGGCCTGCTTGCCGACTTTCAGCGTGTGGGATGATTTTGCTGCAATGCTTTCAGCGTATTTGTTGGTGACCTGTTGCAGATAATCCTTCGGCACCACCCGGTTGACCAGGCCATATTCGCGCGCTGACGATGCATCTACCGCCTCACCCGTCAATAGCATTTCCATGGCGTGTTTGCGGTGGATGGTGCGTGACAGGGCCACCATCGGGGTGGAGCAAAACAGACCGATATGAACGCCCGGCGTACAAAATGTCGCCTCATCACTGGCAATCGCCAGATCGCAAGAGGCTACCAGCTGGCACCCGGCGGCGGTGGCAAGGCCATTGACCTCGGCGATTATCGGCTTGGGATGATTGACGATAGTTTGCATAACATTGGCGCACCGGGCCATAAGGTCGGCAAAATAGGCACGGCCCCTGTCATCGTCGCTCCGGCGCGCAGTCATTTCCTTCACATCATGGCCAGCGCAAAATAGATGGCCATTAGCGGCAAGAATAATCACCCGGACATTTTTATCTATCGCCGCATCATCAAAAGCCAATTGCAATGCTGCAAGCATCGCATCCGACAATGTGTTGGCAGGCGGATTATCCAATGTCAGGCGCAGAATACCGTTGTCCTGCATGGTGCGTTTTAAGGGATTGAGCGCAGTTGCGGCTGTGATTTTGGCTGACATAATTGCTCCTAATAAAACTTTTTGTTGCATTAGCAGAATGCAGGCTAAGGAAAAAGGGGAAGATTACTTCCCCCTTTCTCTCATGGCCAATTCGGTGTTACACATCGGGCCTGCGAGGCGCACCAGGTTGCTGGCGGCTCGATAGCCAACCCGCCATCACGCCTAAATTGCTGAATAAAGCAAATGCAAAGGTCTTTGAATCTTGAACCATACCCCGATTATGAATGTCGATGACATTAATCAGTTCATCGAACAACATTTCCCGCAGATCAATGATGGCGGGCAGTGCTATTTTGTCGAAAGTATCGAACCGGGCGTCGCCACCTTGCGGCTTGAACCGGACAATCGCCATTTACGCCCCGGCAACACTGTTTCCGGCCCGACCCTGTTCACATTTGCCGATATTGCCGCCTATGTGGTGATTCTGGCCCATATTGGCCCGGTGGCTTTGGCAGTGACTACCAATCTCAATATCAACTTTTTGCGAAAACCAACCCTGCAAACCTTGCATTGCCGTTGCAGAATCATGAAGCTCGGCAAGCGCCTATGCGTGGTTGAGGCCGATATTTACCCGGCCAATGAAGATGCGGGCGGTAATGCCAGTGTGGCACATGCAACCGCGACCTATTCAATTCCGCCCATAAACATGGGGTAATATAATACCATATTTTTAACCTATTGATTTCATTGGGTAAATTCCAACGACCCCAAAACAAACTTCTTGACATCCCTTTGCCTTGGCTTTAAACACCCCATCAACAGGCCTCGTTACCCAACGAGGTTTTTGTTTGTTGGTGAAAATTCATTTCCCGGCAAACACAATAATCGAAATTCGCATCGGGCATTTGCCCAACAACCTACGGGTAAACCCCAAGGAAACACCCATGAAAACTTTCTCGCAAAAACCTGCGGAAGTGGAAAAACAGTGGATACTGATCGACGCTGACGGCGTTGTACCAGGCCGCCTTGCCTCTTTCGTTGCCAACCGCCTGCGCGGCAAACATAAACCAACCTTTACCCCACATGTGGATGATGGCGACAATGTTATCATCATCAATGCCGGCAAGGTTGCTTTTACCGGCAAGAAATTCACCGACAAGAAATATTATTGGCACACCGGCTATCCCGGCGGCATTAAAGAACGCACAGCGCGGGCAATTCTTGAAGGTCGTTTTCCTGAGCGTATCATGGAAAAAGCGGTTGAGCGTATGATGCCCGGCGGCCCACTTTCACGTCGTCAGATGAAAAACCTGCATGTATATGCAGGCGGCGAACACAAGCACGAGGCACAGAAGCCTGTGACGATTGATTTTGCAACAATGAATTCCAAAAACAAAAGGGTCGCGTAATTATGGCTGAGATCAATTCTCTTGAAGAACTTGGCGCTGCTGTAAAGAGCGCCGGAACAGAGGCTGCTGTTGCTGAAAATGCGGCTGCTGCTGAAACTACAGAAACCACGGAAGAAAATGCAGCACCGCTGCATGAACGCAAGGTCGACGATCTTGGCCGTTCCTATGCAACCGGCAAACGTAAAGACGCGATTGCCCGTGTATGGATAAAGCCCGGCACCGGCAAAATCATCATCAACAAAAGGGAGTTCGAAAGCTATTTCGCGCGTCCTGTTTTGCAGATGGTATTGTTGCAGCCGATGGTTGCCGCCGACCGCATGGGCCAGTTTGATGTGATTGCCACCGTTAAAGGCGGCGGTCTATCCGGCCAGGCTGGTGCTGTTCGTCATGGCATTTCCAAGGCGCTGACATATTTCGAACCGGAACTTCGCCCTACCTTGAAAAAAGGCGGTTTCCTCACACGCGATTCACGTGTTGTTGAACGTAAAAAATACGGCCGTGCAAAAGCCCGCCGTTCGTTCCAGTTCTCAAAACGCTAGTCGTTCTTTTATATTTTTGCAAAAAGGCGGGCTTGCGGGTCCGCCTTTTTTGTTATGATATGAGTAAAATTTTGTGAGTGGTAAAAATGCCAGACCATCCAAACAGCGATAACGCCTTTACCGGCACAAGCCTCAAGGGCGGCTCTCATGAGGCGGCCTATGCGGGCGCATTATCATTCATGCGCAGGCTGTATTCGCGCGATCTTACCGGCGTCGATGCGGTTGTCTGGGGTATTCCCTTTGATACGGCAACCTCCAACCGGCCCGGCACAAGGTTTGGCCCGCAAGGTGTGCGCCGCGCATCGGCAATCCTTTGCGGCGATCCGCAATATCCGTTTGGCATGGATATTTTCGCAGACATGGCGGTCATAGATTATGGAGATTGCACTTTTGATTACGGCAATCTTGCCAATGCACCGAGCGAAATGGTGCAGCAGGCAAGCGCCATCATCAATGCCGAAAGTGCACCCTATCTGTTGACCATCGGTGGTGATCATTTCATCACTTACCCGATGCTCATGTCCCATGTTGAAAAACACGGGCCCCTGGCGCTGGTGCAATTTGATGCGCATCAGGACACGTGGGACGACGGGGGGAATGACGGGGGAGATAATAACGGCGCGCGCATTGATCACGGCACCATGATAACGCAGGCCGTGAGAGACGGTTTAATTGATGTGGAACACTCAATCCAAATCGGCATTCGCACCATTGCCGATGAAGATTACGGCATTGAAATTCTGCATGCGCTGGAGGTCGAGGAAATGAGCGCCAATGCGATTGCCACCCGCATTTTAGAGCGAACCCACGGCAAGAAAACCTATCTGACCTTTGATATTGATTGCCTTGATCCAGCCTTTG
This sequence comes from Rhizobiaceae bacterium, assembly GCA_026981655.1. Classification (GTDB taxonomy): domain Bacteria; phylum Pseudomonadota; class Alphaproteobacteria; order Rhizobiales; family Rhizobiaceae; genus SZUA-100. Next base: position 6,137 of record JALSIJ010000172.1, on the reverse strand, counting down.
CACCCGGCACCGGCACACCGGTTTCAGGCGGGTTATCCTCTGCCAAGGCGCTTAATATCCTCAACCGTTTGGACGATCTCGACATTATCGGCTCTGATGTGGTGGAGGTTTCGCCCGCCTATGATCACGCTGATATTACATCCATTGCGGGCGCCACAATCGCAATGTATATGCTGGGCCTGCTGGCACGACGACGAAGCTGAACTGATCGTTCACGCACTGATTCCGATATTTAGTGCAACCGTTTGAATATATTGAATTATAGGTATCACCATGAGCAAAAAAATTAAACTTGGCGTGCTTGGCGCCTCTGGCTATACCGGGGCTGATCTGGTGCGGCTGGCCGTCAATCACCCGCATATTGAAATCACCACCTTGACCGCCAATTCCCACGCGGGCAAGCCGATGCGCGCGGTGTTTCCTCACCTTGGGCATATGGATTTGCCCGATCTCATCACCATCGACGAGGCGGATTGGGCAGAAGTTGATGCGGTGGTTTGCGGATTGCCCCACGGCACCACACAGGCAATTACCGCAAGTATTTTTGCCAAATATCCGGATGTGAAAATATTCGATATGTCGGCCGATTTTCGCCTGCGCGATCCTGCCGGGTACAAAGAATGGTATGGGCTGGACCACACCGCAATCGAGATACAAAAAGAGGCCGTCTATGGTTTAAGCGAGCATTACCGCGACCAGCTCGCTACCGCGCGGCTTATCGCCTGCCCCGGCTGCTACCCGACCGCCGTTTTAATGGGCCTGTTGCCACTTGCCAAGGCCGGCCAGATTGACGTTGATGATCTTATTATTGATGCCAAGTCCGGTGTTTCAGGTGCCGGGCGCGGATTGAAAGAAAACACGCTTTTTTGTGAGGCGGGCGAAGGCATGACCCCCTATGCGGTGGGTAAACATCGGCATATGGCCGAAATCGAGCAGGAAATTGGCGCGGTTGCGGGCCATGAAATTAGAGTCAACTTCACCCCTCACCTCGTGCCGATGAGCCGGGGCGAACTGGTCACCTGCCACGTAAAACTTGCCAGTGGGGCAAGTGCCGATGATCTGCGGGCGACCCTCCAAACCCGCTATCGCGACGAGCCATTTGTGCGGGTTGTTGATGAGGGTATTATGCCCGCCACCCAGCATGTGCGCGGCTCCAACTATGTAATTACCGCTGTATTTGCCGACCGCATTCCCGGCCGGGCAATCGTGATTACCGTGCTGGATAATCTGGTGAAGGGTTCCGCCGGTCAGGCGCTGCAAAACCTCAACATTGCCTACGGATTTGACGAGACCACCGGGCTTGAACAAATGCCCATGTTCCCGTGAGAACGGTAGCGAGCAGCATATTGAACTGAAAAACAAGCCTTAGAGCATCCATTTGGACAAATACTCTAAGAATTTACCCATATGCGGACTCAAGGTTTTGTAGGCCTTTTCATACTTTTTGACGGCTTCAGCAATCTCCTCGGCTGACTTTCCGCTTTTGCTTAGTAGTTTTTTGGGATTTTCCAGCCACCGCCATACGGCCACAGAACGATTAGCTGCATCGGTCTCTGCCTCGACCACAATATCATGCGTCTCTTTGATTTTGTCAGATTGCGGTAGCGCACGCGCATCTTCGCGATCTATTTTAACCTGCCTGAACTCTTCCAAGAGACGGGTCGACAAAATACCGCCGCTTGATTGACCATCACCGAAAAATTGCAGGACAGCCTCTATGGCTTCATGTTCTTCTTCGTTGGGGAGCTCAAATCGCTCTCTTGCATTCATTTCTCTATACGGCTTCAAACTTGGAAACACTATTTCCAATCGCTGATAGTATGCACGGAGATCGACGGCGTAATATTGAACGACATCATTCGATGCCAAATTGCTATTTGCAACTTCGTCGGCAAAAGTTCTCAACAGCCAAACTATGCGCTTGTTTAATATCAGTGGGTTGCAATCAATAATCGGACTGGAGAGACTTTTAGCCCACTTTGCCGCGCGTTCCTTTAACTCGGAACTATAAAAATGGTTGCCGGACTGCTCATTCAGCTTTTTCACTAGGTCATCAGCCTGGTCTTTCATCTCATCAAAATGTTCTTGAGCGGAAAACTCAGCCAAGTTTTCTCCCCGTACCAATGCGGGAACTCTATGCAATCGATTGTCTTTACCCGGCTCAACCTGAAATATATCGGCCCCAGCGCCGCGCGCTTTATCGAGAGCATCTACGCCTGGCCATTCATCCAAAATCCCTTTTTGTATTGATGCTTCCCGCGCTTCAATTTCGCGAAATTCAGCCAACCACTCGGCAATTTTAGCATTGACGATCGCTGGGCCTTGTCCCCACCAAGCATCACTTTGTTTGGCGATTCGTACCGCTAGTAACTCACCCCTTTCTGGAGTCAGGCCCCAAATATTTTCACCATTAAACAGAGATTGATACCACTCAGTCCAGACCTGCCAATTGTTTTCGCTTTCGACAAGATTGTGAAAAAAATTCTGGCCTGCGTATTCTGCTAACTGCCATAAAGAACTATCATTGGCCTTATTTATCCAAATAGGAGTTTTTGCAAGATTTCTTGCTGCTATTTCTGCCGTGTCTTTTCTTACTTCTAGGTATGCAGCGTCATCGTTAATAGCGCGCCAGCAGTCGGTGGCAATGTTGTGGGCAGGACCACGGGTCATATGGGATGCTCTTGCGACTATATTTGCAATTGCAAATACAACTGCAGAAAGTGCTTTTTCTGCAGAGTTTGAAGAGTATAGAGCAGCAGCCAAATTGCTGTCAAACGCATCAGATTTGATGCCTGAAATATGCGACGAACTAAAATATGATGTTTTCGACATTAAGGTAGTGAAATTCGATAGTAAAGACTCTTCGATTGGTACTATCAAATCATAGAAAGGATTGCTAAGCGCGACCCAAGGAATTAACACCGACCGGAAAAAGCCGAATACAAGCTCCATTTCCTCATTGTCTTCTACAGTCGACAATTTAGTAACTAATTCCACAAATGGTAATGTTCGCAATTCGCAGCGCACCGTCAGCACCTGCGCCCATTCTGCCGGTTTGTCCTGCAACCACTTTTCAAAACTTTCGCTATCTGCAATGGTTAGATCGCTGATCTCCTGCTGTTCTTCTTCGCCAAACCCCGTTTGCTGCACAGACTGCAATTCGGCCAGCCGCGGATTGATTTTTGATGGCTCGATTAGCCAATCCTCGGCGCTAAGTTGATTTACCGCTGAAATTAGCGCCTCGCTATTGCCGGCTCCCGTGAGCTTGCCCCAATAATATTGCTCCCAAATCTCCCAGCAATGACCGGCAACCTGCATTGCAAATTTCAATGAGGGCCATTGTTTCCCAAACGATATTTCATTAGATTCTGGAAAAAGCTGCATTGTACTGAGGATTGAAGGAGAGATTGTATCCAATCGTTGCAAATCACGTAGCAATGCAGCACGGTCTACCAAATCCAACTGCAATGACGATATTCTTTTATCTCTAAAAGCCTTCTCCGACCTGCCATGAGCATTTTGTTCGCGCTCGATATGGTCTGCGATGAACTTCAAATACGAAACCAGCAGCGTAGCCAGATTTGATGCTTCGCGCGGCAGCGGGTCATAAGCCACTGCCTGAAAATAGCTCAATGTATCGGTGAAAAATTGGGACTGGGTATCCCACTGCTTGTCGGCAAGGTCATCCAGCGACAGCACAGCCCGAAACATCTGCAAAAGCGCTCGTTCGTCTTCGCTCGACAATGGATTGTCTTTGGAATTGTCGGCAAATGCCACAGGCAAAGCACGCAGGGCAATTCGTGCCGCCAACACGGGTTGCCATTCCGGCTTTTGACTTTCAAACCAGTCTAAAAACGCGTCGAACGTATCGAATTCCGCCACTCGACATCCCACAGCCTATTGCAATCTAAGGGAGTGTATCGAAGTAACCCGGTTGTGCCAATTGATTTAATTTTTTCGCGAATTAACGCCCCTACTCGCCCGCCTGCCTGATTTCCACCGCTGGCGGATAGGCGCCTTTTAGCCCGCGCCAATGGGCGGCAGCAAAACCAAGCACGATGATTGCGCCAAGCTGGTGGATAATTGCCCAGTTGAATGGCACTTGCAACAACAGCGTTATGATGCCCAAAACGGCCTGCAATAAAATCAAAATAAACAGCAGTGCGGCGCGCGCCGTATGGGGGCGCTGCACATCGCGACCAACCGCCATAATGAGGTGAAACAGGGCAAAGGCAAACAGCAGGTAAGCGCTTACACGGTGGACGAATTGCACAGTTTTGAGATTTTCAAACAGGTTGACCCAAAGCGGCTTCATGATCCAGAGATCATTTGGTATCCAGGCGCCATCCATTCGCGGCCAGGTATTGAAGGCAAGACCCGCATCGAGACCGGCAACCAGTCCACCAAGGAAAATCTGCACCATCACCAGCAGCACCAGCAAACCGCCCTGTTTTTGCAGGCCTGTTGCATCGGGTGCCGTAGTGTGCGGGGTCAAGCCGCGGGCAATCCACATGGCGATAAGCAATATCATACAGGCAAGGGTTAAGTGGATCGCCAGCCGATACTGACTCACATCAACCCGATCTACCAGGCCGGATTTAACCATCCACCAGCCAATTGCCCCTTGCAGCCCACCAAGTACAAAAAGCAGGACAAGGCGCGGTTTCAACCAGTTTTCCAGCCTGCCGGTTGCCCAGAAAAATGCCATCGGTATGAAGAAGGCAATACCGACAAACCGACCAAGAAACCGGTGCGACCACTCCCACCAATAGATCAATTTGAAGCCCTCAAGATCCATATCTGGATTGATATGTGTAAACTCTGGAATCGTTTTATATTTGGCAAAAGCGTCAATCCAGTCCTGCTCGTTCAAGGGCGGAATTGCGCCCAGCAGCGGTTTCCATTCGGTAATCGAAAGGCCTGAATCGGTGAGCCGTGTTGCACCACCAACAACAACCATCGCAGCAACAAGCAGGCAGATAAAATAGAGCCAAATACGCACCATTTTCCGGTTTGCCTCAGCGGTCGAACGCATGGCAATCGTGTTTTCCAAACTTGTTGGCGAAAATTGGGTGGCGGACATTGGCAAGATTTCCCGTTGAAAAAACCCTTTTACCACATTAATCGGCAAAATCAGGCCAGATGGCACTGAACACACGCGACATGCGGTCGCGATAGAATGGTGAAGAACTGTTTCGCCGGACGCAAAAATTTGCTAGTTGAGGAAAAACCATGTCAAAGGGCTACATATGCCGTTCCGCTTAAAAAAACTGATCGGGTCATTTATGATCCTGGCCATCGCGATAATTTATGCGCTGGTGGCGACCACTATTGCAGCCGCCAAACTGGGTGAGTCCAGCAGCCTTGTGCACCTCGCCTATTTTGCCGTAACTGGCATTTTATGGATTGTGCCCGCGATGTTCGTCATCAAATGGATGTCTAAGGACAACAGCAAAAAAAGTAAGCGTTAGAGTTTTTCAATCTACATTCAACCGGCGCATTTTGTTAGCCAGAAATGTGGGCAAGCCAGACAGCAGCACTTTGGTGTAGCGGGTTTTCTGGAAATGTCCGTTCATTGAAATTCGCGGCAATGCGGTCATATGGGGCTGATGATCTTGATAAATGAGCCCCGGCCTTGTGGTGACTGCACTGGCAAAGCCAAGTTCTGCGACAATCTCAAAGTCTCTCCGCCCGGCGGCCAAAGGATAACCATAAGGATAGGCAAAATGTTTGGGCTTCTCTCCCAGTGCAGCCTCCAGAATTTGTGCGCCGTCCCTGATTTCCGCAATAGCCTGTTCTCTTCCAAGCCGCGCCAATGCGTAGTGATGAACTGTATGCGCGCCGAAGGAGCAAAGCGGGTCTTTGGCCAGAGTTTTAATCTCATCCCAGGTCATCATTTCACTTTTCAGCATGAATTGAAGGTCAACTTTATAGCGAGAAGCATATTCGCTGATCCATTCGCGTTGCAGTTGCTCGCTTAAATCATTGGTCAGATAATCAAGCAGCAGCGTATAGGTTTTGCGCTTGGCTTTGGGTGTGGAACAGTCAATTTCTCCAATACCCGCCTGGGAGCGAACCAGTAATTTGTCATGGTTTCGGATTATCGCTTCAAGTCCATCCCACCATAAATTTGCAGT